>NZ_CP133319.1:621818-932727 GCF_038811545.1 Rhodoligotrophos sp. CJ14
GGGTATCGGAGTCCTCAACGAGGAGAATCTGGGCCGATGGCAGCCGATCAGTGCTTCTCATGAGCATACTCACAATAGTGCACAAGGCGGGATGCGATCATCGGCAGGGGCAGGCTGACGCATACCGCGCCTTGGCGGACCGCGGCCGCAGGCATGCCATAAACGACAGCGCTGCTCTCATGCTCGGCGACGGTGAAGCCACCCGCCTTGCGGATCAGCCCCAGCCCTTCCGCACCGTCATCCCCCATGCCGGTGAGCAGAATTCCCATTCCTGCTTCGCCGAATTGCGCGATCGACCGGAACAGCAGATTGGCTGAGGGCCTCTGCCCTCGATAGGGGGGTGAGCCGACCAGCGCCATCTTGCCGACCTCGTCGACCACGAGGTGCCGATCCCCCGGTGCGACCCAGACCGTTCCAGGTTCGGCAACAGCGCCATCGACGGCAATGCGGACCTTCATCGGCACCACACCATCGAGCCAGGCGGCGAACCCCTCCATGAAGGCTGAGCCCATATGCTGAACCAGAAGGAGCGGCTTGGGGAAATCCGCCGGCAGGGCGCCGAGCATCTTGGCAAGTGCCGGCGGTCCCCCTGTGGAGGCCGCTATGCCAATGATGCTGGGCGTGCCCTTCGGCCTCAAGCAATCACCATCGGCCAGCCTGATGGGCTCGCCCTGGGGCCGCCGCACATAACCTTCCCGGCGCCGGATCACCGGCACTTGGCTCATGATGTAGAGTTGAGTGCGGATCGTTTCGGCAATGCTGGCGAATTGCCGATGCGCTGGCCCGACTGGCTTTTCAACGACCGAGAGCGCGCCCGCCCGCAGCGCGTTCATCGAGATCCGCAACGTTGCATCCTCGACCGCGGCCGCGATCACGACGATAGGCGTCGGCTGTTCGCTCATGATCCGGCGCGTCGCCTCGAGCCCATCCATGCCGGGCAAGCGGATATCCATGGAGATCACATCCGGCTTGACCTCGGCCAGGCATTCCAATGCCTTTTCCGCAGTATCGATGGCCGCCGCGATGGTGAAACGCGGATCGCTCGAAATGATTTGAACCAGCAATTCCAGGGTGGTGGCGGAATCCTCCACGACCATCACCCGGATCGGACCGCGCTTTTCCCTCATAGCAGCTGATTGATTGTGGCGAGAAGTTCGCGCTGGTCGAACTTCTGCTTGGTGAGATAGGCCTCCGCGCCAAGTTCAAGCCCGCGTCTCACATCCTCCGCCCCGGCGCGCGATGTCATGAGGATGACGGGAATGGCCTCGAGCCGTGCATCATTCTTCATGGCCCGCAGCAGGGCGAGGCCGTCCATGCGGGGCATTTCGATGTCGGCCACCACGAGATCGATGTCGGATTGCTCGCGCAGCACTGCCAGTGCATCGATGCCATCGACACTCACCAGCACCCGGAAGCCTTGCGCCTCCAGCAGGTTTTTCTCGAGGGTGCGTGTGGTGATCGAATCATCGACCACGAGAATGGTGGCCTGCCGGGGCTGCTCTGGTCCGCTCCAGCCATCTACGAGCGACGCCCGCCCCTTGTCCCGTTCGATCCACTGCGCCATGAGCCCCTCGGGCCGCAATACGGGAGCGGGAGAGCCATCACTCAACACGGCCGTGCCGGCGATGATCGATGGGTCCGTACCGATGAGCTCAGGCGCGGCAATAACGAAGGGGCCCGCCTCCTGCAACAGGTCAACAGCCAGCGCATGCTGCCGCCGGCCGGCCTGAAGCAGCACGACATTCACCATGCCACCCTCCGAGGGTAGCATTCCGGGCGTCCCCCGCATGAGCGACGCCAGAGGCACCAGCGGCACCGGCTCCACCTCCTCGCCCTGTCTCACCTCAACAATCGGCTGGCCTCCTACACTGCCGACATCCTCGAGCCTCACCCGCATGACGCGCGAAACCGCGGTCGACGGAAGGCCGAACACCATTCCCTCCGCCTCGACGATGAGCAGGTTCTGTCGCGAGGCGGACAGCGGCACATCAAGGAACGCGACAGTGCCCCACGGGTTCCCCGGCCTCAGCGAGAACGCGCCCCGCAGTCGCTGAATCGCGTCATGAACGACCGACAGGCCAATGCCGCGGCCGGCAAGATCGTTCACCTCGGGCGCGGTGGAGAAGCCGGGATGGAGCAAGAGGGACGCAAGCTGCTCCTGGTCCACTCTCCCGAATGCCGCCGGCGCGATGAGGCCGCGTCGCGCGGCCACTTCCGCAATCCGGGCAAAGTCGAGACCTCGCCCATCATCCAAGACGCGCACATGCAGCTGGTCCGCGGAAGCCGAAACCTCGAGCGCAATATGCAGCGCCTCGGGCTTGCCCTGCGCGCGCCGAACATCTTGAGGCTCGCCGCCATGGCTGATCGCATTGCGCAACAGATGCATGATCGGATCCTTCAGCGCCTGCAGAAGGCTTATATCCGCCTGCAGGTCGAGCCCACTCATGGCGAACTCGACCGGGTAGCGCTCAGCCCTGGCGATCTCCCGCACCATACGGGCAAAGCCACCGAACACGGTTTCTGCCGGCACCAGCGCGAGATGCTCAATTCTGTCTCTCAGCCCGGCAGCCGCTTGTCCAACGGACCAGCTTGCCTGTCTTTGCCTGCGGTTGAGCGATGACAATTGCCGCGAGATCGCACGAAGCTGCGCCTGGAAGGTCTTGCTTCTGTCATCCACGGCTTGGCTTCTTCTCTCGGCGCGGACCTGTTCCCAGCTGCGCTCGAGCTGCTTGAGCTCCGCCTCGAGACCGCGATAGAGCTGATCGATCCCCTGCCGCGCCTGCACCGCCAGCGTGAGCTCATAAGAGGCATTCGCGACCTCATCGACCAGTTCCGTCGAGACGGTCAGGAACGCGGCGGCCGCCGAATGCGCCGTCACCGATGGCCCAGCCGCAGAGGCTGATGCTTCCGACGGTGTGGTGTCTGGCAGCGTCCCCTTTGTGCCCGTCGCCGGGGTTGCCACCTGTTTTGGCCGCAACTCCGGCAGCGGCGAGGCTGGCTCAGGAGCTTGAGAGGCCAGCGCACTCGGCTCGCCCTTCTCCTCACCCGTCATGTCCGGCTGCGCGGATGGCTCACCCTCACTGGCCGCGACCTGATCCAAAAGATCGATCGCATCCTGAAGGTGCGGCTCCGGCCTGCCCTGCACGGCGGCGGCAACCGCGCCCTCGATCGCATCGAGCGCCACCGAGAGCGCATTGTTCAGCTCGTTCGTAAGCAGGCCCGGCGCTTCAACCACTTGCGTAAGAACGGTCTCGAGCCTGTCGGCAAGCCGCTCCACCTCCGTCAAGTCGACCGCCCGCGCAGCCCCCTTGAGCGTATGCGCCCTCCTGAACACGTCATAAAGATCAACCTCATCCCCGGCAGCGGCCGCCGAGAGCACCGATCGCATCGATTGGAGATGCTCCCTGTGCTCAACATCGAACACCGCGAGAAGCTGTTGACGGATATCTGTCACGGCCAGGTGTCTCTGCGCAAACGAGCGAACCTCAGAACAATCACAGGCGGTATCGCTCGGTCAGGCTGACGAGCTGCTGCGACAAGGTCGCGAGATTGCCGGCGGCCTGATCGAGTTGCCGGGTGCTCTGGGAGGTCTGTTGGCTTGCCTCGCGTATATTCTGCAGCGCGCCCATGACTTGCTCAATGCCAAGCTGCTGCTGATTGGTCGAGGCGACGATCTGCTGAAAGGTATGGACGCTTTCTTGAATGCTGCCGGTCATCTCCTCGATCGTTTGCTGGGCTGTGTCCGCCTGATCCTTCCCCGCAACCACCCGCTTGACCGCTTCCTCCGTCAGCATCACTGACGAATTGATGCCGCGCTGAATATCGCCGAGGATTGAACGGACCTGGCCGGTCGCATCCTTCGCCTGATCGGCCAGCATCTTCATCTCTGAGGCGACGACCGCAAAGCTCCGCCCCGCCTCGCCGGCAGCCGCCGCCTCGATCGCCGCATTGAGCGCGAGCAGATGAGAGCGCTCGGAAATGTCGTTCACCGTGGCGATGATCTCGCCAATGGCCTGCGTCTTTTCGCTCAAAGCGACGATATTCTCGGCCACCGCCTCGGCCTGTTCGCGAATGGCATCCATGGCGCGCGAGGCATCTTCAACCGCTTTGAGGCCGGCCCCGCTGTTCTGGGCGGTCGTTTGCGCGTTGGCGATCACCTCCTGAGCCCGCTTGCTGATCTGAACACCGGCATGGGTGATCTCATCGACCGTTGCCGCCGTCTCCTGTACAGCCGCGAGCTGCTCCGCAACGCTCGCTGCTTGCTGCTGGGTTGAGGCACGGATCTCCTCTGCGGCCGCATTGAGATTTGTGGTGGTCTCGCGGTTCTGGTGGGTGATATCGCGTAAGCCTCGCACCATGTCGTTCAAGGCAGCCGCCAGATGCCCGAGCTCATCGCGCCCCGCCTCTGCCCTCACCCCAAGGTCGCCTTTGCCGACGCGATCGGCGAACTGCATGAACGAGCCCAACGGTGTCACGATGGATTGCCGCAGGAGATAGCTGATCAGAGCGGCAAGCAGCACCGTCAGAATCATGGCGAGAATGATCGACTGCCGGCTCGAGTCGTACACCGTGCTTGACCGCTGCCGGCCAGCCTGGACCAATGCTTCGAGAATGCCGCGCGCATCCGTGAAGATCCGCAGGAACTCGGCACGTTGGGCGCGGATCTGGCTTTGGCTGGCCAGTGCTCGCGTCTGATCATTGGCCCCGATAGCGGCAAATTGGGTCTCGGTCTCATTTCTCAGCTGCGCCAGCCGCTCAGCCCCTTGCTCGAGGAGTTGCGCAAGCTTGGTCCAGGCCTCCTGTCGCTCGGGATCCACCGCCTGATCGCGATACTGCATGACCGATGAGAGTGCTTCGGAAAGAACGCCTTCTGTCACGGCCGCTTGCCGCCGCCAGGCGAGGATGGGATCTTCGCCTTCCGCGCGCTGCCCAAGCTGCCGTATGAGGAATGTCGTCAGCGCATCTTCTTGTGCGGCGCCCAGGGATCGCTCCTCCCCGAGAATGCGGTCGAAGATCTGGATAGTCGCGAAATCTCGTGTGACGATCAGATCCGTTGCATCGCGCACCGCACCGAACTGGGCGAGGGTGTAGATGACCAGTCCGATCAGCACCGCGATGATGACGGCAAAGCCGAGCAGAATTCTGTTTCCGATTGACAGGCCCACGGTTACGCGGCTCCACTTGGCGAGGTTGATGACAGAAGCGGCTGTAGCAGAGTGTCGAGCTCGAGCAGCGCTATGCCTTGCTCGGCACTATCCGAGGAAGCGGCGATATACCCGATGATGCCGCGCCCCTTGATGCCAGATGCACCATCCGAGACGTCAGCTTCTCGGGCAATTTGCGTGGCCTCCTCGGCAAAGTCGACCAGAAGGGCTATTCTTGGTGATCGGCGCCTCAAGAGCACCAGCATCCTCTCGTCCTGATCGCGCGGGTTGACGGGCGTCAGACCAAGGATGCGGGCGAGATCGATCACGTTATAAATCTCCGCCCCCGCAGCGATGATGCCGAGCATTTCCGGATAGCGGCTCGGGATCGGGCTCACCGGCTGGTTCGGGAGCACAGCTTCGACCCCACTCAAGGGAAGGCCGACCCGCTCCCCGCCGATCCTGCAGACGAGGAGCATGTTCTCCTCATCCGCGCGGCTGCCAAGGAGTTTCGTGCCACGTGCGGCAAGCAGCCGGGTGCGCTCATCCAGCAGGCGCTCGATGCGGCGCGCGCTATTGTCCCTGGCCTCCCGAAGGGTACCGATGATCTCGCGGCGCAATCGCCGCCGCATCGCTCCGGGCGATGATGCTTCCGTGTCCTCGCTCATCGGGTCACACTACGGTTGCGGCTGGAAGGCTCCAGGTGGAGCATGGCCGCAGCGCTCAATTCGGCCGCGGACAGCCCACCTCCCTCTGGAATGGTCTCGTCATCGCCAAGCTTGCGCGCGATCTCGATCGCATTCTGCAGGTGACGCACCCCCGCGGCCCGGTTGCCTTTGCGCACCAGCAGCACGCCGAGCTGGTAATGCGCCATGGCGAATTGCCGATCAAGATAGAGCGCCTTGCGAAACGCAGCCTCTGCTTCCCCGTCTTGCGCCATCGCCTGCGCGATCACCCCATCATAGTAGTGGATCACCGGATGGACGGGATCGCCGGCCAGCGCTTCCCGGCAAAGCGATCGCGCTTGTGCGAGATCACCGCGCCCGGCCAGCGTCCTGATCTGTTCGAGATGATCCGTGATCTCATGCTGTACTGGGCTCTGCGGGGCGACAGCCAAAGCTTGAGGAGAGGGTATTGGTCTAGGCTTTCGGCTCGCGCTTGGCTTGGGCTTTGCCGCCTTGACCTTGCGTTGCGCAAGACCAACGGTCTTGGTCCCGGTTTGAGGCCGAGCCGGAGGCGCCGGCAGCGGGCTGTCGATCTCCAACGCCTGCGCCATTCGCCGATAGCTCGCAGTGCCCGGCAGGGGCACATAGCGCATCTCCCCGGCAAGGACCGGCCCGGGATCGGCTGTCCCCGCGAGCAGCCAGCCATTGAGGGTGAGCCGTGCGCCAAGTTCGCTCATCACCCGGATCGCATCCTCCATGCGGAAATAGATCAGCACATTGCGACACAGGATCAGGTCGAAATCGCTGAACTGCAGAGGTGAGCTGTGGTCGAGAAGCGACAGCAGATTATGCTGTTGGAACAGCACCATGCCGCGATATTCGGGCTTCAGCAGCACACGATCGCCCTGCGGCTCCTTGATGAAGTAGCGCAAACGCTGCTCCGGCGAGAGCGCCCGTAACGACCAGTTGCCGTAAATCCCCGCGCGAGCCGTCTCGAGGAAGGCTTCATTGATGTCCGTGCCGATGATCCGGATCGACCAATTCTCAGTCTCGGCCCCCAAGAGTTCGCGCAGCACGATCGCGACCGAATAGGGCTCGGCTCCCGTCGCGCAGCCCGCACTCCAGATCCGGATCCGCCGGCCATCCCGGTTACGCCGGATAATCTCGGGGAGGATTGTTTGGCGCAGCGCATTGAACTGCTCCGCATAGCGGAAGAAGAACGTTTCCCCGATCGTGATCTCGGACTCGAGTGCCTGCCATTCCGCCGCTCCGAGATCGCGGTCCTGATGATCGAGCAGCCTGAGATAGTCCGCACAGCTCTGCCGGCCTGTTGCCGACAGGCGCCGTCTGATCCGCTCCCACAGCGCGGGGTCCTTGTCATCGTAATAGGCATGGCCCGTGCGCGAGATGATGCGCTGCTTGAGCATCTGAAAGGCGGGATCATGAGCGGGCACGCTTGCGGATAGGGACGGCGTCACGCGGTCTCCTCCCAGGCTTTGAGCCGCGCCCGCGCGCGCTCGGCGAGCTCAGCCAGCGCCATCCGTTCCTCCGCGAGCAGGAGGCGCTGACCATCGAGGAGATGAATGCGTTCACCCGCGATCTCTACCCCCGCAACAACGCATCCATTGAGGCTGGCCTGCGCCTCCACCGACAGCAGACTGTCATGTGGTACCTGCGTCAGATCGGTCACCCGGTCGACCAGCAGCGCAACCTTCTGCCGTCCTGCCCCTGCAAGCAGGATCATGTGGTGATAGAGATAGGCCTCCGGATCATCATCACTCGCCCCATCCTCGCCCTTTATGGCCTCCTCTGCGTCATTCCCGAGCAAGAAGAGCTGCTCGGCATCGAGCACCGGCACCGCATCGCCGCCGAAATTGAAGAACCCTTTGATGACCGACGGCAGCCCCGGCCAGCGCCACAGGCGCGGCATGGGCAGAATCTCGCGGATGTCGGCCCGCCGCAAAGCACAGCCGAGGCTGCCCGTCCGGAAGACCACGAGATCTATCGTGCCGTCCTGCACAGCCGCTCCCATTCAGCACCCCCAACCGATCGGTACAATGAATAAAGCTGGGGCGCAACGCACGCGATGCAAACCGATTAACAGCACCTATGCTTGACCCGGTGAGCGGAGAAGGCGATTCTCATGAACCCATCTGTCATGCGTACCCGGACCCGCCCTCATGAAGCTCTTCATTGCCGGTTTCGACACCGAGACGAATACTTTTGTGCCGCAGCCCACCAGCCGGCGGGGCTTCGAGGAAGGGTTCATAGCCCATGGCGATGCCACCCGGCGGCCTGAGAACTATTGCTCGGCCCAGCTCCATATCTGGCGCCGCCGCGCCGAAGAGAACGGCATCGAGGTCGCGGAATCCCTATGCACCTATGCGGAGCCCGGTGGCCTGATCATCCGCCAGGTCTACGAGGAACTGCGTGATGAGATCCTGCACGATTTGAAGGCAGCCGGCCCTGTCGATATGGTGCTGCTCGCCCTTCACGGCGCCATGGCCGCGGAAGGTTATGATGATTGCGAGGGCGACATTCTCGCCCGCATCCGTGCGGTTGCGGGCCCGCGTGCCATTATCGGCGCCGAGTTTGACCTTCACGCCCATTTGACCGACACCATGGTCCGGCACCCCGATATTCTCGTGGGCTACAAGGAATATCCCCACATAGACATTCCGGATCGTGCCGAAGAGCTGTTTGCCCTTGCTTATGACGCGGCGCAGGGTAGGACCCGGCCTGTCATGGCCCTCTCCGACTGCCGCATGATCGGCACCTTCCGCACCACCGAACAGCCTTTGCGCGGCTTCGTTGATCAGATGATGGAAATGGAAGGGCGCGACGGCATTCTCTCGGTCTCCCTCAGCCATTCCTTCCCCTGGGCCGACAATCCTGATGTCGGGGCGAAGCTGCTGGTGGTCGCCGATGGTGATCGGAACCACGCGCAAACCGTGGCCGACCGGCTGCGTGATGAGCTCTTCGCGATGCGCCATGCCATCGCCCCGCGCTTCCTGAGCTTCGATGCAGCCCTGGACGAAGCACTCGCCACGCCTGGCGCTCCCGTGGTGATCGCCGACGTCGCGGACAATGCGGGCGGCGGCGCGCCGAGCGATTCAACCTTCTGCCTGAAACGCATGCTTGAGCGCGGCATCACCAATGCCGCAAGCGGCTATTACTGGGACCCCATCGCGGTGAAATTCTGCTTCGACGCAGGCCTTGGCGCGCGCTTCCGGCTGCGCTTGGGGGGCAAATGTGGTGAGACATCGGGCGATCCCGTCGATCTCACCGTAACGGTCAAGGGCCTTGCCGAGAATGCGACCCAGCGCTTCGGCCGGGCCGTGGGCTCGCTCGGTGCTGCCGCCTGGGTCGAGGCCGAAGGCATCGATATCGTGATCAACAGCCAGCGCACCCAGGTCTTTCACCCCGAAGGCTTCGCGGCCCTCGGCCTTGATGTGCGCGAGCGCAAGATTGTGGTGGTGAAGTCGATCCAGCACTTTCATGCGGGATTTGCACCCATTGCCGCAAAGATCCTCTATGCGGCGACCCCCGGCGCGCTCAGCCCCGATTTCGCCAACCTGCCTTATACGAAGCTCGCCCGGCCATATTGGCCAAGGGTTGAGGATCCGTTCGGCGATTGAGCCTGATCGGACCCGTCAGGCCGGTGACGACGCGGCAACCCCGGCGGTCATGCCTAGGCTTGACCAGGGCATCCAGACCGCAAATGACCCGCGCTTTCGCTTAAACGCCGACGGCTCAATCCGCGGTCATGCGCGAAACCGCAAAGCCCGCCGCCACCGCCGGCAGGATCCAGACGAGAGCCTGCACCACCAGCGACGCGGACGCAAAGGATGCCGCAATTTCGGCCGGCACTTGGCTCGCCACCTCTTGCGTGTGCGGCGCACCGATCAGATGTGGCAGGCAGATCAGCACCACGCCGAGCCCGACCCACAGCGCCGTCCGGCCAAAGGCAAAGCATGCGAGCGCCGCGGCGGTCGCAATCGCCGTGCCGGCCCACCAGAGCTGGCGCGCGCCGAGATCCACATAGGCCGCACCCGGCAATTCCGGCGCAAGGCCCAGCGCCGGCGCAAGCCCGGTGGCAATGAACCCGGCCATCGCCCAGGGTACGATGCTGCGGGCGCTGATCGCCTCGCCCTTCACCCACATGGCCGCAAGCAGCATCCACGCATAGCCGACCGCGACAACGCAGGTCATCACGCTGGTCGAGAACAGCCGCGCGAAGTCATTTCCGCCCGCCTCGCCCGCAGCCGGGCCGTGAGCCGGACCATGGGCGAGCCAGAGCAGCGCGCCGTTGAGCGTCGCCTGCGCGGCCTCTTGTGCCTCGAACAATTCCGCGTGGAGGATGAGCGGCGTCGTCGTTACCGCCTGAATTGCGGCAACGGCGATTCCTCCGGCCAGGCCTCCGATGAGGCCGCCGGCGAGAACTTTGCCGAACATGGGCTAGTGGCAGGGATAGGAGAGCGCGTGCCGCGTGTCATGCGCCGCATCATGCAGGCTCTGCGCATGAGAGAAACCGGCGAGGAAAACCAGCGCGGTACCCATGGCGAAGATCAGTGCCGGCGCGGCCAGCCGCGACAGGACGGATGAGGATGATGCGCGATCCGACGCTGCGGTCATGCGGGTTTCAACAGCCATAGCACTTGCCTCCTGCCGCTCCACCGGCGGCCTCTCGAACAGCTCCAGGGGACCGGCAGGTCTACTGGCTCGCGCCTCGATCGCTCCGATCCTCCCTTCCCGGCTGCTGCCAGTGGGTCAACAGGACGGAGCTCGGCGCCTACAGTTGCGGGGACAGCCGCGGCTTTTCCCGTGCTTGTCGCACGAATCACCGTGTTCCCTCTTCGCCCTTGCGGGACCGATCCGGTTGCGACGCTACTTCAGCGCCACGGCCCTGTCGAGCCTCATTTCACGAAGATGCGAGCGCTGGGATCGGTTTTCGCTTGCCATCCGACCCGCGCGAGCTCGGGCACCACATTTGCGTCCTGAGGATAGCCGAGGCACAGATACCCGATGAGCCGCCAGGACGGCGCCCGGGCGAGCAGAGCCTTGATCGCCGCCGGATCAAGAATCGACACCCAGCCGATGCCGAGACCATGGGCGCGCGCCGCAAGCCATAAGGTATGAATGGCACTCACGGCGGAGTAATGCAGCATCTCCGGCATGGTCTGGCGTCCTAATCCCCTGCCTTGCGAACAGGCCTCCTCGACGAAGACCGCAAGGTGGACCGGCGCATCATCAAGCCCGGCGAGCTTGAGCCGGGCATAAAGGGCTGCATCCTCTCCCTCATAGCCTTCGAGCGCGCGCGCATTGACCGTCTCGAAATTGGCGCGTACCGCCTCCCGGGCAGCTTCGCTCTCGACCCGCACGATCCGCCAGGGCTGGCTATTGCCGACCGATGGCGCGAGATCAACGAGGCCTAGCAGATAATCGAGCAGATGTTCGTCCACCGGATCGCGGCGGAAATGGCGCACATCCCTGCGCCAGCGCAGCAGGGATTCGAGCTCCGCCCGGAACCCATCACTAAACACTGGTCCTATCAAATGCTTGTCGGTCATGCGATCCCCGCATACACCGCCTATCATTGCCCTATCCAGCGCGATCGCCAATGATCCATTCTCAAAATCTGCTCATATTATTCATTGCTTTGCCGGTCGAGGCAGTCCTCGGCTATCCCGACCGCTTGTTTCGTGCGATCGGTCATCCCGTCACCTGGATCGGGATGCTGATCTCAAAGCTCGATCAAGGCCTCAACCGCAGCAGCGATCCTGACGGCGCACGCCGGCTCAAGGGCACGCTTGCCTTAGCGCTGCTTCTGGTTGTGACCGGAGCGGTGGCGATCGCGGCGGAGCGGCTGCTTGATGCGCTGTTGCCGGCCCCGCTGGCGATCATGGCCCTGGCCGTTCTCGCCTCGACCCTCATCGCCCAGCGCAGCCTCGATCGCCATGTTCTGGCCGTCGCCGAAGGCCTTGAGCGCGACGGGCTGGCCGGTGGAAGGCGAGCGGTCTCCCAGATCGTCGGTCGCAATCCGGAGGCCCTGGATGAACCAGCGGTGTGCCGGGCGGCCATGGAAAGCCTGGCTGAGAATTTTTCCGACGGCGCGGTGGCGCCGGCCTTCTGGTGCGCGATCGCCGGTCTGCCGGGAATCAGCCTTTACAAGGCCGTCAACACGGCCGACAGCATGATCGGCCATAGGACAGAGCGTTACGCGGCCTTTGGCTGGGCCGCCGCAAGGCTCGATGATCTCGTGAACCTGCCTGCATCGCGGCTTTCCGCCCTCTGGCTGATCATCGCCGCCGCGCTCCTGCCCGATTGCCAAGTGCGCAGCGCCTGGCAGGCGATCTGGCGCGATGCTCGCCACCACAAATCCCCCAATGCCGGCTGGCCGGAGGCGGCCCTGGCCGGCGCCCTGGGGCTGAAGCTGAATGGTCCCAAAATTTATGGGGACACCCTGCGTAACGATGCCTGGATGGGCGATGGCCGCAGCGAGGCAACACCCGCCGACATCAGGCGCGCCTTATGCCTCTATCGGCTGGCCTGCGCGATACAAGGCTTCGCGGTCCTCACGGCACTGCTCATGGTCAGCGCGCTCGTTTGAGGATGCCGTCTATGTCAAGATGCCGTTCGAGATGGGCAGCGAGCCTGTCCAGCGCATCTTCGACCGCCTGCTCATGCGAGACCCCGGACGCTTCACCGCCGAGCTTGCGGATGAAGGCCGCGCGTTGCCGGTCATCCCCGAACAGCCCGTGCACATAGGTGCCCATCACCCGGCCATCACCCGATCGCGCGCCATCAACCCGGCCATCCCCGAGCCGCAGCACGGGGCTGGTCATCTCAGCGCCAGTGGTGCGGCCCACATGCATTTCATATCCCCGGAAAGGCACGCTATCGGGCACGCTTACGCCCTGAACCTCACGGAGAGTCTTATCGCCGGTGAGCACGGTTTCGACCTCGAGCAGGCCAAGGCCCGCGACCTCGCAAGCCGGCCCCTCGATGCCATACGGATCAGCAATCCTTCGCCCCAGCATCTGAAAGCCGCCGCAGATCCCGAGAACATGACCGCCCCGCCGCAGATGGGCCCGCAGATCGATATCCCAACCATTGGCAATGAATGCGTGAAGGTCGGCAATCGTGGCTTTTGACCCCGGCAGCACGATGAGCTTGGCATCACCCGGCAGCGGCTCGCCCGGCTTGACCAAGATGAGGTCGACACCCCCTTCGGCAGCAAGCGGATCGAAATCATCGAAATTGGCAATGCGCGGCAGCAGCGGCACGGCGATCTTCACCTTTGCTTCAGGCTTGCGCGCGTCCAGCCGTTCGGCAAGGTCGAGCGCATCTTCCGCCGGCAATCGCGCCGCCTCCGGCAGAAATGGCACGAGCCCCAGCGGCGCCCAGCCGGTGCGCGATGCAATCTCCCGCATCCCGTCAGCAAAGAGGCTTGGATCACCGCGCATCTTATTGACGATGAAGCCGTCGATCATCTTGGCATCGTCAGCCTCCAGCACCGCCTTCGTGCCGACAAGGCTCGCAATCACGCCGCCCCGGTCGATATCCCCGACCAGCACCACCGGCACATTTGCCGCCCGGGCAAAGCCCATATTGGCAATGTCATTGGCTCGCAGATTGATCTCGGACGCACTGCCCGCGCCCTCGACCAGCACGATATCGGCCTCAGCCTTCAGACGAGCAAAACTGTCGAGCACGAAGCCCAGAAGCTCTCGCTTCACCGACTGGAACTGCCGCGCTCCCGCCTGCCCCCAGATCCGGCCCTGCACGATGACCTGCGCACCCGTCTCGCTTTGTGGCTTGAGCAGCACCGGATTCATATGGACCGAAAGCGGCAAGCGGGCAGCCCGCGCCTGGAGGGCCTGCGCCCGCCCGATCTCGCCGCCATCGGCGGTCACCGCCGCATTGTTCGACATATTCTGCGGCTTGAACGGGGCAACGCGAATGCCACGATGAGCGAGCGCGCGCGCAAGCCCGGCCACCACCAGCGACTTGCCCACATTGGAGCCCGTGCCCTGAAACATGATTGCCCGCGCCGTCATGAAGGATCGCTCCGCTCAGAACTCGATGCCGGGCTGCGCCTTCACTCCGGCCGCGAAATGGTGCTTCACCTGCCCCATCTCGGTCACGAGGTCCGCCGCCTCGATCAGGGCGGGCTTCGCGTTACGCCCCGTGACCACTACATGCAGATCCGGCCGCCGCGCCTTCAGCTTCTCCACCACCTGATCGAGCGGCAGATACTCATAGCGAAGCGCGATATTGAGCTCATCGAGGATCAGCAGGCGCAAATCCGGATCATCCATCAGAGCGCAAGCCTTGCCCCAGGCCGCTTCCGCCGCCGCGATATCCCGTGCCTTATCCTGTGTTTCCCAGGTGAACCCCTCGCCCATGCTGTGCCATTCGACGAGATCACCGAACCCTTCGAGCACCGCCCGTTCGCCGGTCGACCAGGCCCCCTTGATGAACTGCACCACCCCGACCTTGCCGCCATTGCCGATCATGCGCAGGGCGAGCCCGAAGGCGGCGGTCGATTTCCCCTTGCCCGGCCCCGTATGGACGATCAGCAAGCCTTTCTCCAGGGTCTTGGCGGCAACCTCCGCATCCTGGACCGCCTTGCGCTTGGCCATCTTGGCCCGGTGACGTTCCTGCTCGTCCTGATTGATCCCTGTCATTTCCCTCTCACTTCACCTGGAGCGGCAGGCCTGCCACCATCAGCACCACCCGATCCGCCCGCGCGGCGATCCTTTGGTTCAAGCGGCCCTGCTCGTCGCGAAATGCCCGCGCCAATGCATTCTCTGGCACGATGCCGAGCCCCACCTCATTGGAGACCATGACCACCGGGCCTTTGTGGCGGTCGATCGCCTGATCAAGCGCCGCGAACTGAGCCTGCAAATCGTGCGCCCCGAGCATGAGATTACTGAGCCACAAGGTGAGACAATCCACCAGCACCGGCTGGCTGGGGTCGAGAGAGCCGATGCTGCCAGCAAGATCGAGCGGGGCTTCGAGCGTCACCCAGCTCTCCGCGCGCCGGGCGCGGTGCTGAGCAATCCTTGCGCGCATTTCATCATCGAACGCCTGAGCCGTGGCGATATAGGCCCAGGGCGGCGCCTCGCTCGCCATTAGCTCTTCCGCATAGCGGCTCTTGCCCGACCGGGCACCGCCCAGAATGAGGGAGAGCTTTTGAAGACCACTGGCCAAGGCCATACCGTCCGATCTGATTGACAGGTCACCCCCGAGGTCATAGCTAAATGTGGACGGTTCTTCCATCATGGAAGATGAAAAGGGAATTCGGTGCAGCTCATGGGGAGCATGGGCCAATGCCGAAGCTGCCCCCGCAACTGTAAGCGTCGAGCTTGGGCGCTGTCCCACTGGCATGGGTGCCGGGAAGGGGTTCCAAGCGATCGAGGCGCGAGCCAGGAGACCTGCCGTCACATGATCCGGGTTGCCGGGCGGGGTGCGCCGGCTACGGACGGTATAGGTCCTCAGCCATGGCTTGAGGGTTCATGCCGGGATCTCGTCGGGGTCATCATCGCCATTCGCACCCGCTGCTGGCCGCATAGATATGCGGCGGACTGCGAGGAGCCCGCTTGACCGGAATCGGCCGACCAAAGCTGCATATTTGCGTAACCTGCCGCATGGCTGACGCGGCGCCGGAAGCCGATGGCGCGAGCTCATCGGCGTCGGGTGCCTCGAAGCCTCCTCACGGCCGCATCCTTTATGACACTTTGCGCGAACATCTGAGCGCGAAGGGTAATGCATCGCCCGTCGAGCTGGTGCCGGTCGTCTGCCTCGCCAATTGCGACGAGGGCTGCTCCGGCGCGATCTCCCAAGCCGGCAAATGGACCTATCTCCTCCGCCGCCTGTCGCCTGCGATCAGCGCCGATATTCTCACCTATTGCGAAGCCTATGCCGCATCCCCGACCGGCGGCGTGCTTCGCTCGAAGCGGCCAGCCTCCCTCAGCGAAGCGATTGGCGGCCGCGCTCCCGCCCCCGACCAGATTCTGCCTCGAATGGAGACGATCGAATGACTGTTGCGACGGGCAAGGTTCCAGCCACGGTGATCACCGGCTTTCTCGGCGCCGGCAAGACGACGCTCGTGCGCCACGTGCTTGAGAATGCCGGGGGCAAGCGCCTTGCCCTGATCGTCAATGAGTTCGGCACGCAAGGCGTCGATGGTGAGATCGTACGGGGTTGCGGCATCAGCTCATGTCCCGAGGAAAACATCGTCGAGCTGGCCAACGGCTGCCTGTGCTGCACGGTGGCGGATGAGTTCCTGCCCGCGATGGAGGCACTGCTGGATCGGCCGGAGCCGCCCCATCACATCATCATCGAAACGTCGGGGCTCGCCTTGCCCAAGCCCTTGCTCAAGGCGTTCGACTGGCCCTCGATCCGCTCGCGCGTCACCGTGGACGGCGTGATCGCGGTCGTCGATGGGCCGGCAGTGGCCGAGGGCCGATTTGCCGACAATCCCGACGCCGTCGATGCCCAGCGCCGTGCCGACGATAATCTCGACCACGACAACCCGCTGGAAGAGGTCTACGAGGATCAGCTCAATGCCGCTGATCTCATCGTGCTCAACAAGGCCGATCTGCTCGACCACGCCAAGTTAGACGCCCTCAAGGCCGAAATTGCAGCGAACATTCCCCGCGCTGTGAAGGTGATCCCGGCCCGCCAGGGGCAGATCGATCCGGCAATCCTGCTGGGATTGGGCGCTGCCGCCGAAGATGATCTGAGCGCGCGCCCCTCTCACCATGACAGTGTCGATGGCGAGCACGAGCATGACGACTTCGACAGCTTCGTCATCGATATTGCCGAGATCGATGATCCCGCGCCGCTCTTGAGCCGCCTCAAGGCTGCCGCGGAAGCCCATGACATTCTGCGCATCAAGGGCTTTGTGGGCGTGGCCGGCAAGCCGCTGCGGCTCTTGATCCAGGGCGTTGGCAGCCGGTTCAGCCATCACTATGACCGGCCCTGGTCGCCCACCGAGCCGCGCGATGGGAAGATCGTCATCATCGCCCAGAGCGGCTTTGACAGGCCCGCCATCGAGGCGATGGTCATTGGAGGTTGACGGCAGGAGCCGTCCGGTTGGTTCATGCACCTTCTGGTTCGAGACACGCGTTCGCTGGATGAGGCCGATATTGCGGTCGACCTCGACCATGCACCCGCGGACATGGCGTTTCTGTCCTTCTCGGATTCGGACTTAGGTGCGATCGCCGCAGCTTACGCCCGCGACAGGGAGCATCTGCCCTCCCTGCGCATCGCCAATCTCGGCCGCTTGCGCCACCCCATGTCGGTTGATCTCTATCTCGACAAGACCCTTCAGCATGCGCGCGTGATCATCCTGCGCGTACTGGGTGGTCTCGACTACTGGCGCTACGGCGTGCAGGAGCTGAGCGCGCTTTGTCGCGATCGCGGCATAGCCCTTGTCCTGCTCGAGGGTGACGACCGGCTGGATGATCGGCTTGCCGGCTATTCGACCACCTCGCCCGCGGCGCTGGAGCACTTCCGGGCTTATTTCCGCCACGGTGGACCGCAGAATATGGCATCGGTCCTTCGCTATGCCGCCCATCTCGCAGGCCTTGCGGCGGCAGAGCCAGCACGGGCTCAGCCTGTTCCGGCCGCAGGCGACCTCGATCTTGGGTTTGAGCTGCCCAACGTGCCCAAGGCTGCGATCATTCTCTACCGCGCTTACGTTCTTGCCGATGATCTCGCACCGGTTCATGCGCTGGCCAAAGAGCTTGCAGCATCGGGCATAAGCCCACATGCGGTTTACGTGACCAGCCTGAAGGATCCGGTGAGCGCCGCTTTCGTTGGGAATGCGCTTCGGCAACTCAAGCCCGATGTGATCCTGAACCTCACGGCCTTTTCCGCGCGCCGCGACGAGGATGGCACCTCGCCCTTGGATCAGGCGAATGTCCCGGTGCTCCAACTGGTGCTGTCCGGCTCGCCGCGCGAGGCCTGGGATGCATCCGCCCGTGGGCTCTCCGAAACAGACCTTGCCATGCATGTGGTGCTGCCCGAGCTTGATGGTCGGCTGCTCACCACCGCGGTTTCATTCAAGGCGGAACAGCCCGTATTGGGCCTCGATCTCACCCGCACAGTGCACGAACCCGATGCGGCCGGCATTGCCCATGCGGTTTCTCGCGCCAAGGGCTGGGTGCATCTGGCGCGGACGCCGAGGGGCGAACGCCGGCTCGCGCTGGTGCTTTCCGATTATCCTGGCGCCCAGGGGCAGGTCGCCCATGCGGTGGGCCTCGACGCCTTGGCCAGCACGGACGAGATCCTGCGGTGTCTGTCTGCTGCGGGCTACGCAACTTCAGCCAGCGAGGGCACCATCACGGATGCCATTCGCGCCGGCCTGACCGCGCCGGTGATGTCCGGCGAGGACTATGCGCGGGCTTACAGCGCATTGCCGCCTGCCCTGCGGGCGCGCATAGAGGCAGCCTGGGGCACGGTCGAGGATGACCCCGCCTTTCGCGATGGCGCATTCCACCTCGCCTTTCACGAGGCTGGTAATGTTATCATCGCCATTCAGCCCGATCGCGGCCGGGCGCTCGATCGCAAGGCGCAATATCACGACCCCGATCTGCCGCCGCGCCATGCCTATATCGCCTTCTATCTGTGGCTGCGCGAAACGCGGCGTGTTCACGCGATCATCCATCTCGGCACCCACGGCACGCTCGAATGGCTGCCCGGCAAGGCGGTCGCCTTGTCGGCGGAATGCGCCCCCGCCGCGCTGCTCGGCGGCGTTCCCGTGGTCTACCCTTTCATCGTGAACAACCCCGGGGAGGCTGCTGCCGCCAAGCGCCGGCTCGGTGCCGTCATTATCGGCCATTTGACACCGCCGCTCAAAACCGCCGGCAGCCACGGAGCAGCCGCCGAGCTCGAGAAGCTGATCGATGAATATGCGGCAGCCGACGGGCTTGACCGCCGGCGCATGACGCTGCT
The DNA here is from genome assembly GCF_038811545.1 of Rhodoligotrophos sp. CJ14. Lineage (GTDB taxonomy): Bacteria > Pseudomonadota > Alphaproteobacteria > Rhizobiales > Im1 > Rhodoligotrophos > Rhodoligotrophos ferricapiens. The sequence goes on from NZ_CP133319.1 coordinate 640,594, forward strand.
CAAGCGCGACATTCTCGAGCGCGCCGCCGACGCCGGCCTCCTTGAGGAAAGCGGCGCCTCGGCCATGTTGGATGAGGACGAGGCGCTCGCGCGACTTGATGCCTATCTCTGCGATGTGAAGGACCTGCAGATCCGCGACGGGCTGCATGTCTTTGGCAAGCGCCTGGATGATGAGCGCCTTGCCGCGCTCGCAGCCTCCGTGGCCGCTTCCTCTCCAGGTTACCCACACGAAGAAATATCCGCCCGTCTTGCCGCCTGTGCCGAGGCCGAGCGGCAATCCTTGATCAGCGCGTTGGATGCACGCTTCGTGGCACCCGGTCCGGCGGGTGCCCCAAGCCGCGGCCGCGTCGACGTGCTGCCCACTGGCCGCAACCTGTTCACGGTCGACCCGCGCGCCGTGCCCACCCGCTCGGCCATGCTGCTCGCGGAAAAATCCGCACGCGAACTGATCAGGCGCCATCTGCAGGATACCGGCGAATGGCTCAACAGCGTGGTGCTCGATCTCTGGGGCTCGACTACCATTCGCACCGGTGGTGAGGATCTCGGCCTTGCCCTGGTGCTCATGGGCGTGCGGCCGGTCTGGGATGCCGGCTCGAACCGGGTGAGCGGCATAGAAGTGCTGCCCGAGGCACGTCTCGAGCACCCGCGGGTCGACGTCACCCTGCGCATCTCTGGCCTGTTTCGCGACGCCTTCGGCCAGCAGATCGCGCTATTCGACCAGGCGGTCCATGCGCTTGCCGAGCGCGCCGATGAGGCCGATGAATTCAACCCCTATGCGCGCGTTGCGCGCGGCCTCTCCGGCGCAGAGCGAAATAAGGTCCTGCAGCGCATCTATGGCAATGCCCCTCAAGCCTATGGCGTGACTCTAGGCACGCTGATCGAGGATGGCGCCTGGGAGGCCCGCTCTGATCTTGCCCGCGCCTATCTCGCAGCCTCCAGCCATGCTTACGGGCGCTATGGCGCAGCGGAGGCCGACCCCCGAGGCTTTGCCGCGCGCGTGGCAGAGGCACAGGCCTTCGTGCACCTTCAGGATCATCGGGAGATCGACCTGCTCGACAGCCTCGACTTTGCCGGCCACGAGGGCGGGTTTGCGGCCGCGGCGGAGCATCTGGGCGCATCCCCCCGCCTTTATCATGCCGATACCGCAGATCCGAATGCCCCCAATCTGCGGACCATCGAAGAGGAGGTGAAGCGCATCGTGCGGGGCCGCGCCGCCAACCCGCGCTGGATCGAGGGCATGATGAGGCATGGCTATCGTGGGGCGGCCGAAATCGCCCGCGGTCTCGATGGCCTGTTCGCCTTCGCTGCCACCCTCACCTGCCGCTTCGACCGTCAGTTCGAGCTCATTTTTGACGAGACTCTGGGCAACGAGGCGGTGCACGCCTTTCTTGGGCGGGAGAATCCCGATGCCCACGCCGCGATGGCTGCCCGTTTTGCCGAAGCGATCCGGCGCGATCTCTGGCGGCCACGGCGCAATGCGGTCTGGTCCATCCTCGCATCGGATGACGAGGCGCAGCCATGACAGCCGCCACGCGCGTCAAGGGCTGGTGCCCGAGCCTGCTGGCGCCCATGGTCTCGGGCGATGGGCTGTTGGTGCGGGTAAAGCCGAGCGCGGCCACCCTCACCCTCGCTCAGGCGCAGTCTTTGGCGCAAGCAGCACTGCGCGATGGCAACGGCATGATCGAGCTGACCAATCGGGCCAATCTGCAGATCCGCGGCCTCAGCCCAGAGACGGTCGACGCCTTCGCTGCCGCGATGCAGGCTGAGGGACTTGCCGCAAATGACGGCCCTTTCGAGCAAATCCGCAACATCTTAGCGAGCCCGCTGGGGCCCGAAGACCTGAGCGCGACTTTTGATTCTCACGCGCTTGCCGGCGAGCTTGAAGCCGCACTGGCGCAGTCTCCCGAGCTTCATCGCCTGCCGCCGAAATTTGGCGTCCTTATCGATGGGGGCGGTGCGCTATCACTCGCAGGGCACGAAGCGGATATCATGCTGAGGGCGCATTCTGGCGGGCTTGGCCTCTGGATTGGCGGTTCGGATCTGGCGGCACATGTGCAGCCCGGAAGCGCTGTGGAAGCGGCACTCGCGCTCGCCCTCGCCTTTCTCACGCTCGGCTCGAGCAGGACCCCGCCGCCGCGCCGCATGCGCGACCTCGTCTCGCAGATGGGCTCTGCTGCCATATTCGCCAAGGCCGGCCTTGCGGCCTCTCCCCGCACGCCGCCTGTCGCGCCGGCAGCGCGGCCGATGAGCGGACCCGGCTGGCTGAGCCTCGGCCTTCCCTTCGGCCAGATCGAGGCGCCGCGTCTTCTGAGCCTCATCGGCAAAGCCCGCGCCCTCGGCGCCGAAGCCTTGCACTGCACGCCCTGGCGGGCCTTCGTTGTGTCCGGGCTCGCGGAAGCGGCAATCGAGGACCTTCAGCACTGGGCGCGATCCGCGGGGTTGATCATCTCGCCCGATGATCCGCGCCTCACGATTGCCGCCTGCCCGGGCTATCCACATTGTGCCTCCGGCAGAACCCAAAGCCGCGCAGATGCCGAGCGTCTGGCGAGATCGGGTCTAGCGTCCGGAACCAGCCTCCATGTGTCCGGCTGCGAAAAGGGCTGTGCCCAGCCGAAAGCCGCACATTTCACGCTGGTCGGCGAGAGCGAAGAGCGCTATTCGCTCGTGCGAAACGGCCGCGCCGGCGACACACCGGTTGCAACGGGCTTGAGCCTGGATGCGGCCATCACCGAATTGCGTAAGGGGCGGAGCAATGCGCCGCGATTATGAGTATATCCGCGACGGTGCCGAAATTTACCGGCAGTCCTTCGCCACGATCCGCGCCGAGGCCAATCTTATGGGCTTCAATGCCGATGAGGCCCGCGTGGCTGTGCGCATCATCCATGCCTGCGGCATGGTCGAGATCGCGCAGGACATCGTCTTCTCGCCCGACTTCTACAAGGCGGCCCGCAAAGCGCTCGTCGAGGGCAAGCCTATCCTGTGCGATTCGAAGATGGTGGCGAATGGCATCACCCGCTCGCGCCTGCCGGCGGATAATGAGGTGATCTGCACCCTCGATGCGCCCGACATTGTCGAGCGCGCCCGTGCCATCGGCAATACCCGTTCTGCGGCGGCCCTCGATCTCTGGATCGATTGGCTGGATGGTGCGGTGGTGGCGATCGGTAATGCGCCGACAGCCCTGTTCAGGCTGCTGGAACTGATCGACCGAGGGGCACCGAAGCCCGCGGCGATCATCGGCATGCCGGTCGGCTTCGTCGGTGCGGCCGAATCAAAGGAGCTGCTTCTCGATTATGGCCACGTTCCCTGCGCCATCGTCCGCGGCCGCAAGGGCGGTAGTGCCATGGCCGTTGCCGCTGTCAATGCCATTGCCAGCGAGGTTGAGTGAGCGCCGTGGCCAAGCTTTATGGCATAGGCCTGGGGCCTGGTGATCCCGAGCTCATCACCCTGAAGGCGCAGCGGCTACTCGCATCCGCACCCGTGACCGCTTTCTTCGCCAAGCAGGGACGCTTGGGCCAGGCCCGCACCATCGCCACGCCGCATCTTAATCCCGAGACCCGCGAGCTGCGCTTCGACTATCCCTTCACCGTCGAGATCGCAGTGACCGATCCCCGCTATGTCAGGGGGATGGAAACCTTTTATGACGAGTGCGCCGGTAAGCTCGCCGCAATCCTCGATGCGGGTGATGATGTGGCGGTGCTCTGCGAGGGCGACCCCTTCTTCTACGGGTCCTTCATGTATCTCTATGACCGCCTGCATCACCGCTATGCGAGTGAGGTCGTGCCCGGTGTCACCGGCATGAGCGCCTGCTGGACCCGCGCCGGCGCGCCGATCGCCCATGGCGATGACGTGCTGACGGTTCTGCCCGGCACATTGCCGGAAGACGCCCTGCTAGCCAGGCTGAACGCCACCGATGCGGCTGTCATCATGAAGGTGGGGCGCAACCTCGCCAAGGTCCGCAGAGCCTTGCACGAAGCGGGGCTTATGGAGCGCGCCATTCTCGTCGAGGGCGGTTCTATGCGCACGGAACGGATCCGACCGCTGGCAGAGGTCACGGAAGAGACGGCTGGCTATTTCAGCATCGTCCTTATCCCTGGACGGCAGCGGGTGCGATGACGGGAAGCCTCACCATTATCGGCTTAGGCCCTGGCGCAGCGGAACTTCTGACGCAAGAAGCCAGAACATGCCTGGAAGAAGCATCCGACATCATCGGCTATGGCCCCTATGTCGATCGCGTGCCGGAGCGAGCGGGTCAGCGCAAACATCGAACCGACAATCGCGAGGAGCTGGGCCGCGCCCGCCACGCCCTCGACCTTGCTCAGAGTGGCGCCAGCGTGGCGGTCGTATCCTCCGGTGATCCCGGCGTTTTCGCCATGGCCTCGGCCGTCTTTGAGGCCGTCGAGCATGGCCCTGCCGAATGGCGCCGCCTCGATATCAGAGTGGTGCCCGGCATCTCCGCCATGTTTGCCACCGCGGCAGCCATAGGCGCACCCCTTGGCCATGACTTCTGCGCGATCTCGCTCTCCGATAACCTGAAGCCCTGGGAGCTGGTGCTGGCACGGCTCGAGGCTGCCGCCCGCGCTGATTTCGTGATCGCCCTCTACAATGCCCGCTCCAATGCCCGGCCCGATCACTTGGGCGAGGCCTTCGCGCGGCTGCGGTCCTGGCGCGCACCGGAAACGCCGGTCATTTTTGCAACCGCCATAAGCCGCCCGGAACAGCGCATCGACATTGTTGCGCTGCGCGATGCCGACCCCGCCCGCTGCGATATGCGCACCCTGGTGATGATCGGATCGAGCGCGACCCGGTTGATTGCGCGTCAGGACGGGAGCCCCTGGGTCTACACCCCGCGCTTTGCCAGGAGCCCCGCGTGAGGAGCGGTAAGCCAGTCATAGGCTTCGGCGGCGGATGTGAATTCGATATTGGCGGCCGGCTTAGGCGGCCGTTCGACCATGATGACCGGCAGGCCGAGAGCGCGCGCAGCATCGAGCTTTGCCTTTGTGGCATCCCCGCCCGAATTCTTCGTGACGATCACCTCGATTGCCTGCTCGCGCAAAACCGCTTCCTCGGCCGCCACATTGAACGGACCGCGCGCGAGAACGAGCGTGGTGTCGGGCGGCAGAGCCTCGGGCGGCGGCGCATCCACGCTGCGGATCACATAGGAATGATGCGGCGCCTTGGCCGCGGCTGCCACCTCCTTGCGTCCTATGGTCAGAAACACGCGCTTAGGATCAGCGCCGATCAGGCTGATCGCCTGGTCGAGATTGCCGGCGGAAATCCAATGATCGCCCGCAGCGGGTATCCAGCCGGGCCGGCGGATGGCCGCGAGCGGCAGTCGGGCCGCATCGCAAGCCAACCGCGCATTGGCCGAGATCACGGCCGCGAACGGATGGGTCGCATCGATCACCAGGTTAAACCCCTCTTTCGCCAAGACCCGCGCCAGCCCCTCTGCGCCGCCGAAGCCGCCGATGCGTGTCGCTATGGGCAGCCGCGCGGGCTTGGTGGTTGCACCTGCAAGCGAGAGGGTTGGATCAAAGCGCGGGTCATCAGCGAGCAGCCGCGCCAATGCCGCCGCTTCACTCGTGCCGCCGAGGATCAAGAGCTTCATCGCGCCATGCTGTTCCACAAGGCTGATGGGCTGCCAAGCCTTTTTGCGCGCGAGGCTTGCCCATGAGCGCATCCCCCTGGCTGAGCCTGATCGGGATTGGTGAGGATGGCTTGGCCGGCCTCTCGGGCACGGCGGGCCTGCTGATCGAGCAGGCCGCCTTGGTGGTGGGCGGCCCGCGCCATCTAGAGATGGTCGAGCGCTCAGGCAAAGGTCGCAAGCTTGCCTGGGTGAGCCCCATTGCGGAAACGCTGCCGGAAATCACGAGGCGCCGCGGCGATCCTGTCGTGGTGCTAGCCTCCGGTGATCCCTTCTTCTACGGCATCGGCAACCTTTTGGCGCGCTCAGTCGCACCGGGCGAGATGCTGGTGATCCCTGCCCTCTCCTCTGTTTCCCTGGCCACCGCTCGCCTTCACTGGCCCTTTGAAGAGATCAGCATCATATCCCTGTGCGGCAGGCCGATAGAGGGCCTGGCGCCCCTGCTTCAGACCGGCCGGCGTCTGCTTGCGCTCTCAGCCGACGAAACCACACCCGCTGCGGTCGCCGGCTATCTGAGCCAGCGCGGTTTCGGTCAGAGCACCATCCATGTGCTCGAACGGCTTGGTGGCAAGGCCGAGCGGATCCGTCAGACCCGCGCGGATCAATTTAACCTTCCCGATATCGCGCGGCTCAACCTCCTCGGCATCGAGCTTGCTGCTGGACGGGAGGCGATCATCATTTCCGTGACGAGCGGTCTCGATGATGCCCTCTTCGCGCATGACGGGCAGCTTACCAAGCGCGAGATCCGCGCGGTCACTCTTTCGAGCCTCGCCCCGCGCGCGGGCGAGCGCCTGTGGGATATCGGCTGCGGCTCCGGCTCCATTTCCACTGAATGGGCCTTAAGCCATCCCGCCAACCGGGCATTGGCGATTGAGGAGAATGGTGGGCGCGCGGCCAATGCCGCCCGCAACGTGACGGTCCTCGGTGTCTCACGGCAGGTTGAGATCATCCACGGCCACGCGCCCGAGGCCTTGATCGACCTTGCCGAACCCGATGCTGTCTTCATCGGCGGCGGCCTCCGGGATGGGGTGCTTGATGCCGCATGGTCACGGCTGAAGCCTGCTGGCCGCATGGTGGTGAATGGCGTCACCCTTGAGGCGGAAGCGGCACTGATAGAGGCCTATCACCGCTTTGGCGGTGATCTCACCCGGCTCTCGGTCGAGCGGCTGGACCGGATCGGCACGATGCATGGCTTTCGGCCGGCAATGACGGTGCTGCAATGGCGCGCGGTGAAGCCATGATCATTGCCGGCCTCGGTATGCGCCCAAATTGCCCCGCGCAGGATCTCCTGGACCTGATCGAGCGCGCGCAAGCTGCATGCGCCGGCCAGCCGATCAGTGCACTCGCCGCGCCCCGGTTTCGCAGCACCGAGCCCGGCTTGGCGCAAGCCGTGAGCAGGCTCGCTCTGCCGCTCATGCTGGTCGACAATCAGGCCCTTGCCGCGGTCCAGCATCTTTGTCCCACCCGCTCCGCGCGTGCAGAAGCCACGACCGGCTTCGCGTCCGTGGCCGAAGGCGTCGCATTGAGCGCCGCAGGACCCGGCGCCTCCCTCATTCTGCACAGGATCGCCAACGGGTCGGCAACCTGCGCGCTCGCTCAAAGCGCTGAGGCCTTGCGGCGCGAGCCAGCGGCAGAGCCGAGGATGCAAGCATGACCATCCACTTCATCGGAGCAGGCCCCGGCGCACCGGACCTCCTGACGATCCGCGGCCGCGATTTGATCAGCTCTTGTCCTGTCTGCCTCTATGCGGGCTCGCTGGTTCATCGGGAGATCCTCGAATTTTGCCCCGAGGGCTGCCGCATCATTGATACCGCGCCCATGAGCCTTGATGAGATCATCGCGGAAATGCTCAAGGCCCATCACGCGGGCGAGGACGTTGCGCGGCTTCATTCGGGAGACCTCTCGATCTGGAGCGCCATGGGCGAGCAGCACCGCCGTCTAGACCAGCTCGGCATTCCCTATACCGTCACCCCCGGAGTACCTTCCTTCGCGGCAGCGGCGGCCGCCCTGAAGACGGAGCTGACCCTGCCGGAGGTCGCCCAATCCGTCGTGCTGACCCGCACCTCTGGCCGTGCCTCCGCCATGCCCGAGCGCGAGCGCCTCGCAAGCTTCGCTGAAACCGGCGCAACCCTCGCGCTGCATCTTTCGATCCACGTGCTGGACAGGCTGGTCGAGGAACTCATTCCCCATTACGGTGCCGACTGCCCTGTGGCCGTCGCCTATCGCGTGAGCTGGCCTGATGAGCGCATGATCCGGGGCACGCTTGGAACCATCTGCGCGCGCATCGGCGAGGATCGCCCGGAGCGCACCGCACTGATCCTTGTCGGCCGCGTGCTCGATTGCGACGACTTCGGCAACAGTGCGCTCTATGATCCCGGCTATCAACGCCGCTATCGCAACCGGAGTGAGGGATGATCGGCAGGATGATGGAAGACCTTCCCGGGCTCATGCCGCTGTTCCAGCCGGGCACGGTTTGGCTGTGCGGCGCAGGTCCCGGTGATCCCGGCCATCTCACCCTCTATGTAATCTCGGCGTTGCGGCAGGCGGATGTGATCGTGCATGACGCGCTGATTGATCCGCGCGTTCTCGATTTTGCGCGGCCTGAGGCCGAGCGCATCTTTGCGGGAAAGCGCGGCGGCAAGCCTTCGATTGCACAGGATGAGATCTGCGATACCCTGGTGAGCCTCGCCCGCCGGAACTTGCGGGTCCTGCGCCTCAAGGGTGGCGATCCCTTTGTCTTCGGCCGCGGCGGCGAGGAGATGCTGGCGCTTGCGGAAGCGGGTGTGCCCTTCAAGGTCTTTCCTGGCATAACCTCAGGCCTTGGCGGTCTCGCCATGGCCTCGATCCCTGCCACCATGCGCGGCATCAATCAGGCGGTGATCCTTGCAACCGGTCAGAGCGCCGATCATCACACCGGGCTCGATTGGATAGCACTCGCCAGGCTCAACCTCCCCGTCATTCTCTACATGGCCGTCCGTGCGCTGCCCCGCATTGCCGATCAGCTGATTGCGGGTGGCATGGCCCCGGAAACCCCCACTGCGGTGATTGAGAACGCAACCTTGCCGGACGAGCGGATTCTTATCTCGCGCCTCGACAGGGTGGCGACCGATCTCCAACATTCAGCCTTTGGCCCACCGGCTCTGGTGGTGATTGGCGAAGTGGTCCGGCTGCGCGAGCAGCTGCGCCGGCTTGCCTTCCAAGCAGCGCGCGAGGCGGTGTGATGGTGGATGCGCATCCGCGCGGCCTGATGCTGGCCGCCCCTCGTTCGGGCGCGGGCAAGACCACGGTCACTCTGGCCCTTCTCGCAGCGCTCAAGCGCCGCGGCCTCGATATACGCTCAGCCAAGACCGGCCCCGACTATATCGATCCCGCCTTTCATAGCGCCGCCACCGGGCGACCCACCTATAATTTCGACAGCTGGGCCATGCCCTTGGGCCTGCTCGACAGGCTGGCAGCCCAAACGGCCGAGACCGCCGACCTGTTCGTGGTCGAGGCCGCCATGGGCCTGTTCGATCGTATTGAAGGCCCCGTGGGCCGTCGCGGCGCACCGGCGGATATTGCCGCACGATATCAGCTGCCGGTTCTGCTGGTTCTGGACGTGTCCGGACAAGCCCATTCGGCAGCGGCAATCGCCCGCGGCTTTGCCAATCACCAGCCGGACGTGCGGATCGGCGGCGTGATCATCAACCGCTTCGGCAGCGAGCGCCATCTCCGTATGGTAAAGGGTGCGATCGAGGAGATCGGCCTGCCCGTCCTCGGCGCCATGCCCCGCGATCCAACCCTGGCGGTGAAGGAACGCCATCTCGGCCTTGTCCAGATCGATGAACATCCCGACGCCCCGGCGCTTCTCACGCGCTTTGCGGAAATCGGCGAAGCCCATCTCGACCTTGACCGCATCATTGCGCTTGCCGGTGCGAACATCACCAGCGAGATGAGCGAAAGCCAACGCCCGCTTACCCCACCTGGCCAGCGCATCGCGCTTGCCCGCGATATGGCCTTTACCTTTCTCTATGCCCATATCGTTGATGGCTGGCGGGCGCAGGGGGCCGAGCTTGTGCCCTTCTCACCCCTGGCCAATGAAGCGCCCCCCGATGACTGCGATATCTGCTGGCTGCCCGGCGGCTATCCTGAGCTCCATGCGGGCAGGCTGGCGAGCGCCGAACACTTCAAGGCAGGCCTTAGGCGCTTTGCCGCAACGCGCCCGGTTCATGGCGAATGTGGTGGCTACATGATTCTGGGCGAGAGCCTGGTTGATGGCGAAGGAACCATCCATGCCATGGTCGGCCTGCTCGGGCATTCCACCAGCTATGCCAAGCGACGGCTCCATCTCGGCTATCGCCGCGCCAAGCTGCTGCGCCCGTCGCCCTTGGGCGAGAGTGGCACCCTCCTTCGCGGCCACGAATTCCATTATGCGAGTGTGATCGCACCGGGCGAGGATGAACCGCTCGCCGAGCTCAGCGACGGTGAAGGCAAGCCCCTCGGAGCCGGCGGCCATCGCCGCGGCAATGTCTCAGGCACCTTCTTCCATGTTATAGCACTGGAAGGGTGAGCCGAGGCGGCGGTCATTCTCCTAAATCATGCCGGCCTTGCGGAACCACTCGACGGCATCGACGATCGCTTCTCGTGCGGGCCTCGGATGATAGCCGAGCTCGCGGCTGGCTTTGGCATGACTGAAGAACATCTTCTTGCGCGCCATCCGGACACCATCCACCGTCACGAATGGCTCGGAGCCTTTGAGCAGTCGAGCACCAAATTCTGCGCCATAGGCCAATGGCAGCACCGCCCCGTGCGGCAGCTTCACCCGTTTCGTGCGGCGCCCCTGCAATTCGTCCACCGTCGCGAGGATCTGCTCGAGCCCCATATTCTCCCCGCCCAGAATATAGCGCTCGCCTATCCGTCCCTTGGCATGGGCCAGGAGATGGCCTTCCGCCACATCATCCACATGGACGACATTGAGACCCGTATCCACGAAGGCGGGGATCTTGCCGAGCGCGGCCTGGACGATGATGCGGCCCGTGGGCGTCGGCTTGATATCGCGCGGACCGATCGGTGTTGACGGATTGACGACCACAAGCGGCAGGTCTTCGGCGCTGGCCGCCTTGCGCACCGCCTGTTCGGCCAGGAACTTGGAGCGCTTGTAATGGCCGATCATATCATTGACGGTGACCGGTGAGTCCTCATCCGACACGGTGCCATCGCCCTTGAGGCCGAGAACGGCGACACTGCTGGTATAGACGATGCGCGAGGCGCCTGCGGCTGTCGCGGCACGGGCCAGCGCGACCGACCCTTCCACATTCGTCTGATACATGATCTCCGGATCCGGAACCCAGAGCCGGTAATCCGCTGCAACGTGGAAGACATCCTCGACCCCGCGCAAGCCTTGTGCATAGCTGGCGGGGTCCCGCAGATTGCCTTCGATGATCTCCGCATCGATGCCTTGAAGGTTCCGGCGGTCCGATTGCGGTCGCGCCAGCAGACGCACGCTCCAGCCTCGTTCGACGAGCTTGCGCGCCACGGCCGACCCCACAAATCCCGTCGCACCGGTCACCAGGGCGATGCGCGCCATGGCCATATTCCTCCGTATCGCGAGCAGAGCGGCTGAACGTCTCCTCGCCTCTTGCTTGCACCTATCACTTCCAGTAGCTGAGGCCAATGCGCCCAGTCATCATCACCGCCGATGATTTCGGATTTAGCGAGGAAATCAACGAGGCTGTCGAGCAGGCTCACCGGGAGGGCGTGCTCGGGGCGGCAAGCCTCATGGTGACGGGCCCTGCCGCGGCCGATGCGATCGCCCGCGCCCGCCGGCTGCCAAGCCTGCGCGTGGGTCTTCACCTCGTACTCGTCCAGGGGGTTCCTGTCTCGCCGCCCGAAACGATTTCGGCTCTCGTCGATGATCGCGGCCGCTTTCATGACAATCTGGCCAAGGCCGGCCTCCTCTGGTTCTTCCATCCTGACGCGCGCCGGCAGTTGCGGCGGGAGATCCGCGCCCAGCTCGAAACCTTCACGAGGACGGGCCTGCCCCTCGATCACGTCAATGGCCACAATCATATGCAGGTGCATCCGACCCTGTTCAGAGAGCTTGTGCGGCAGCTCGAGCATTATCCAGGCACGGGCCTGCGCTTGCCCCGGGAGCCGTGGTCGATTGCGTCGGATGATTCGTCTTTGCTGACACGCTTGATCAGCATGCTGAGATGGTCGGTCATGGCGCCCTGTCTCGCTGTAATGCGGCAGCACTTGTTGCGGAATAGCATCAGTCATAATGAATGGTTACTGGGGATCAAGGATAGTGGCCATCTGGACGAGGAGACCTTGCTGAGCCTGCTTGACAGATTGCCGAGTGGGGTGTCAGAGATCCACTGTCATCCAGCAATGCGCCGTACGGCTGCGATTGCAGAAGCGATGCCAGGCTATGACAACGAGGCGGAGCTTGCCGCGTTGATAAGCCCGGCAGTTCGCGAGCGATTGTCAGCCTATGGTCTGCGGGTTCGGGGGTTTTCGGATAATCGGGACTGAGTCTCGTTAGGAGCTCGTTCGCCGGAATTCTTGGGCGCGCGCGTTACTGCTTGGTTGCTTAAATTTAATTCCATTGCAGGCACATGTTACACACTTCGCTCTCATCCAACGGCATCCCCCTCCCGACCACAGCGCAGTATGTGGGCTATCTCGCGGAGACTTCTGCACAGTCGGCTGCTGAGGGCGTGGCTAAGCGTCAATTCGCGCAAGACGGCTATTTGCTGATGCGCGATATTATCGACCGTGAGAAGGTTCTCGATATTCGCGAGGCCTATCTCAGGATGTTCGGCGAAACCTTCGTCAAGAACGGCGATTACCGTCGTGGGGAATTCTCGGGTGTCGCGCCCGAGGCCTTGCCCAGGCACGGCTTTCCCGGGCATCCAGCCCATGCTTTCGTTCGCAGTGAGATTTTTCTCAATTTTGTCGACAGCCCCGAATTCCGCAAGCTCGCCGAGGATCTGCTCGGCGGTCCGGTGGAGCGCGTGCGTCGCACCCCCCTTCGCCATTTCATCAAAGGCCAGAAGGCGGCCTCCCGCGCCCATATTGACCGCACTTATATCGACAGCCGAAAAGACGACTTCGTGACCCTCTGGATTCCGCTGGGCGATTGCCCGGTCGAAGCCGGCGGCTTGGTCTATCTCGAGGGATCCCATGAGGATGGATCCATGGAGGCAATCAAGGAAGTTGCGAAGACCGGGGCGGTCCCGACCGATCGGCCAGACGACTCCCGCCCGATCACCCATGATCTGCGGTGGATGTCCGATGTCACCCGGAAGCGCTGGCTCATGACGAACTACGGGGCCGGCGACGTAATCGCGCACTCTCCGGTTATTGTGCACGCTTCACTTGACTCTGCCTCAGATCTGATGCGGATCTCCACGGATGTGCGTTTCATCCGTGCTGGCGCGCCCTGTGACCCTCGTTGGCAACAGGATTGGTCAGCAGACGACGGTCATTAAACTCCGGTAGGCTGCTTGGCAGGTCAACTAACCCCATCTGGGTCCCCATGGCTCGTCCGCGTTGTGCGGATGAGCATGAATCATCCCTGGTCGGTCATCACGACCGCGGTTGTGATATGCTGCCTTCTTGCAGCATATGCGTATAACACGCTCGGCATCAACGTCGACACCAACGACCTGTTCTCGCGGGATGCCCCCTTCCTCCAGGCGGAGGATCGCTTCAGCAAGCTCTTCCCGGGCGAGGCCGACCAGATTCTGGTGGTCGTTGACGGCCCGAGCAAGATGAAGGCGGATCAGGCCGCCGACCAGCTTGTCGCGAAGCTTCAGCCACGCAATGACCTCGTCCTGTCCATTCAGCAGCCGGGCGGTGGTGAGTTTTTCCGCCGCAATGGCCTACTCTACCTCACGACTGAGCAGCTGAACGGTTTCGTCGACCAGCTCACCAAGGCACAGCCCATCCTCGGCACATTGAGCGCGAACCCGTCTTTGGTGGGCCTGCTCGATGTGATCTCCCTGATCTTCCAGGGGGCGAGCATGGGTGAGAAGGGGGTTGATCAATCCCACAACTTCCTCACCCAGGTTGCGACGGGCATAGAGAATGGCGTCGCCGGCAAGCCGGCCGCCCTCGACTGGAGCGCCCTCCTCGGCGGCTCACTCGGCTCGGCCATGGCGCCGCGCGCCTTCATTCTGGTCCATCCCAAGCTTGACACCCATCAGCTGACCCCCGGCAAGCCCGCATCCGACCTCATCCGGTCGACCGCCCGCGAGCTCGGCCTGACCCCGGATAAGGGCTATACAGTCCGTTTGACCGGTTCCGTGCCCCTGTCGGACGAGGAATTTGCAACCGTCGAGCATGGCTCCTGGGTGGCGATCACCTTGTCCGTACTGCTGGTTGCCCTGATCCTGACCCTGGCGCTGCGGTCATGGAAGCTCATCATATCGGCCCTCTTCACCCTGGGCATGGGCTTCCTCGCCACTATGGGCTGGGCGACGATCGCCGTTGGCGAACTCAATCTGATCTCGATCGGCTTTACCGTCATGTTTGTCGGCATCGCCATCGATTTCGGCATTCAGTTCTGCATGCGCCTCAGAGAGGAACGTTACCTCGTCCAGGAGTTCCGCGGCTCGATGGACGAGACCGCCAAATTGCTGGCGCGACCGCTGCTCCTGGCAGCCGTCGCCACCGCTGCTGGCTTCTTCTCCTTCCTGCCCACGTCCTATCGTGGTGTCGCTGAGCTCGGCGTCATCGCCGGCGGTGGCATCCTGATTGCGTTCATTCTCACCGTCACCCTGCTCCCCGCTCTTCTCACGCTCCTCCAGCCCGGTCCGGAACAGGCGCCCGTGGGCTTCGAGCGCCTGCGGCCGCTCGGAAACACCCTTGTGGCTGTGCGCAAGCCGGTGCTTCTCGCCTCCGCCGCCCTGTCCATCGCGGCGCTGGTTGGCTTGTTCATGCTGCGCTTCGATTTCGATCCTTTGCACCTGAAGGATCCGAACTCGGAAAGCATGGCGACCCTCATGAGCCTTGCGAGCGATCCCTGGACGACGCCTTATACGCTCAATGTCCTGGCCAACAACCCTGATGAGGTTCGCGCCAAATCTGAAAAGCTCGCGGCTCTGCCTGAAGTGCGGGAGGTCATGAGCGTCTTCTCCTTCATTCCGCAGGATCAGGACCGCAAGCTCGAGACGCTGCAGAACCTGGGCATGATGCTTGGCCCCGCCATGATGGCGCAGCCGCCCGCGTCACCCCCCTCGGTTGAGGACATCAAGGGCGCCATTGACGGCACCTCCGCCCAAATCCAAAGCTATCTCGATGCGGGTGAGACGAAGGAGCCGATCAAGGGCGATGCCGAGCGGTTGGTTGCGGCCCTGAGCAAGCTCTCGGCCATCAACGACCCCGCGCGCCTTCAGGCGATCTCCGCCGAGATGGTGGCGGGCTTTGGCCAGGCACGCGCGCTCATGGCTGAGGTGATGCAGCCGCGACCAGTCTCCCTGGAGACGCTGCCGGAGAGCCTGCGCAGCAGCTGGATCTCGGCCGATGGCCAGTACCGGCTGCAGGTCTTTCCCAAGGGAAATGTTCAGGATCCGCAGCAGCTGCTCAAATTCGTCGACGCGGTTCGCACGGTTGAGCCCAACGCGACCGGCATGCCGATCACGATCTACGAATCGAGCGGCCTCGTGATCAACGCTTTCATCACCGCCGCCATTCTCGCAGCGATCACCATCACCATTCTCCTCTGGCTGACCTTGCGCCGGATGGGCGATGTCATCCGCACGCTTGCGCCATTGTTCATCGCCGCCCTCTGGACGCTGGGGCTGAGCGGCCTCATCGGCATGGAGCTGAATTTCGCCAATATCATCGGCCTGCCGCTGCTGCTTGGGCTTGGCGTGACCTTTCCAATCTATCTCGTGCATTCCTGGCGGCACGGTGAGGATAATCTTCTCGCCGCGCCGGTCACGCGCGCCGTTCTATTCAGTGCGCTGACCACCCTTGCCTCCTTCGGAAGCCTTGCTCTGTCATCCCATCCCGGCACCTCGCAGCTCGGCGTGCTGTTGAGCATCGCCCTGGGCCTGATGCTGGTTTCCACCTTCATTTTCTTGCCCGCGCTGCTGGGCAAATCTCCACCGCCTGCCGAACAGGCGGGACCGGGCAAATAACCGACAGATCTTGATCTAGCAAAAAGGCAGCCATTCCTTCGGAGCGAAATTGCTCACCGAAGTCTTGGCTGCCTTGACTTGTGTAGGCCCCCTCAAGAGCACATGTCGGTCGAAGGCCGAAGATCGGTGCCTCAGGCGAGCGGTGCCGTCTACACGAATGTGCTCGACACGGGTGCCTCGGGCACGAGTGTCACTGACAGCTCCTTATTTGGCGAGCTGGTTCTCGCTCGATCGGAGCTTCGCCACGAGACCTTTCGCGCCCTGCTGCTTGAGCACCGCGGCGAATTCGGAACGCCACTGAGCCAGCTGGCTTACCGAGCCGCTGAGATAGACATCGACGACCTTGCCGTTGAGCACCCGATAGCCGAGCTTTACATTCTGCGGCCGGATTTCGGTTTGCACGACAACCGTATTGCGTCCGCCATCCGTGGTGCCGGTCGTAACGAAGCTCTCGCCGTCCCACCCGTTGAACCGGCTGGCATAATTCGCCACGACCCAATCGCCGAACGTATCCATCAGCGCCCCGCGATCGGCAGCGCTGAGGCCGTTCCACTCAGGCCCGACGATGACTTGCATCATCGTCTGCAAAGCGAAAGTGCGCTTGACGAGAGGCTCGATACGCTTGAAGCGCCCGGAATAGCCAAGGCTCGAGGCCTGCTTCATGGTGTTGAGCAGACCGGAATGAAAATTATCGATCAACGCCTCAGCGGCCGATGCCGCCTGGGCTGTGGCCGGTGCGAGCACCGTCATTGAAACGCTGGTGACAGGCAGAACAAGGGCCAGCGCAACCGCGGTGGCGGTACGAGTTAGGAAATAGCGATACACAATAAGCTCCTTGGCTGAGGCATGCTTCCCCTCCCCGTCTCCCCGCGTATAGCATCTTGGGCGGCCCTGTCGATGAGCCCTATGCCACGGCATCGGAATGGTATAGGTCCCGTCGAGAGAGCGGCAAGCGGCGAAACGCCGTCTTCCACATTCCTGGCTTGCTGCATTGGAGCAGGGAGGCTAAGACCCCGGACTTCTCGAATACGACAGGCCCGCCGAACTTACAACCCTAAGTTTGCGCAAGGATCTGGATCTGATGAGCCCACGACGTGATGACGCTGCTTGAGACGATTTCGCTGATCCCGATTGCCGGAGGCTCCGTCTTTTCCCTGCTCTGCGTGCTGGCAACCATGCGCTTTCTCGCAACATGGCGCCCCCCCGCTGACGGCTTCACCCCGCCCGTTTCCATTCTCAAGCCGGTCTATGGGCTCGACCGCGAGCTCGAGGGCAATCTCCTGAGCTTCTGCGCGCAGGATTATCCCGATTATCAGCTGGTGATCTCGGTGCAGCGCCTCGACGACCCTGCCCTGCCCCTCTTGCGCCGGATTGCCGATGCCCATCCCGCCCGGGTGACCTTGGTGGTGCGCGAGAGCGAGCCCACGGTCAATGGCAAGATCCAGAATATTGCGAATGGGCTGGAGGCTGCGCGCCACGACATTCTGATCATCAGCGATGCGGACGTGCGCGTGGGCCCGGATTATCTTCGCACCATCGTGGCTCCCCTCGCCGACCCGAAGATCGGCTATTCCTGCACCCTCTATCGCACGGCGGATGCGCGCAACGTTCCGGAAAAGCTGGAGCTGCTCAGCATGAATGCCGATTTCGTGCCGAGCCTCATCTTCACCCATTGGACCAAATCGGCCGTCTTCTGCCTCGGTGCGACGGTTGCGGCGCGACGCGCCGATATCGATGCAACCGGCGGCATCGCCTCCCTCGCCGAATATCTGGTGGAAGATCAGGAGATGGGCCGCCGTCTGACCGCCTATGGAAAGCACATGGCATTTATCCCCATGAGCGTCGACATCATTCCCGATTATCCGACCTTCCAGAGCTGGTGGACCCACCAGGTCTATTGGGATCAGAACACCAAGGCTGCCAATCCCATAGGTTTTGCGCTGACGGTCCTCACGCGCGCCATTCCCTTCGCGGTGATGTTCACGTGCCTCACGGGCTTTACGGCCATGGGCTGGGCCGTTCTCTTCGCTACCCTCGCGATTCGCATCGTAAGTTGCGCCGCCATCGCCAGAATGCTCGGGGATCGCGAGGTGATGGGCGCCCTGTGGCTGATGCCCCTGCGCGATTGCTTGGGCCTCATGTCCTGGGCCGCGGCGCTGATGAAGCGCACCTTCATCTGGCGCGGTCACCGCTTCACCCTCGACCGTCACGGCCGCATCTCGCGCATTCGCGATAAGCCCGCCACCGGCTCCACCTCAGGCGTGGGCTTGAGATGAGGCTCTTCACTGCAGCCGCGCTGATCGCCGGTATCGCCCTCCTGCTCTGGCTGTTGCATGAGACCGATCTCGATCAGGCCCTAGCCATCGTGACCCGCATCGGCTGGGGCGGAGCGGCACTGGTGATCCTCATCTTCGCGCTGGGCTTTCTGTTCGAGGTGATCGCCTGGGCCCTGACCTTCCCGCGGCCGCTGGACGCCGTGTGGATCATCCGCCTTTGGTGCGTGAACATGGTCGGCGAGGCCTTGAGTGTCGTCATGCCCTTTGGTGCTCTGGGCGGGGAGCCCTTCAAGGCCATGCTGCTCAATCGGCATTACGGTGTCCCCTATGGCGAGAGCGCCGCATCCCTGCTGATCGTGCAGACCATGTTTGCATTGGTCCAGGCCCCGTTCGTGCTCGTCGGGCTGGTGCTCGCGCTCCAATCGAATTTGCTCAGCCCCGCCGTTGAAACGGCCATGACCATCGCCGCCATTGGTCTTGCCCTGTTCATGGGGCTCATGCTCATCGCCATTCATCGCCGTTGGCTGAAGGCCTTGACGGACCGGCTGCAGCATTCGTCCAGGGCAGGTTACCTCTCCGCCGCGATCGCCGGCCTCGAAGAGGTGGAGCAGCGCATCTTCGGCTTCATGCGGCAGGACCCCCGCCGCTTTGCTGCAGCCTCAGTCGGATTTTTCCTGAACTGGCTGATGGGAGCGGCCGAAGTATGGGCTATTCTCGCCCTGATCGGCCATCCCCTGAGCTTCTGGGACTGCTGGATCATCGAGGCCGCCATCGTGCTGATTCGCTCGGCGACCTTCTTCGTCCCCGCCCATATCGGCTCGCTGGAGGCGGCGACCGTCTATGTCACCGCCGCGCTCACCGGCTCGCCTGATATCGGTCTTGCCCTCGCCCTGATCCGACGAGCCCGCGAGCTGTTCTGGTCGGCCATAGGTCTTGCCATCGGCAGCTGGTATGGTTGGCGCCGTACACCCGCGCCGGACGCCTGCTGACGCCTATCCACGCCCGATTTCGCGCTCTTCCGCAGCCCTCAGGGCGGTGATCACGCGATGCGCCTCGTCATCGGTCATGCTGGCGAAGATCGGCAGGCAGATATGCCGGCTGCACAGATGCTCCGACTGCTGGAGATCACCCGTATCGTAAGCTGCAAAGACAGGATGACGGTGCAGAGGCAGTTCATAGACCTCGCCTGCGCAATTCACCCCATGCTCATCCCGAAGCCACGCCTTGATGGCGCTCCGATCGACGCCATTCGGCAGCATCACCGGATACTTGTAGTAATTCGCATGACAGGCCTCGGGCGGCAGAATCGGCACGAATCGCGAGCGCCCCGCCCCGAGCGCCTCATTGTAGATCCCCGCGATACGTCGGCGATTGCGGATCATCTCATCGAGATGCGAGAAATGCCTGAGGCCGATGATGGCATGCGGCTCCGACAGGCGCCAATTATTGCCCATGCGGATGTGAAGGTTCTGATGGAAGCTCGCCTTCCCCTGGTCGCGAAAGATGCGCGCGGCAGCGGCCAGTTCATCATCATCGGTCACGATCATGCCGCCTTCGGCGCTGGTCATCACCTTGGTCGGATAGAAGCTGAACGACCCCGCGCGGCCGAACGTGCCCGCATGCTTGCCCGCGAGGGTTGAGCCATGAGCATGCGCGGCATCCTCCATCACCCACAGCCCCCGCGACTGGGCAAGCGCCATGATCTCCGGCATGCGGTCCGTCACGATCCCGGCGATATGGACAATAACGATGCCGACCGTGTCCGGAGTGATGCGCCGGGCGATTTCCTCGGGGCTTGTCGACATGGTGGCAATATCGCTGTCCATAAGCACCGGTCTGCCCCCGGCAGCGATGACAGCCGCGGCAGTCGCGAAAAATGTATCCGCCGGCACCAGAACGGTCTTGCCCGCCACGTCCAGGCTGCGGAGAATAATCTCGAGCGAGCTGGTACCACTGCTCACGGCAATGGCATGGCGAGCGCCGCAATATGTTGAAAACACCGCTTCGAACTCTTCTGTATACGGCCCGAGTGTCAAGCGGCCCGACTTGAGGACTTCGGTGATTCGTGCGGCGATCCAGGCGCTATCATCTTCGCTGAAATCAATCCGCGTCGGGGGAATCGGCGGCAAGTTGAGGAGCATTTAACGGAAATCCTGTCTATGATGGCCTGAACGTTGAATTTGTGCCTTTTATGACACGGCTCTCTGTACAACAGAGGGATACAGTGGATGTCTTGTTCCGTATAGCGGTTGCTATGCGGTACAGTGATCATCCAGGTGTATGCTGCGCCGATGCTTCGGCTTGGAAACGGTCTAGACTTTGGCTACGGTGCGACGCGCTGGATACGGGGTTGATCCTATATGAATTTTAGTCTCAGTGGGCTGTCCGTGCGTGCGAAACGCTGGTCGCGAATCGTACCTTTATGTTCTGTTCTTTTCGCGACCGTTGCGCTCGCCGGCTGTGCTTCGACGCGTGCCGTAGTGAGCCCGGCGGGTGACGTAACCCAGGCTCCGGATCCGTTCGAGCCGGTCAACCGGGCGTCCTTGCAGGTCAATCTGGCCATCGAGAAGGTCATCTTTCGGCCCGTCAACACCGTCTACCGGACCATCTTCCCTGCACCTGTGCGCACCGGGCTGGCCAATGCCTATGCGAACTCCCGCAGCCCGATCATCTTCGTCAATGATATCTTGCAGGGTCAGCCGCAACGGGCCGGCCGCACCCTGCTTCGCTTCATCATCAACTCCACCGTTGGCGTCGGCGGGCTTCTGGACGTGGCGGCCGCGAACGGCATTCATCGGCACTCCGAGGATTTCGGCCAGACCCTTGGTGTCTGGGGTGTGAAGAACGGTCCCTATCTGGTCCTGCCGATTCTGGGGCCGACGACCTTCCGTGACGGCGTGGGCTCTGCGGTCGATATCATCACCGATCCGCTATTCTGGTTGTTCGGTGGCATCGATGATACGACCACTGAAGGCTGGGCCTATACGGGCGCCGCAATGGTCATTGGCTTCGATACTGGCCGGGATGATCTCGAGGAGTTGCAGCGCACCTCTATCGATTTCTACGCAGCCCTGCGCAGCGCCTATCTCCAGCACCGCCAGTCGGAAGTGCTCAATGGCGCAAGTGACGCGGCAGCCCTCCCTGACATTCTGGACACACTGCCGCCGATAGAATAGAAGCAACCGCACTTCGCGCGAGGTGAGGCCAGCTATGAAGATCCTGGTGGTCGGTGCGTCCGGAACGATCGGCAAGGCGGTGGTCGCGAACCTCGCCCAACGCCACCAGGTCCTCCAGGCCAGCCGGTCTCAATCGCCATTCAAGGTCGATTTGACCAGCCCGACTTCGATCCGTGCCCTTTACGAGGAGGTGGGCACGGTGGACGCCGTGCTGGCGACGACGGGCCACGTGAAGTTCGCCTCGCTCGAGACCATGTCCGATGCCGATTACCGGATTGGCATCACCGACAAGCTGATGGGCCAGGTCAATTTGGTCGTCCTGGGCATCCCTTACCTGTCGAGCGGCGGGTCCTTCACACTCACCTCCGGCATTCTTGGCGAGCAGCCGATCCCGCAAGGGAGTTCGGCCGCCATGGTCAATGGCGCGATCGAAGCCTTTGCCAGGGCGGCTGCCATCGAGCTGCCGCGCGGCATCCGCATCAATGTGGTGAACCCAACCGTGCTCGAGGAATCACTGCCGGTCTATGGTGACTTCTTCCCCGGCATGGAAGCAGCCCCGGCGCGGCGGGTCGCACTCGCCTATCAGCGCAGCGTGGAAGGCCGTCAGACGGGCCAGGTGTATCGGGTCTGGTAGCTCCGGTAATCACCCATCGCCCGTAGGCGTTACGTTAAACTCGTCCAGTACGCAGCGGACAAGATCACTTGTCCGCTTTCGCACCCATTGCCGCTGCGCTCGCCCTCTTGGCCGGCCCTGCGGGCTCCGTGATGTGATGCGGCCTGAACAGCCTGCCTCGCTCGGCCACGAGCACCGCCCCGAGCGTAACGAGCCCAAGCAGCACATAGCCCGTGAGCATCGGCACCACCGTGCCGTCATAGGCCCGCCCCACGAAATAGCCGAGCACGCCCGCCCCAAGCGTTTGCACGCAGCCGACGAAGGACGAGGCCGTGCCGCCGATGCGCCCGACCGGTTCCATCGCCATGGCGTTAAAATTACCCATGATGAAGCCGAAAGCCAGGAAATTGGCCCCGAGCATCCCGCAGAACACATAAACATTCTCCACACCCGTGAGCGCGATGCAGAGATGAATGGCGGCAATTGCAATAAAGGCCAGCACGGCGGAATGGCCAAGCACGCGCATGCCCAATCGCTCGACCAGCCGGCCATTGGTGAAGGACGCCACCGCCAGCACGCAGGCAATCGCGCCGAATACGAGCGGGAAGCTTTCGACGATATGGAAGATGTCCGCAAAGATCTGCTGGGCGCTGTTGATATAGCCGAGCATGCAGCCGAATGTGGCGCTTGATCCGATCGTGTAGAACAGCGTGATCCGGTTCGTCACGATCGTGCGGAAATCTCGCGCGAGCGAGGCGATCGAGATGGGGCGCCGCAGCTCGAGAGCGCGCGTCTCCGGCAGGCGCAGGCTCGACCAGATCAGCAGCAGGACGGACGCGCCGAACAGCAGCCAGAAGATCCACTGCCAATGACCGGCCACCATCATCGCACCGCCAATGCTCGGCGCGATCACCGGCACGATAATGAACACCATCATCACATAGGACATGATGCGCGCCATGTGCCGTCCGGCGAAGCAGTCGCGCACGACCGCGATCGCGATCACCCGGGGTGCCGCGCTGCCGATGCCCTGCACGAAGCGCGCAATCAGCAGCGCCTGAAAGCTCGGCGCAAAGACAACGAGGGCCGAGGCCGCCGCATAGATCAGGAGAAACACCAGCAATGGCGGCTTCCGGCCGAAGCGGTCCGACAATGGTCCCGGTATGAGCTGTGCAAGCCCGAATCCGATCACATAGGCGCTGACCACCATCTGGCGGTCATTGTCGTTGAGCACGTTGAACGCGTCCGCGATCGCCGGCAGGGCGGGCAACATGATGTCGATCGACAGGGCGGTCATCGCCATCATTGATGCAATCAACGCGACAAATTCAGCGAGCGAGATCTTACGCAAAGCAGCGATTTCAGCGGTAACCATGATATTATTCAATATTTCCGAGATTGCGCCGCGTTCGACCGGCGTCACAAATCAACCTGAGCCCACATACTTGGGCTCAATTTCCAAACATTCCTCTATGGCGGATCAAAGGCTTGCGAGCACCTGATCGAGTGTTTCGATCACGATCTCGGCATGTTCGCGGGCGAACACGATGGGGGGTCTGATTTTGAGCACGCAGCCATTCTGCCCTTCCGAGCCGATAAGCACGCCGCGGTCCCGCATGCCATTGACCACGCGAGCAGTCTCTTCCCGCGCGGGCTCGAGGCTCGCCCGGTCACGCACCAGTTCGACCCCGATCACGAGCCCGTGCCCGCGCACGTCACCGATGATCTCGTGCCGCGCCATCAATCCCTTGAGCCCATCCTTGAGATAGGCGCCCACCGCAGTTGAATTCTCGATCAGGTGCTCCTGCTCGATCACATCGAGCACCGCAAGCCCCGCCGCCGCGGAAACGTTATTGCCGCCGAAAGTCGAGAAGAAGGAGGTCTCATCGAGAAGAGCATCCATGATCTCCGGCCGCGTGATCACGACCCCCAGCGGATGTCCGTTGCCTGCCGGCTTGCCGATGGTGACGATATCGGGAACCACCCCATAGGTCTGATGCCCCCACATGCTCCGCCCCATCCGGCCGAACCCTGCCTGCACCTCATCCGCGATGCACAAGCCGCCCGCAGCCCGAACCTTGGCGAAGACGGTTGCAAGATAATCCTGCGGCGCTTCCAGCACGCCATTGGTGAGAAAAGTCGAATCGACCATGAAGGCCGCGGGCTTGAGCCCCGCCTCCGCCAGCGATGCTATGGCTTTGTCTGTATCGGCAGCATAGCGCGCCCCAAGATCGGGTTCGCCGTAGCGGTAAGAGCCGCGATAGCCATCCGGTGGCATGATCGCCCGCATATGTGCGGGCCACTGCCCGCCCCTGCGCTCGGCCGGCGAGAACGCGTCGATCGCATCCGTAATGCCGTGATAGGCTGCCTGCATCATGATGCCGCCGCCATTGCCGGTATAAGCCTTGGCCATGCGCCAGGCGACGTCATTGGCCTCGGACCCGGAATTGACGAAGGCGCAGATCCTGAGGTCCCCCGGCAAGGTCGCTCCGAGCCGTTCGGCAAGGCTGATCACCTGTTCCCCGAGATAGCGCGTATTGGTGTTGAGGATGGCCGCCTGTCGCGCGATCGCCTCCACCACATGCGGGTGGCAATGCCCCACATGCGGCACATTGTTGTAGACGTCGAGAAAGCGTCGGCCCGTGGCATCAAAGAGCCACACCCCTTCGCCGCGCACCATATGCAGCGGGTTTTCATAGAACAGGCGCATGCGCGGACCCATCACGCGGTCTCGGCGGCGGCGCAGGCTGTCCATATCCACCGGGGCACCGGCAGCGGAGGACGCTGTCCCGCCAGCACGATGGCCCAAGCCCGCCCGGATCGTCCTGGTGAGGGTCTCACCGCCAATGTTCTTCAGCTGCTTGAGCCAGGCCAAGCCATCCTCGGCCAGTGCTGCATTATAATCCTCGCGGCCCGGAGTTTCCGTGCGCCGATAGACCGCGATCAGATAGGAGAGTGCCAGCCGCGCCGAAATCAAATCATAGAGAAGATCCACCTCCTCGGGCGCGACCGGCGTCACGCTGTGATAGCCGCTGACGATCGTGGCGATCTGAGCCGGCGTGCCATCCCGGTTGAACAAGACATCCGCAATGGCAACCGCAAGATCGCTCACCAGCGGCCCGTGATAGAGATCACCGAAATCGACGATACCGGCGATCCGTTGCTGCTGGGTCGAATCAACCAGCACATTGTGTGCGCTGGCATCCCCGTGAATGATCTGCGCCCGAACCGTTTTGAGGCGGGGCCCCACATGCGCCGCAAACCGGCTGACGATCTCATCCAGCAGGGCGCGATCGGTGCTGTCCTCGACCCGCTCGATGACCGCTGCGAATTCCGGCAATTGCCGGAGATCCCAAAGAAGTTGCCGCCCGGCCGCCGGATGAAAGAAGCCAGCCAGCGCCCGCCCAAGCCTTGCCACCATCTGCCCGTGATTGTGGAGCAGCGCTGAGCTTAGCGGTGCCTCGTTGAGGATGATGCCCGGCAGGTAGGACAGCAGGAACGCCCGATGCGCACTGCCCGCTTCACTGGTGAAGGAAACGGAATTGTCCCCATCGCCCGCTGGTTGAAGGCGCGGTACAGGCAATGTCGGGTCAGCTTCAGCAATATGGGCGAGCGCTTGAAGCTGCATGTCTATGCTCGCCGCGTCATCCTGCGAGCTCACGATCTTCAGGACGTATGAGGCAGCCTTGCCCGTCACCAGAAAGTTCTGGTCGCGCTCGCTATAAAGGGGCCTGAGTTCCCCTTCCACAGGGAACAGGCGGATAAGGCGCGCAGCCTCGGCCTCATCGAGGCAAGGCGGATTGAGCTTTAGGAATTGCATGAGGAGAACGGACACGTGAGGACAGGACCACAAACCAATCTAGCAGTCATGCAGCATATCCGCATCCGTTAATCCCGAATGGCTGCCCCACCGCATCAGCAGAAGATAAAAGGGCCTGCGATTCGGCAGGCCCTGTCTGCAAGTGTTCGCAAGACGTCACGCTCGTCGCAAGAGATGCATGACGAGCGAAACGACGAGCGCGATGAGAAAGATAAAGAATAGAATTTTTGCAATTGACGCCGCGGTTCCGGCAATTCCGCCAAATCCCAATGCGCCGGCAATCAGCGCAATGATGAGAAAGGTAAGGGCCCATCCAAGCATGGATGCCTCCGTTCTTTGTCTCAACCGAGAAATAAACGGCGCTATTGCCTAAAAGTTTCCAGCGACAACAAGAACAATCATTAACGTCAGGCGCCGAATGCTGTCTTGGCGGGCCCTGTTGGCGCGCCCTGCAACCGCTAAGCCGCCCGCGCCGGCCTATTCCGGGCGCGCCGTTCCTGGCGCGCCTCTCCTGTCCCGCCCGCGCAAATATTCGGCAAGCCCGATGCCGATGAGCAGGAAGAAGAATCCCACGAGATAGCCCATTGCCACGTCGGAAAGGTAATGGACACCGAGCACCAGCCGGCTGAACCCCATGAGCGCGATCAGCACGATCCCCCAGAACACCACCTCGAAGCGCAGGCGCAGTGTTGCGCCTTCCCGGCTGCACACATAGGCAAGAAAGCCATAGGTCGCCATGGCAGCCGTGGCATGTCCGCTGGGGAAGGAAGGCGAGGCCTCAATCACCGTCGTGGAGACGTCCGGGCGCGGCCGGGCGAGCGCATATTTGCCAGCCCAGGTGAGCGCCGTGGCACAGCCGACCGTAAGCCAGAAGGGAACCACATAAAGCCCGCGGCGCAGGGAGATGAGGAGAACGCTCGACAGGATCGTCGCGCCGATCATGAAAGGCACGGTCCCGTAGAAGGTGAGGAAGATGAACATGCCCAGCACGGGCGGACCGCGCAGCACGGTCAGCGATTGGTTCACCTGCCGGTCGATATCGATGAGGTCCTCAGCCTGGATGAGCTCCTGAATGAGATCGCCCGCGAGGATCAGCACATAGGCTGCTGCGACGGCCATGAGGCTCAGCGGCAGGCCGGAGAACCGGGTGAGGCTCACCCGGCGCGCGATGAAGTCGGCGCCGCGCGGATAACGCTCGGCAAGACTGGCACCTGACCGCCGAAGCCAGCGATAGCCACGCCACCCTTTGCCGGCTTCCACCAGCCAGGGCATGCGATTCTGCCCGATGGCGAGGACAACCAGAGCGATGCGGTGCAGCAAGATCAGGCAGACCACGAGCCCGACGGTGAACCAGAAGGGGGTGTTCTCCGTCATGCTCACTGCTGCAAGAGTCCAGATTGGAACGAGGTAACCGGGTTATATCCGCTTGTCAGCCCTTTGGCGAGATCCTGAGGATCAGCCCCTCATCCTCGTCCGTGAGCAGATAAATATGACCATCCGGCCCCTGGCGCACATCCCGGATCCGCCGTCCCAGGTCCTCGAGCAGATCATCCTGCCCTGTCACCGTCTCGCCCTGGAGGGTCAGCCGAACCAGCTCGCGGCTCTTGAGCGCGCCCACGAACAGGCTGCCCTTCCAGTTCGGGAACGCATCACCCGTATAGAACAGCATGCCCGAGGGTGCGATCGATGGGTCCCAATAGTGCAAGGGCTGCTCCATCCCGCGCTTCGAGGTCCCCTCGCCGATTTTCGAGCCGTCATAGTGGCGGCCATAGGAGATCACAGGCCAGCCATAATTCTTGCCGGCTTCCGGCTTGTTGATCTCGTCTCCGCCCCGCGCGCCATGCTCGATGATCCACAGCGTGCCATCATCCGGCCTGATCTGGGCCGACTGCGTATTGCGGTGTCCATAGGACCAGATCTCGGGCCGCGCACGCTCTCGCCCCACGAAGGGATTATCCCGCGGCACCGAGCCGTCTGGATTGATGCGGACGACCTTCCCGAGATGGCTCGACAGATCCTGCGCCTCCTTCATGAAGGAGAAGCGCTCGCCCAACGTGATGAACAAGGTGCCATCCGGGGCAAACGCCAGGCGTGAGCCGAAATGCTTGGTGCTGTTCTTCTTCGGCAATTGCCGGAAGATCACCGTCGTGTCGACCAGCCCGTCACCATCAAGCCGGCCCCGCGCCACGGCCGTGCCATTGCCACCCTCGCCGCGCTCCGCATAGGAGAGATAGACGAGCCGATTCTCTGCAAAAGTCGGGTCGAGCGCCACATCGAGCAGCCCGCCCTGATCACGCGCGTCAACCTTGGGGACACCGCTCAATGGCCGGGAAAGGCGACCATCGCGGGAGACGATCCGCAGCCGTCCGGGCCGCTCCGTCACCAATGCGCGGCCATCATCGAGAAAGACCATGCCCCAGGGATGCTCGAGCCCTTCGGCGAAGACGGTCACCTCTGCACCATCAAGGCGCGCCACGACCTCGCCCGGCTCTGCCTTGGCCTCACAGAGCATGACCCCGGCGAAGACGGCCGATATAGCGATCGCTGCCGCCGCAGATTTGAACCAATGCATCGCATCTCGCATCATGTGATCGGCTCCCTGTGGCGCATTTGATCCATAAAATGCGCGGGCCTCGCAGGAATCCACCCGCTGCGAGATCACATTCCTGTCATGGCGATCATCTCATGCCTCAGCCCCTTCTCTCGAACGAGGCAATGGTCTCCACATGGCCCGACCACTTGAACTGATCAACCGGAACCACCCGTGTGAGCACATATCCGCCTTCGATGAGAATGGCGGCATCGCGGGCGAAGGTTGCAGGGTCGCACGAAACGGCAACGATCGTGGGAACGCTTGCGGCGGCGAGCAGGCGAGCCTGGGCCTCCGCGCCCGCCCGCGGCGGGTCGAAGACCAGCGCATCGAAGCGCGCAAGCTCATCCGCGAGAAGCGGCCGCTTGAAGAGATCACGGCACTCGGTCGTAATCTGCTTGAGGCCCTGCGCCTGACGCGCCGCTTTGGTCAAACTTTCGATACCCGGCCCGTCCGCGTCCACGGCGTGCACCTTAGCCCGCGTTGCAAGCCTGAGAGTGAAGGGACCGACCCCGCAGAAAAGATCACCGATCGCTGCGGCATCTCCCACCATCTCCGCAACGCAATTGCTGATGATCGCCTCGCCTTGAGCCGTGGCCTGCAGAAAGCCGCCCGGCGGTATCTTCACCAGCGCAGGCCCCATCGCGATCACCGGCGCCCGCCGCTCCGCGACCAGCTCACGCCCAAAGGTGATGCGCGCAAGATCGAAGCGCTCGGCCAGCTGCGCCAGATCCATACGATGATCCAGACTGAGATCCTTAAGCCCCCTCACATGGCAATCAAGTCCTCGATCCGTTGCCGTCAGCTGAACATCGAGCGTGCGCGCGACACCCGCAAAAACTTGGCCGATCGCCCGTCCGATCTCGGCGGCGTCCGCGAGCGCCGGGACCAGGATCGGGCATTGATCGAGATCGATCAGCCGATGGCTGCGCGGCTCCATGAAGCCCGCCTGCGCCCTGCCTTTGTGATAGCGGATATGCAGCATGACCCGCCGCCGTCCGTCACCCCCCGCGTCAACCAGCGGCTCGACTTCGGCGGCAATCTTCCGGTTGCGCAGCGCCTGCTCGACGAGCCCGCGTTTCCATCGGGAATATGCCTCATAGGACCAGTGCTGAACCGCGCAGCCACCGCAACGCCCATGATGTGTACAAAATGGCTCGATCCGCTCCAGGCTCGGCTCGATGATCGAGACGAGCCGGCCACGCTCGCCCTCCCTTTCGATGAGGACGCTCTCCCCCGGCAAGGTGAAGGGCACAAAAAGCGGGCCGCCATCGCCGGAGGCAATGCCCTCTCCACGCCGGCCCATGCTCTTGATCTCCACGGTCCGGCGTGCGGCTGGCTGGTTTTTCTCGACAGGTTCGATCATCAGCCGCTTATATGCCCTGGCGCGTGAGGAAATACAGGGGGTGCGTTCCATATGACACCGGCCACATTGGGGATCATCGGGGTCGGTGTCTTCGCCGCCTATATGGTGAAGGCGCTGCGCCGCAGCGGGATGACCGGCAGAATTCTTCTCTCTCCGCGCAATGCCGCAACCGCCGCCGAGCTTGCCCGCGATTTCGACTGCACCATCGCGCCCGATAACGCCGCCGTCATCGCCAACGCCGATATGATGCTTATCGCGGTCCGCCCCAAGGATGTGGAGGCGGCACTCGCAGGCCTGACCTTTCGCCCCGAGCAGACCGTGATGTCCGCCGTGGCCGGCGTCTCCCTTGCCAAGCTCAACGCGCTGATGCCGGGCACGGAAACCATCGTCCGCATCATGCCGGCGGCCTTTGTGGAGACGGGCCTCGGCCTCTTCCCGATCTATCCCGCCAATGCGGCCGTCGAGCAGCTCTTCGCGCCCGCCGGCACCGTCGTCAGTTTCGATACGGAGGAGCAGTTCGGCACCGCCTTGCTCGGTGCCTGCCTCTCCGGCTGGACCTACCGGTTCTGCGATGAGCTGGTCGACGCCTTCATGGCCTATGGCATCAGCGAGGAGCAGGCGCGCCTTCTCGTGCTCGGCAATCTGCGCGGCACGATCAACTATGCCATGGAGATCCCCGGCCGCAGCCTCAAGGAATTCTCCGATCTGATTGCAACGGAGGGCACCTATACCAAGGCAGGCCTCGAGACGCTGATGGAAGCAGACCCCATGGCAGGCTGGCGCGCCGCTCTCGAGACCGTCCAGTGCCTGCGCCGCAAGAATGAGAGCTAGCTGTGAGCTTTCAATCTGGCTGTGAGCTTTCAATATATTGCCCATCCGGTCCTGACCGAAGAAGCTGGAGATATCGAAGCTTCAGCGTTTTGTTGGAGGACCAGGACACCCATCAGCAGACTAGGTCTAACCGAGGACAACCTGTTGAGGTTCCACAGCTAGTCTAGCTGCCTCAATCATCGTCGAGCTCCACTTCGTTGCCCGAGGCCCGATGGCAAAGGCGAGCACGCGACGTCTCCCCCCTCCATCATCGGGCTTTGACCCGGTGATCCAGTGCTTAGAGACACCTGGCGCGATCACTCTGGATGTCCGACTCAAGCCGGGCATCACGATCCCCCCAAGATGCACCAAGGGGCTGAATGACCCCGAGGATCATTCAGCTTCGGCTGCGGCTTCGTCTATGTCACCGCGCAGCAGGGAACTCGCCACGAGCCCCGCATTGCTGCGGATCGCATGCTCGATCTGATTGGCAATATCGGGATTGGCTCTGAGGAAATTCTTGGCATTCTCTCGCCCCTGGCCGATCCGCTCGGAATTATAGGAGAACCAGGAGCCTGATTTTTCGACGATGCCCGCAGTCACCCCGAGATCCAGCAACTCGCCTGTCTTGGAGATGCCTTCCCCATACATGATGTCAAACTCGACCTGCTTGAAGGGCGGCGCCATTTTGTTCTTCACCACCTTCACCCGGGTCTGATTGCCCACCACGTTGTCACGATCCTTGATGGCCCCGATCCGGCGGATATCAAGGCGGACAGAGGCATAGAACTTTAAGGCATTGCCGCCCGTTGTCGTCTCAGGATTTCCGAACATGACACCGATCTTCATCCGGATCTGATTGATGAAGATGACCATGCAATTCGACTTGGAGATCGATCCGGTGAGCTTGCGCAAGGCCTGGCTCATCAACCGGGCCTGGAGCCCCGGCAGGCTCTCACCCATCTCGCCGTCAAGCTCCGCCTTCGGGGTGAGCGCCGCGACGGAGTCGATCACCAGAACCTCGATCGCACCGGAACGCACCAGAGTATCTGCGATCTCGAGCGCTTGCTCCCCGGTGTCGGGTTGCGAAATCAGCAATTCATCGAGATTGACGCCTAGCTTGCGCGCATAGACCGGGTCGAGCGCGTGCTCTGCATCGACGAAGGCACAAATTCCGCCGCGCTTTTGCGCTTCTGCAACCGTATGGAGAGCAAGGGTGGTTTTGCCCGACGATTCCGGACCGAAGATCTCGACCACCCGCCCCCGCGGGAGCCCTCCGATTCCCAGCGCGATATCGAGGCCGAGCGAGCCGGTGGAGACGACCTCCGTCTCGACCGCTTTGTCGCCTTGGCCGAGCTTCATGACGGAGCCCTTGCCGAAATGCCGCTCGATTTGCCCGAGCGCTGCTTCGAGCGCCTTCTGTTTGTCCATCGACCCGCTCTCGATCACGCGTAATTCTGGTTTCGACAATGAATGCCCCTTATTCCACATGCGTCTCTACTGCGCAACGCGTCGATGGCGTCGGACAATTGTTCTTATTTTGTATCTATTTTGTTCCAAACGCAAGCACCATTGCTGGAACGGCGGCGATTTCTTGAGGCCTTGTCGGGTCGGATGCTGTGCTTGAGGGGCGCTGCGAACACAATCAGCCGCCAGTGGGGAGAGAGAGAGAGCGCAGCACCCGACCCTCTTTGGCTCTACGGGGAGGTAGGGCCAAAGAACCTGCTCATTGAACGACCTGAGCTGGCTGGCCCTGCCGGTTATTCGAGCCAGTCGGCAACCAATCACGCCGCCGATCGTTACATCGAACAGAGTTACTCGAATGAGGGTGCCATGGCAACCGCTACGTGCATATTTGTTCATATGCACGTGAATTTTCTCGGTTCTTCGGACGCTGCGCTGAGAGCATTCCGAGGCTCCCCTTGCGATCTCGCAAGTCATCCTTTACGCTGCTCTGCACAAGAGCTGCTGATTGGCGAACATTTTAAGGAGTAGGGAACCTGTAGCCGGCAAAAGGCGTTGAAGCGTCAACTGTCCCGTAACTAGGCTAAGAACGAATGGAATTTAACAGATGCCTCGTCTTATCGTCGTTTCCAACCGGGTTGCACACTTTGGTCAGGATGAGGCAAATACAGGGGGACTGGCGACCGCGCTGAAATCTGCACTGGAGGACCAGGGAGGCATCTGGTTCGGTTGGAGCGGCGAGGTGGTGGACGGCGAGCCGTCACCGCCGAAAAGGGAGCAATATGGCGCCGTCACGCGGGCGACGGTGGATCTGGAGCGGGACGCCTTTCACAAATTCTATACAGGTTTCTCCAATGGCGCCTTGTGGCCCCTCCTCCACTACCGCGCCGATCTCATGGATTTTCATCACGCCGAACACGAGGCCTATCAGCAGGTCAATGAGCGTTTCGCCGCCGCATTGATGCGGCTGCTGCGCCCAGATGACGTAATCTGGGTGCACGACTACCATCTGTTTCCGCTGGGCAGCTATCTCCGCGCCATGGGCGCGCACCACCGAATCGGCTTTTTCCTCCATACTCCCTTCCCGCCCTGGCAGGTGATGTCAGCGCTTCCCGTTCATGCCAGGATTGCTGAGGCGCTGGCCGCCTACGATATCGTCGGCACACAGACCGATGATGACGCCCAATGCATGCGGGAATTCCTGAGGCGCACGCTCCATCTCACGGTCGTGGGTGAGGAGTGCCGATCCGCGCGGGGCCGCATGCGCATCTCGGCTTTTCCCATCAGCATCGATGGCGACCGCATCGCCGCGGATGCCGCGCGCACCGTTGGCTCATTGGCGTCACAAAATCTGCTCAAAAGCCTGGATGGCCGCGCCTTGGTGATCAGCGTCGACCGTCTCGACTATACCAAGGGCATTCCGCAGCGCATTGCCGCGATCGAGTATTTCCTCAAGCGCTTCCCCGAGCGGCTGAATGATGTGAGCTTCCTTCAGATCGCGCCGCCCTCGCGCGATCAGGTGCCGGCCTATCGCCGGCTCCGAAAAGCCGTGGAGGAAGCCATCGGCCGCCTCAATGGCCAATATGCCGGCTTTGACAGCGTGCCAATCACCTATTTGCGCAAATCATTCGCGCAATCGACCCTGTTCGGATTTTATCGCGCCGCCAATGTCGGCCTGGTGACACCGCTGCGTGACGGCATGAATCTGGTCGCGAAGGAATATGTCGCCTGCCAGGATCCGCGCAATCCGGGCGTGCTCGTCCTCTCCTCCATGGCCGGCGCCGCGAAGGAGCTGGATGCAGCCCTGCTGGTCAATCCGCATGACCCGATCGCAGCCTCGGCCGCCATTCGCCAGGCGCTCGACATGCCCTTAGGGGAACGGATTGAACGGCACCAGGCCTTGATGCAGCGGCTGAAGGAGAATGATCTCGAGACCTGGCGGGACAATTTCCTGCGCAGCCTGATCAACCGCCCTCAGGAAATTCCGATCCCGCACCTGAAGCCGTCCGGCGTGATTGCCGTGGCCCCGTAGACGGAGCAGCGATGGCCGGGGATATGCCCGGCCGGTTTGCTGCGTCAGGCGGATCTCCTGGTGAGATTGGCCTGTCCCGGTTGGTCTATGGACCTCGCCAATGGCTTCAGATAAGGCTTTCGAGCCAGCGGCGGAACGAGGGGACGTCCGGCAGACGCTCATCGGCGAGCGTGCGCTGCGGGCCGCCAACACGGATCGCGGTGCCGCCAAAGCTGCGGGCGAGTGCAAAAGCATCCTCGTCAGTGACATCATCACCCGCCACCACGGGACGACGCCCCGCGAAGGGCCCTTCCCTGAGGAATTCGGAGATGGCTGTCCCCTTGCTCGCACCGCGTGGCTTGACCTCCACCACCATTTTTCCCGGTTGCAGGCCAAGCGCATGGTGATGCGGCATCACCGCTGCCTTGACCACCTCCAGCACCTCGAGGCCGAGATGTGGTGCCAGGCGGTAATGCATGGCGAGCGCCTTGCCCTTGTCTTCCAGGAGAAGCCCTGGATGCTGCGCAGCAAAGCAGCGCAACCCCTCTCGCACCGCAGCGATCGCATCGAGAGCGATCGGCACTTGATGGATCTCCCCGTTGAAGCTGCGTCGCTCCAATCCGTGCAATCCTGCCGCCGGCAGACGGCACGGCGACAAGAGATTGTCGATACTCTCAATGGTGCGGCCGCTCACCACGGCCACGGCGCCCTCAAATCTTTGGACAAGCCGTGCAAGCACAGAGGAAAGCGCCGGATCGTTCTTCACATCCTCCGGACGTGGCGCAAGCTCGAACAAGGTGCCGTCGAGATCAAGGAACAGCGCCCAACCCGCAACGTCGCGCGCCAGGATGAGGCGTTCCGTTTCAGACCGAGTAGAGTTTATCGATTGGAGTTTCATTGCGCCCTGAACCCGCGGCAGCCCCTTCCGGTTCCGCGGCCGATGATGCCCTGCTCCATCCTAGTTCAGGCTCATCTGAATGAAACCCCATTTGCGTGGAATTTGGCTCGATTTCGGCGACTGGACAGGCGCTGGGCCCTTCGCCAAGATAGTCTCACAATCCCGGCAGAACCGGATGGGAGGCGAGAACATCATGCTCATGGAAGACATCAAGAAGCTCGATCGCAACGGCTGGGTCGAACAAGCGCGCAAGATCAGCTTTGAAGGTCGCAACTTCATCAATGGCGAATTCGTGCCGGCGAAAAGCGGCAAGACCTTTGAGAAGATCAATCCGGCCAGCGGCGAGGTGATGGCGACAGTCTCGCGCAGCGACGGCGAAGACGTTAATGCAGCGGTGGCCGCCGCTCGCAAGGCGTTCAAGAGCGGAGTATGGTCGCGCATGGCTCCGCGTGATCGGATGAATGTGCTCTACCGCTATGCCAAACTGATCAATGAACACGCCATGGAATTTGCCCTGCTCGACACGCTCGACATGGGCAAGCCGATCATGGACATGATCAATTCCGACGTGCCGGGCTCTGCCCTGACCTTCCAATATTTCGCAGAGACCATCGACAAGATAGACGGCCAGGTGACCAACACGGCCGCAAGCGAATTCCAATATATCTTGCGCCAGCCGCTCGGTGTCGTGGCCTGCATCACGCCCTGGAACTATCCCTTGATGATGGCGGCCTGGAAGGTTGCGCCGGCACTCGCCGCGGGCAATACCGTGGTCCTAAAGCCCGCCGAGCAATCACCCCACAGCGCCTCGCTCATGGCGAAACTGTTCATCGAAGCGGGCGGCCCGGCCGGCGTGTTCAATGTGGTGCAGGGCCTCGGTCATGAGGCAGGCAAGGCGCTTGCCCTGCATATGGATGTGGACAAGATCGCCTTCACCGGCTCCGTCGAGGTCGGCAAGCTCGTGCTGGTCTATGCCGGCCAGTCGAACATGAAGCGGGTCACCACCGAATGCGGTGGCAAGACCCCGCAGATCATCATGGCGGATGCGCCGGATCTCGATCGTGCGGTGAGTTACGCGGTCAACGGCATCTACGGCAACCAGGGCGAGGTCTGCAATGCGGGCTCACGGCTGCTGGTGGACCAGAAGCTCCATGACGAGTTCATCCAGCGCTTCATCGAAAAGAGCAAGACCGCGTTCCTGCCCGGCGATCCGCTCGATCCTGCGACCACAATGGGACCTCTCGTCACGCGCGAGCAGCAGCAGCGGGTGCTCGGCTATATCGAGAAGGGCAAGCAGGAAGGTGCAAAGCTCGAATTTGGCGGCGCCGTGCCCGAGAAGCTCGAGCAAGGCGCTTACGTTGCTCCCACACTCTTCACGGGCGTCAAGAACGAGATGACGATCGCCCGCGAGGAGATCTTCGGCCCTGTGGCCGCGGTGATGCCCTTCCGCACCCTCGAAGAGGCGATAGAGATTGCCAATGACAGCATCTATGGGCTTGCCGCCAGCATCTGGACCAAGGACATCTCGACCGCCCATAAGGCGGCGCGCGACATCGATGCAGGCGTTGTCTGGGTCAATTGCTTCGACCATGGCGATATGACCCAGCCCTGGGGTGGCTTCAAGCAATCCGGCAATGGCCGCGACAAGTGCTTCGAGACCATGTTGCACCACACCCAGACAAAATCGGTCTGGGTCCATCTGGGCTGACGCAACGCGGGGCCGGCCCAGCGCCGGCCTTCCAGACCTCCTGAGGTGGTGATGATCTTCACCTGGTTGCCCAGGAAAAGCTCGTAAGTGGGCTTCTCCTGGGAATTTTCCGTCCAGCGCCCGGATTGGTAGCCCAGATCACTCTCTTTCCGTTCAGCTTGCAGTTCCAGCCCCAGATCGGCTTTCACTTGCATACATACCGACCAGTTGGTATGGTCAAGACCAACCAGTCGGTATGGACCTATGAGCCCATTATCCCTCCCCGATTCGAAGGCGAAGCTTCTCGATGCCGCGATGGGCGTCATCCGGCGCAAGGGCTATCACGCCACGCGTGTTGAGGATATTTGCCAAGAGGCAGGGGTCAGCAAAGGCAGCTTCTTTCACCATTTCCGCAGCAAGGAGGAGGCTGCGCTGGCCGCAGCGCAGCGGTTCGCAGAGCGTGCGGAAGAGCTGTTCGGTCATGCCGCGCATCGAGCTGCCGCCGACCCGCTCGACCGCCTGATCGGCTATGTGGATTTCCGCCGGAGTTTGATGCAGGGCGATCTTGCAGCCTTCACCTGCCTTCTCGGCACCATGGCGCAGGAAACCTACAGTGCTCAGCCGCAGATCGCAGAGGCCTGCGGCCGGCATATCGACGAGCATGCCGCAACGCTGATGCCCGATATCGCGGCGGCAAAGGCTGCCCACGCACCGGATGCGCCGTGGAAAAGCAGAAGCCTTGCCCTCTTCATTCAAGCAGTCATTCAAGGCGCCTTCGTGCTTGCCAAGGCCAAGCAAGATCCGGCGGTTGCCGCGGACTGCCTCGATCACCTGCGGCGCTATCTCACGATGAGTTTCAATGAGCCGGCAGAAAAGGAGAACGCCTGATGATTACCCAGAAGATCACCCCGCATCTCTGGTTCGACGACAATGCCGAGGACGCGGTCGCGTTCTACGTTTCGCTCTTCGATAATTCCCGCATCATCAACGTCACGCGCTACGGCGATACAGGACCGGGCCCCAAGGGCAAAGTGATGGCGATCGGCTTTGAGCTTGCGGGCCAGCCGTTTGCCGCGATCAATGGCGGACCGCATTTTCAGTTCACCGGCGCCGTTTCGTTCTTCATTCACTGCGAGAGCCAAGCCGAGATCGATCATTTCTGGGACAGGCTCATGCCGGGCGGCCAGCCGCACCAATGCGGGTGGATCACCGATCGGTTCGGGCTCACCTGGCAGGTCAATTACACCGATCTTCCGCGCATGCTCCAGGATCCTGATCCTGAGCGCGCAACCCGCGTCATGCAGACCATGATGCAGATGGAGAAGATCGATATCGCCAAGCTCAACGCCGCCTATGAGGGCCGCTAAGCTCAGCCATTCGCCCGGGTCCGCCCTGCCGGGGCTGAGGTCGGTTCCGGCAATCGAGACGGAGGGGCTCAGCGATCGCTGCCCATTGTGGCCGGCACATGATCGGGCAGCACCACCCAGACCGGCGCATGATCACTCGCATGCGGCCAGCCCCGAACCTCGCGATCCACATCTGCGGCGAGAAGACGGCGGGCGAGATCTGGACTGAGCAACAGGTGGTCCAGGCGAAGTCCGGCATCACGCTGCCACGCGTTGCGGAAATAATCCCAGAAAGTGTAGATCCGCTCATCTCCATGGAACATGCGCAAGGCATCGCTCCAGCCTTGCTGAACCAGCCTCTCAAAGGCTGTGCGCACTTCGGGGCGGAATAGCGCATCCTTTGCCCAGCGCTCCGGCTTGTAGACGTCGTGCTCGGTGGGGATCACGTTGAAGTCGCCTGCGAGAACGACCGGCGCGCCCGCAGCGATCAATGCCCCGGCATGGACGATCAGCCGTTCGAGCCAGCGCAGCTTGTAATCGAATTTCGGGCCGGGCGCGGGATTGCCGTTCGGCGCATAGACGCAGCCGATCAGAATGCCGGCCACCGCCGCTTCGATATAGCGGCTATGGCGGTCATCGGGATCACCAGGCAGACCGCGGCGGGTGAGCACCGGCTCACGGCCGCGGGCGAGGATCGCAACGCCGTTCCAGTTCTTTTGCCCGTGCCAGACGGCGCCATAGCCCGCCTCCTCCAATGCGCGGGCGGGAAAGCGCTCATCGGCAGCCTTGAGCTCCTGCAGGCAGACGACATCGGGCGCCGCCTCCTCGAGCCACCGCAGCAGCACCGACAGGCGTCCATTGATCCCGTTGACGTTGAAGGTCGCAACTTTCATGGCCGATCGCGTGGGCTGGTGCAGGGAGGCTTTCCCATGGGGTTGACGAGCATGCTCAGCTGCACCCTCGAGGGCTCCATAACGCGCGCCCGGCCTATCGGAAAAGGCTCGAAGACCACCCGTTTCACGAGACCGCCCTCGATCGATCCCAACCGCAATCTCTAGGGTCCTATCCGTGGAGAATATGCAACAACCTGCATCACTCTTCAAAATAACTCATCCTGACGAAGAAGTCGTTATTGCCTCAACCAGGCCTAGTGGTAGCTAATTCTAGATCGGCTCGATCACATGGGCCGTAGCGAAGGTGAGTCAGCCGATCAAACCATTGGATGTGACTAGTGAATAATGTAATTTTTTCGAATCAGCCTTCAGGCATTTTTAAAAATATCGAATGGTTTTTCTGAACAATCCGACCAGAACCGAAGGAATTAGGGACGATTCCATGGATGTAGCATTGAACTCTAATGAACGAGTTCCGGAAGTTACCTCCGACGAGGCGTATACCCTTACAGTGAACGCAAGGGCGCTTGTACGCCTTGCCGCGCTTGCTGCGAGCCACTTCCGGGACTATGCGCAGGCGGACCCTAGTCGGTTAGATGACATCGCGCGGACATTGGAAGAGGTCGAAAAGATGCTCGACCAACTCTACCGGTATCACGAGTGAGATAGTCCTCGCGAGCGCCACCCACGGGGCAGACACGAAAGTCGGGCGAAGGCTTCACCATCGCCCGCGCGTCTCGGGAGCCCAATCCGCCGACGATCTGGGCGAACGGCGGTGCGCCCTCTTCCGCGTGACAGTCGTGTAAGATCGGTCCTGCACCGCGCAAGTCTTCCGGCCCGCCGTCATTCATCGGGTAAGGGTCGTTCCTGGAACTGGGTCAGTCGGAGGTCAAATCCGGCGTTGCGTCTGACCCATCAAGGAATCGAAGGACTGTTGAGGTGAATGGAACGCTGGGATCATAAATTGGCACGTGGTCACCGCCAGGAACGATCCATAACGCGGCATCCGGTATAGAACGATAGAGACTTACCGGAATTTCAACGGGAAAAAAGCGGTCGCGATCACCGTGCACGACGAGCGTACGCGCTCTAATGATTGCTAGATCTCGTGGAGTGAAATTTACATCGTCATAGTCTTCGCTCAACGCGTTGAACTGTTTGATGAGTTGACGAATCTGTTCATCGCCGCGTTTTGCACATTCCCGATACATCTCTTGCACGGCTTGGGGCATGGTGCGAAACGACGCCGCGCGCATTATGGCCCTGGCCTGATCCGGGAAATGCGTGGTCGCACTGATCAATACCATCGAGCCTATGCGCTCAGGTTGGCTCCGCGCCATGTGCAGGAGCGTCATCCCCCCAGAACTCATCCCCATAGCCGAAAACTGGCCAATCCCCAGCTTTTCAAGCAGAAGGAACACATCGCTCGCCGCTTCTCGATGTGTGAACTTGTTCTCGGGATTGGTGGAGTAACCATGGCCACGCAAATCCACGAGGATCAATCGACGGCGCTCTGCGAGCCCAGCGGTAAAAGGATACCAGTTCTGTGAAGAGCCGCCGAAGCCGTGCAAGAGCACCAAGGGCTTTCCAGCTCCGTACTCCTCGTAATGCATCTCAATGGTGTTGAGTCGAATTCTCTGCCCGCGAGTGGTCCTTCGCTCGGGAGCGTATGCCGTCGTCACGTGCGTGCCTCTCGCATTAGGCGAACTGCTGCGCGGCTCAGCATGAGCGCCAACAATCACATCGCCAGCGCCTCGAGAACCCCTTCAATAGGTGCCGAGCCTAGTTCCTGATGTAATAGACCAGCAGCAAGACGAGAAGAACCAGCAGAATGATCGCCACCCAGCGGCTGACATTGCCGATTCCCTGGGCGCTCTTGGCGTCCGATCGAGCCGCGCTTTCCGGTGACAGGACCGGGACCGGCGAAGGCTGTGCCGCGGGATTTGGGGCAGAAGCCTGAGTGGCCGATGATTGGGCGGCCGCTGCGGCCTGAATCGCATCCCTATCCGTCGGTGGTCCTGGCATGGAGGGGGTCTGCGGTGCCGTGGACAAAGCGGCGGGCTGTACGGCCACGGGCTCCGCCACGGCAGCTGCCGGGGCCGGGATCTCCGGCGCGCGTCCAACCTTGTCGGCAAAGCGGGCGAAGAACTCGTCGGCCATTTTCTTGGCCGTCTGGTCGACGAGGCGCTGCCCGACCTGGGCCAGCTTACCCCCGACTTGCGCCTCCACGTCGTAACGCAGCACGGTCCCGCCATTCTCGCCATCGGTCAGATTGACCTTGGCCCCGCCCTTGGCAAAACCCGCCGCGCCGCCCGACCCCTCGCCAGTGATCGTATAGCTGTTCGGTGGATCAAGGTCGCTCAAGGTCACCTTGCCTTTGAAGCGCGCGCTGACCGGGCCCACCTTCATCTTGGCGGCCGCTTCCATCTCCGTGTCGCTGAGCTTGGTGATGCTCTCGCAGCCCGGAATACAGTCCTTCAGCACAGCCGGATCGTTGAGCGCCTGCCAGACCTCCTGCCGTGGAGCCGCAAGCGCATATTCACCGGTCATTTTCATGAAGACCCCTCCGTTTGCCGCGTCATGATTGACCCGAATGCGGCCTGGAGGCAACCCGTCTGTGCGCCGAAGGTGCATGGCCATATTCCTCCCGGAAGGCTCGGGAGAATTGCGCGATCCCGCCGAAGCCGCAGGCCAGCGCCACATCGGTGATGCTCA
This sequence comes from Rhodoligotrophos sp. CJ14, assembly GCF_038811545.1. Taxonomy (GTDB): domain Bacteria; phylum Pseudomonadota; class Alphaproteobacteria; order Rhizobiales; family Im1; genus Rhodoligotrophos; species Rhodoligotrophos ferricapiens. The sequence goes on from NZ_CP133319.1 coordinate 682,027, forward strand.
TTCTGGAGTAGGTGAGCAGGTTTTCCGCGTGCTCCAGACGCAAGCGGCGATAGAAGCGGTTCGGCGCCTCGCCGAGCAGGTCGGCGAAAAGACGTTCCATCTGGCGCAAGGATGTGCCGGCCATCGCCGCAAGCTCGTCCAGCGGCACGAGATCCTCGATGTGGCGCTCCATCGCTTCAAGGACCGTGAGCAAGCGAGAATCACTGACCTGATAGCGCACCCGAGCTGGAAGGCGGCCTTCCGGCACGATGGCGGGCTGCCGGAAATGCACGAGCTGATCAGCCACGGTGATCGCAAGCCTCGGGCCGTGCATCCGGCCGATATAGTCGAGCATCATATCGATCGCGGCCGCACCGCCCGAGCAGGTCATGCGATCCCGGTCGATCTCATAGAGCGTGTGCGTCACCGCGATCCCGGGATAGGTCTCTCGGAACCCGGGCAGGCTTTCCCAATGGCAAGTGGCGCGATAGCCATCCAGCACACCAGCCTCGGCCAGCAGAAACGGCCCCGTATCCATGCCGCCAAGGGGAATACCCTGGCGCGCGAGCCGCCTAACCTGGGCGACGGTGCTGCGGGTATAGGCATGTTCCGGCTCATAGCTTGCGCAGAACATGGCAAGGTCCGGCCGGCCGATATCCGCAAGCCTGTGGGTCACGGTCACGGGGATCTCGTTCGAGGCGGCAACCGGCAGGCCATCGGCGGAGACAAAGCGCCAGGAGAACACGGGTCCGGCGAAGCGGTTGGCCACCCGCAACGGCTCCACCGCGCCGAACAGGGCAATCATCGAAAATTTGGGGAACAGCACGAAAGCGATCTCGCCTCGTCCATCCCCGTTTTGCGCGGCGGGCAACCTCGAGCTCCCGGTCGAAAATGCACCTGGCGGAAACTATCAAGTGCGCGACGAAAATCGTCAATTGGCGAACAGGCCTTCGGCTATGCTCTTCCGCAAATGAAGAGGTGCCCTGCAATGCACCTGGACAGGGGACGAGCATGATCACGCCCAAGACAATCATCACCTGCGCCGTGACTGGAGCTGGCGACACCGTCGGCAAGCATCCCGCCATCCCGGTCACGCCCGAGCAGATCGCCAACGCGGCCCTGGAAGCCCATCGGGCGGGCGCCGCCATCGTGCATTGCCATGTGCGCGACCCCAAGACCGGCAAGCCCGCGCGCAAGGTCGAGTACTATGCGGAAGTGGTCGAGCGCATCAAGGCCGCCAAGACCGATCTGATCATCAATCTCACCGCCGGGATGGGCGGTGATCTCATTATCGGCGATGGCGCTCGGCCGATGGATTTCGGCCCGGATACGGATCTGGTCGGCCCCGAGGAGCGGCTGGCGCATGTGAAGCTCCTGCGCCCGGAGATCTGCACGCTCGATTGCGGCACACTCAATTTCGGCGATGGCAATACCTTGGCGGTGCAGACGCCCAACCAGCTGCGAGAACAGGCGCGCCTCATCCAGTCCTATGGGGTGAAGGCGGAGATGGAGATCTTCGATTCCGGCAATCTGTGGTTCGCCAAGCAGCTCTGCGAGGAAGGGCTCCTGGATGACCGGCCGATGTTCCAGCTTTGCCTCGGCATCCCATGGGGGGCGCCGGTGAGCCCGGCCACCGCCGTTTACCAGTCGCAGATGCTGCCGCCCAATGCTGTCTGGGCGGGCTTCGGCATCGGGCGCTGGCAAATGCCCATGGTGGCGCAAATGGTGCTGCTCGGCGGCCATGTGCGCGTCGGGCTTGAGGATAATCTCTATCTCGATCGCGGGGTCTATGCCTCCAATGGCACCCTGGTCGAGCGGGCGGTCAAGATCATCGAGATGCTGGGAAGCAGTGTCGCAAGCCCCGCCGAGGCGCGCGAGATTCTCGGCCTCAAGCAGCCGGCGTGATGGCCATGACGAACACCAATTCCATACGCACCGTCGGCATTATCGGCTCCGGCGTCATCGGCGCGGGCTGGTCGGCGCGGCTTCTGGTGCGCGGCTTCGATGTGATCGCCACCGATCCTGCCCCGGGCGCCGAAGAGCGTCTCAATGAGGCAATCGAGACCGCCTGGCCGGCCATGCTGAAGCTGATGCCGGTCGCCCCTGGCCCGCGCGGTCAATTGCGCTTCACCCGGTCAGTGGAAGAGGTCGCGGAAGCCGCCGACTTCATCCAGGAGGCCGCGCCCGAGCGCGAGCAGCTCAAGATCGATCTCTTCGCCACGATCGATTCGATCGCGCGGCCCGAGGTGGTGATCGCCTCCAGTTCGTCGGGCTTTTTGCCATCACGGCTACAGTCTGCCTGCACGCGCCACCCTGAGCGGGTGGTGATCGGACATCCCTTCAATCCGGTCTACCTCCTGCCGCTCGTCGAATTGGTGCCGGGGGATAAGACCTCCACTGCCGCCATGGACCGGGCCGCTGCCTATTACGAGCGGATCGGCATGCATGTGCTGCGCCTGAGCAAGGAGATCGACGGCTATATCTGCGACCGGCTGCAGGAGGCGCTATGGCGCGAGGCTCTGCACATTCTCAACAAGGGGGTGGCGACCACCGCGCAGATCGACGATTCGATCGTCTATTCCGCCGGCCTGCGCTGGGCATTTATGGGCTCGTTCCTCACCTATCATCTGGCCGGCGGCCCAGGCGGCATGCGCCACTTCATGGCCCAGTTCGATCCCACGCTGGACCTGCCCTGGACCGATCTCAAATATCCCGCATGGAGCGATGAGCTCTCGGAGCGGCTGATCTCGGGATGTGAAGCGCAAGCGGCCGGACGTTCGGTGCGGGAGCTCGAATCCTTGCGCAATGACGTGCTCGTCGATCTCATGCGCGTGCTGCAGCAGCACAAGATCGGAGCCGGCACGGTGCTGGCCCGCGAGGAAGCGGCCGCATATCAATCACGCGGTATCAGGCCATGGCAGCCGGGCGATGCAATTGCGGCGCCGCTCGAGCTCTACCGCAGCCATGTCTCGCCGCAATGGGTCGATTACAACAACCATATGAGCGAGAGCTATTATCTCACCGCCTTTGGCGATGCGACCGATGCCCTCTTCCGTTTCATCGGAGATGACGAGGCCTATCGGGCAACCGGGCTCTCCTTCTACACAGTTGAGACGCATATCAATTATCTGAAGGAGGTCGCGGCGGGCGAGCCCTTGCGCTTCACCACCCAGATCCTCGGCCTTGATGCGAAGCGGATGCACATCTTTCATCAGATGTTCCACGGACAGACCGGCGATCTGCTTGCCACCACCGAGCAGATGCTCCTCCATGTGGACACGAAGGCGCAGAAGGCCTGCCCGATCCGCGAGGATGTCTTCTCGGCCCTCAAGGCCATCTGGGCCATACACAAAACCATGCCGAAGCCCGGTCAGGTCGGCCGGATCATGACCGTGCCGGAGCCGGTGTGATGACGGGCCAGCGCGTCATGGTCACGGCGGCGGCACGCGGTATCGGGCGCGCAATTGCGCTTGGCTTCGCCGCGGCCGGCGCGCGGGTGCATATCTGCGATGTCGACGACGAGGCGCTGGAGGAGTTTCGCGCAGAGGCTCCGGAGATCGAGGCCGCCTATTGCGATGTGACCGATGAGGATGATGTCGACCGCTGGTTTGCCGATGCGCTGGATGAGCTCGGCGGTCTCGACGTGCTCGTCAACAATGCCGGGATCGCAGGCCCCACGGCTGCCGTCGAGGATATGAGCCTTGATGGCTGGCGGCATTGCGTGGCCGTCAATCTCGACAGCCAGTTTCTCTGCGTGCGGCGCGCTGTGCCGATCATGAAGCAGCAGGGGCGCGGCGCCATCATCAACATGTCCTCGACGGCCGGTCTCTATGGCTACGGCTATCGCACGCCCTATGCTTCGGCCAAATGGGCGGTGATCGGCTTCACCAAATCCCTGGCGGTCGAGCTCGGACCCCATGGCATCCGGGTGAACGCCGTCTGCCCTGGCTCGGTCGAGGGCGAGCGGATGGATCGAGTGATAGCTGCCCAGGCACGCGTTTCCGGCCTGAGCGAGCACGAAATCCGCACAGATTATGCAAAGCAAGCCTCCCTGCGCCGCTTCGTCGACCCGGAGGAAATTGCGGATATGGTGCTGTTCCTGGCCTCGCCCCAGGCTGCGATGGTCTCCGGCCAAGCCATCGCGGTCGATGGACATACCGAGACCTTCCGCTGAAAAGGGGAGATGCGGCCCTGAGGGCGCCGCCAAGGGGACCGCTTCAACAACACAGAAACAAAGGGGAGCTCCATGGATTTCTCGCTCACCGACGAACAGAAGATGCTCATCCGCACGACCCGCGCCTTCGTGGAGCAGGAGCTGTTTCCGCATGAGGCAGAGGTCGAGCGCACGGGCGAGTTGAGGCGCGAGCTTGCCGAGGACATCAAGGCCAAGGCGATCGCCGCCGGACTTTATGCGGCCAATATGCCCGAGGAAGCGGGCGGGGCTGGCCTCGATGCGGTCTCATGGGTGCTTTATGAGAAGGAACTGAGCCGCGCCAATTACGCGCTGCATTGGAACTGCGTGGCGCGGCCATCGAACATCCTGATGGCCTGCACGCCTGAGCAGCGCGAGCGTTATCTCTACCCCACGGTGCGCGGCGAGCGCAGTGATTGCCTGGCAATGACCGAGCCCGAGGCTGGCTCGGACGTGCGCTCGATGAAATGTTCGGCGGTTCAGAACGGCAGCGACTGGGTGATCAACGGCACCAAGCATTTCATCAGCCATGCCGACGTGGCCGATTTCGTCATCCTGTTCGCCGCATCTGGAGTGGAGGATACGCCGAGGGGGCCCAAGAAACTGATCACCGCCTTCCTCATCGATAAGGGCACGCCCGGCTTCGAGGTGCTCCCGGGCTACGAGAATGTCTCGCATCGGGGCTACAAGAACTCTATCCTGCGCTTTGAGAATTGCCGTGTGCCGGCGTCCCAGGTTCTCGGCGAGGTGCATAAGGGCTTCGAGGTTGCCAATGATTGGCTCGGGCCCACGCGGCTCCAGGTTGCCGCGGGCTGCCTCGGCCGGGCGGAGCGAGCCCTCGACCTGGCGCTGCAATGGGCAGCCTCGCGCAAGCAGTTCGGACAGCAGATCGGCAAGTTCCAGGGCGTCTCGTTCAAGCTTGCGGATATGGCGACCCGCTATAAGGCGGCCGAGATGCTGGTACTCAATGCGGCGTGGAAATCCGATCAGGGCGCGATGACGGATGAGGATGCGGCCATGGCCAAGCTCTATGCCAGCGAGATGCTCGCCTTCGTGACCGATGAAGCGTTGCAGATCCACGGCGGCATGGGGCTGATGAGCGAATTGCCGCTCGAGAGACTGTGGCGTGATGCACGGATTGAGCGCATCTGGGAGGGCACGAGCGAGATCCAGCGCCATATCATCTCGCGCGCGCTCCTCCGCCCGCTTGGTGCCTGAGGACCTCCATGGCGTTGTCCACCATCTCGCCCTCTTGCGAAAGGCCGGCGCGCGCGCCGGCCGCCGAACGCCTCAACCGCCTGTTCAAGCCCCGGTCGATCGCCTTCATCGGGGGCCGCGAGGCGGAGATCGCCTTGCGGCGCACCCTCGAGCTCGGCTTTCCCGGCAAGCTCTATGCGGTTCACCCGAAGCGCGAGCAGATGGCAGGCCTTGCCTGCCTCCGGAGCCTCGATGATCTCCCCGAGCCGATCGATGCGGCTTTTATCGGTGTACCGCGCGGCCCGACCATCGAGCTTGTGCGAGAGCTAGCGCGCCGCGGCTGCGGAGGTGCGGTGCTCTATGCTTCGGGCTTCAGCGAGACGGGCGAGGACGGCGCCAGGCTGCAGCAGACGCTGCTGGAGGCTGCCGGCGGCATGCCGGTCATGGGACCCAACTGCTATGGCTATGTGAGCATGCTCGAGCGCTGCGCACTCTGGCCCGATGTGCATGCCTTGCGTGACCGTGAGGACGGCGTCGCGATCGTCACCCAAAGCGGCAACATGGCCTGCAACTTCACCTTCACACAGCGCGGGCTACCGGTCGCAGCCGTTTATGCGCTGGGCAACCAGGCGGATATCGGCATCGCCGATATGGTGGACGTGTTCGTGGCGGATGAGCGGATCAAGGCGATCGGCCTCCATATCGAGGGGCTCAGCGATATCCGCGCCTTCGCCGCGGCTGCGGAACGCGCGCGGCTGGCTCGCAAGCCGATCGTGGTGCTCAAGACCGGCCGATCGGCAGCTGGCGCCAGAGTGGCGATGAGCCATACGGGATCGCTTGCGGGGGCGGATGCGCTTTATGACGCCATGTTCGCGCGCTATGGCGTCGTGCGCGCCAAGAGCATGACGGCCTTTGCCGAAACGCTGAAGTTCCTGGCCATCGTAGGGTCCTTGCCCGGCAATCGCCTGGTCTCGCTGTCCTGTTCGGGAGGCGAAGCGGCGCTGGTCGCCGATATGGCCGAAGATCGGGATTTGTGCTTCCCGCCCTTCGGTGACAGTGCCTCGGCAGTGCGCGCGACACTCAACGAGTATGTGGCGATCGAGAACCCGCTCGATTACCACACCTTCATCTGGGGACACCCGGAACAGCAGAAGGCGACCTTCCGTGCGGCGCTTGCCGGCCCGTTCGATCTCGGCCTTCTGATCCTCGACATGCCGACTGGCGGCCTGAATGATGCGGATTGGGTCGCTGCAGCCGATGCCATGGCCTGGGCCTCCGAGCAAACGGGAACCCGCGCCGCGGTGGTGGCAACGCTCCATGAATGCCTGTCGGAGCCGGTGCGCGACATGCTGGCTGCGCGTGGGGTTGCACCCATGATCGGCCTTGATGATGCGCTCACCGCATTCGAAGCGGCAGCAGGGGTCCATATCGCCTGGTCGCGCGAAGCACCACCCCTCCCCGCACCGATTAGTCGAGCGCAAGCGCCCGTCCGCAGCATCAGCGAGCGCGCGGCCAAGGACATGCTCGCCCGCTTCGATATTCCCGTGCCGTCTGGTGCCGTGTGCGCTCCCGACGCGGCGGGCGATGTGGCTGATCGGATCGGCTATCCCGTGGTCGCCAAAGCCTCAGGCGATCAGCTTCTGCACAAATCCGAGGTCGGCGGCATCGCGCTCAATCTGCGCGACCGGTCAGCGGTTAAGCAAGCCGCCGCCCGGCTCTCCTCCCTTTCCGGCGAGCTCCTGGTTGAGCGCATGGTCGAGGATGCGGTCTGCGAGATCATTGTCGGTGCGATTGAGGATCCCCAGTTCGGCCAGGCTTTGGTGATCGGCGCAGGCGGGGTGCTCACCGAGCTTGTCGGTGATAGCGCAACGCTCCTTTTGCCCACCGGCCGCGCTGAGGTGGAGCAGGCTTTGAGCAGGCTCAAGGTTGCCAAGCTCATCGACGGCTTCCGCGGCAAGTCGGGGGATCGTGAGGCTCTGATCGCCGCGATCCTGAGGATTGGCGATTTTGTCCTGGCTCATGCCGGCCGGCTTGCCGAGCTCGATATCAACCCGTTGCTTGTGCGCCCTCCTGGCAAAGGGGTCGTTGCCGTCGATGCGCTGATCCGGATCCGGGATTGAAGCAAAAACGCGCACCGGTCTGCCACATCAGCTTGAGCCTTTCTAAGGCCCTCGACCTCGCGCGCGGGAATGCTCGCAATTGCATGCTCGCGCAGCGAAGATCATTAACCCACAGAGGGTTAGAAGCGGGAACCAATCGCGGAAAGGAGGTATTATCAAACAAGTCAACTTTTAGGGAGTAGCCCAATGTCGCAGCCATACGACAATCAGCCGCCTCGGATGCCCCCGCCGCAGAGGACCGGCACCAGCTTGGCCATCCTCTTTGCCGCACTGCTCGCCGTGGTCGCAGCGCTCAGCTATTTCGTGTTCGGCACGGATCAGAGGGGCGATCAGACAGCGCAGACGGGCGCCAGCACCACGGCTGAGAACACGGCGGAAGCCCCTGCTATTGCACCAAATCCCGCCCCCAATCCCATTCCGGGCCAGCCGAGCCAGCCGAACCAGGCACAGTAAGCCAGAGTCGCGCCCAGTTCCTCTCCCATGCCGGGATCGATATCAGTCGGGCTGGCCTATTCAGTTCGCAGGTCCGACGCTCTGGGTTCGAAGGCCCACCCGTGATCCGTCGATCAATCCGGTATCCTTCGGGAACACGCGCCAACCGAGTTTCTTGAAGCCCTGCTGCGCGTCCTCGGTCACAGTGCCGGTGATGCGCAGCTCAAGGCCATTGGCCCGCTCCTTGAGAATGCGTTCATTCATGGCCAGGGCCGCCTTCTCCACCGCATCCGTCCAGGCGATCATGTCGACGGGAAAGAAGCCGACCAGCTTCCCATCGGCCCGGCGCATGAAAGGCATGCCCACCATGGAGACGAAGGCCTCGAGCGGGGCAACCCTCGCATGATAGGCGGCTATCCATTGGGTCTGGAGCCGGTGAAAGAAAGCAAGATCAGGGCGTTGCGCCTTGGCGATCAAGGATAGATAGAGAGATAATCCCTCTGCCTGCCGCATCGTGCTCAACGCGGCCACGATCATCGTCTTGTCGGTGGGGGTGTAATTGCCATTGGCAAGGAAGGCTTGCGCCGCGCGCTCGTCGATACCCAGGGAATGCAGGGCTTCCCTGTTCAAAGCCTCAAGCTCGGGGACCGTCTTGGTGCGAATGAGCTCGCCGGTCTTGCCGCTTGATTTGGGGCCGGCAGCCGCGAGGCCGGCCGGTGCCTTTACCGCCCCCTTCACCGCAATGCCGCCGAGTGCGCTTGCCTCGGCGAGCTGGTTGAGGCGGGCCGCAAGGGGCGGAAAGCTAGTATAGGGATCGACATCATAGTCATAGGCGATCTGCCGCCTGGCAGCGGAGGCGCTGATCAGCGCTTCGGTCGCATTGGCAGGCTTGGGGTAAGGGTCAGTGAGACCCGCGCCGACTTTGCCAAAGGCCTCGCCAAAGCCGGACACTGCGCCGCTGGCCAGTGCGAGTGGATTGGTCATGGCATCGGCAACGGCATCGATCGGCTTTCCAAGCCCCGTGGCGAGGCCACGGCTGAATTCCTCGCTGGTGGACAGAGCTTCCAGCTTCTCGAGCACCGCAAGCTCGTGCAGCCTCAGCTTCAGGAGCTGCTCGCCGAAGACAGTATGGCGGCCAAAGGGCGTCTCGAGAGTGAACGCATAGAGCATCCCGTCGGACGCGACAGGGGTTTCGATCGTATAATTCGTCCCTTTCACGGCTGTGCCGAGCAAGGTTGCCGCCTCGGTCAAGGGCGGCTGCTCAGTGGCAGCGAGCGTCGAGAAGGATGTGAGCAGCAGGCCCAGCGCAACCAGCCGTGTTGTGAGCTCAAATCCCGCCATGTGCCCTCCCCGCGAACAAACCCGATGCAGCTTGGTTAATAGACAGAAGCGCCTCTCCATTGGCAATAGAGCGGCAGCGTTCTAAAACGGATCCTGGAGAACAAAACTCGGGGGAGAGAGCATGGACCCGTTCATCCGCTGGTATGACAAGGCGCTCAGCACAGAGACCTGTCGCGACATCATCAGCCGCTTCGATGCCGATAAGCGGAAAATCGTGGGCAAGGTGTCCGGCAATCACGGCCCGGAGGTAGACCTCAAGGGCAAGCAGACAACTGAGCTGATCTTGCCGGACGAGGGCTGGAGCGATGTCAAGCATGCGCTCACAAGAAACCTGATCGAGACGCTGCAGACCTACACGCGTGACGTCAAATTTCTCGCAGCGAGCGATCACAAGGAGCTCTATATCGAGCCGCTCCGGATCAAGAAATACGATATTGGCGGCCAGTTCTCCTGGCATATCGACTGCAATTCCAGCCAGAATCACACCCGCGTTCTGGCCGCCCAGTGGTATTTCAATGACGTCGCCGAGGGTGGCCGCACCGAGTTCGAGGATCAGGCCATGGCCATCGACTGCGTGGAGGGGCGACTGGCCTTCTTTCCCGTGGCCTGGACCTATCGCCATCGCGGCGCGCCGCCCGTCAGCGGGCCCAAATATGTATGCACCACATTCATCCACCGGCGCTTCTAGAGCACGGGACAGCGGCTTGCCTCTTTCCGCGGCCCTGGGCTAGTTTGCCTTAACTAGGATGATAAGCAGCAGCCCGGAAAGAAAGCCATGGACATCAGAGCCAGCGTCGTCGATGCCATCGGCAATACACCACTGATCAAGCTGAAGCGCGCATCGGAAGAGACGGGCTGTACAGTGCTTGGTAAAGCCGAGTTCATGAATCCCGGTCAGTCCGTCAAGGACCGCGCGGCCCTCTCCATCATCAAGGACGCGATCGCCCGCGGGCAGCTGGAACCCGGAGGCGTCATCGTCGAAGGCACAGCAGGCAATACCGGCATCGGGCTTGCGGTGGTCGCCGGCGCGCTTGGCTTTCGCACCGTGATCGTCATCCCCGAGACTCAGTCGCAGGAAAAAAAGGACGCCCTGCGGCTCCTGGGTGCGGAGCTGGTCGAAGTGCCGGCGGTGCCCTATAGCAACCCCAACAATTACGTCAAATATTCCAGGCGGCTTGCCGAAAGCCTCGCCAAAACGGAGCCGCATGGAGCGATCTGGGCAAACCAGTTCGACAATATCGCCAACCGGCAGGCCCATTACGAGACGACGGCAGTCGAGATCTTTACGCAGACCGACGGCAAGATCGATGGCTTTTGCTGCTCGGTGGGCTCGGGCGGCACCCTGGGCGGGGTCAGCGATCGCCTCAAGGACTATGACAGCAAGATTCGGATAGCGCTTGCCGATCCCCATGGGGCGGCTCTCTACAGCTACTATACGACCGGTGAGCTTAAATCATCGGGCTCCTCCATCACCGAGGGCATCGGCCAAGGCCGGATCACAAAGAATCTGGAGAATGTCGCGGTCGATGCTGCCTATCTGATCGATGATGCCGAGGCGCTCGACATCATCTTCAAGCTCGTGCGGGAAGAAGGCCTCTGCCTCGGCGGCTCATCCGGCATCAATATCGCCGGCGCCATCCGCCTCGCCCGTGACATGGGCCCGGGCCACACCATCGTCACGGTGCTGTGCGATTATGGCAATCGCTATCAGTCGAAACTCTTCAATCCGACCTTCTTGCGCAGCAAGGGCTTGCCGGTGCCCGAATGGCTGGACGGCGAACCCTCCCCTCTGCCTCAGGTCTTCGAGGACGTTCCCGCATGACCGAGCTCGTGTTCCGAACCGATGCTTACGCGCGCGAAGTCGAGGGGCGATTGCTGGGGCTCAATGCTCGCGGTGGTCTTGTGCTCGACCGCACCAATTTCTACGCGACCGGCGGCGGACAGCCGGGCGACCGGGGCACGATCGAGGTGGAGGGGTTCGGCCCGATCGAAATCGCCACCACGGTTTATGACGATGACAAGTCGATCGTACATGTGCCCGCGAGCCCGGTGAGCAGCCTGCCCGAGGGTGCCGCCGTGCGCGCCTTGATCGACTGGCCGGCACGCTATCGACACATGCGCATCCATACCTGCCTGCATCTGCTCTGCTCGCTGGTGCCTTACCCCGTGACCGGCGGCCAGATCGCGGCCGATGGCGGGCGGCTTGATTTCGACATTCCGGAGGCCGGCATCGCGGATAAGGATCAGCTCACTGAACAGCTGATGGCGCTCATTGCCGCCGACCATCCGGTCAGCGAGCAATGGATCAGCGATGAGGAGCTTGAGGCCAATCCGCAGATGGTCCGCACCATGGCCGTCAAGCCGCCGATGGGCACCGGCCGGGTGCGGCTGGTTGCGATCGGTGATATCGATCTGCAGCCCTGTGGTGGCACCCATGTGCGCTCGACCGCCGAAATCGGCGCGGTCACCGTGGCCAAGATCGAGAAGAAGGGCCGGCAGAACCGGCGCATCCGGGTGAGCTTCGTGGAGGATGGTGTATGAGTGATCGCTCGGAGGATCTCGTCTCGACCGCATGGCTTGCGGAGCATCTCACCGCCCCGGACGTCATCGTGATGGATGCGTCCTGGTATCTGCCCGCCGATCAGCGCGATCCGCGCGCGGAATATCTCGCAGAGCACATACCCGGTGCGCTCTTCTTCGATATCGACGAGATCTCTGACACCGCCTCCCCCCTGCCCCATATGCTGCCTTCGCCGGAGAAATTTGCATCCACCATGCGCGCGATGGGTGTGGGCGATGGCCACAAGATCGTGGTCTATGACAGTAAAGGCCTGTTCTCGGCGGCCCGCGCCTGGTGGATGTTCCGGGTGTTCGGCCATGAGGAGGTTGCCGTGCTCGATGGCGGCTTGCCGAAATGGAAGGCGGAAGGGCGGCCGCTTGAAGATCTGCCGCCACCGCCGCGCCAGTCCCGTCACTTCACGGCGCGTCTCAACCGGCTGCTGCTTCGGGATTGGCAAGAGGTCAAGCGGGCGCTCGACAGCGGCGAGGCGCAGGTGGCGGATGCCCGCTCGCCCAGCCGCTTCCGAGGCGAGGAACCAGAGCCGCGGCCGGGCGTGCGGCCGGGCCATATGCCGGGTGCGCGAAACGTGCATTATGCGAGCCTGCTCAATCCGGATGGCACGCTCAAATCACCAGGCCGGCTGCGCGAGGCTTTTACTGCGGCCGGGGTTGATGTGGAAAGGCCGGCCATCACCAGCTGCGGATCAGGGATCACTGCCGCCATTCTGAGCCTCGGGCTTTCCGTTGCGGGAGCGCCTGAGAGCGGGCTCTATGACGGGTCCTGGGCGGAATGGGGCGCAAGAGAAGACTTGCCCGTCGACAAGGGATAGCCATGCCATCCACCGTCGAGACAACGGTCACCTTTCTCGAGATGAACACACCGTCGGCGCTGATGGTGCATCCGCCCGCGAATCTGAAGCTCGCGCTCATGCAAGCGGTGAAGCCCCCGGTTCACTTCTACCGCTATCTCTATGACACGGTGGGCGCCAATCATGCCTGGGTTGACCGGCGCAAGATGGGGGACGAAGCGCTCGCGGCAGAGATCCATGCGGAGGGCATCGAGATCTTCGTGGCCTATGTGAGCGGCTGTCCTGCCGGCTATTTCGAGCTCAATGCGCAGAATCCGGAGGAAATTTGGCTCGCCTATTTCGGCCTTATCCCTGACTTTCTGGGGCTCGGGCTTGGCAAATGGCTGCTTTCACAAGCGCTCGCAGCTGCCTGGGCGAAGGGACCCGAACGGGTGCGGGTTGAGACCTGCACGCTCGATCATCCCCGCGCCCTGCCGCTCTATCAGAAGCTCGGCTTCAAGCCCTATGCGCAAAAACATAAGGTGATGGAGCTGTTGGATTGACGACGCTGTAATCATCATCCCGACAAAGGCCAGATCAGCGCGATCAGCGGCACCCCAACGAGCACCACAAGGATCGAGAGCGGCAGGCCAAGGCGCCAATAATCCTCGAACCGATAGCCGCCCGGGCCCATGACCAGGGTGTTGCATTGATGGCCTATGGGGGTGAGGAAATCACAGCCCGCGCCGATCGCCACCGCCATCAGGAACGGATCGGGATTGAAGCCCAGATTGGTGGCCATGCTCGCCGCAATCGGCGCGACGACCAGGACGGTCGCCGCGTTGTTGAGAAAGGGCGTGATCGCCATGGCCGCAACCAGAATGAGGGCGAGCGCGCCGAGCGGGGGCAAGGCGCCGGCCGCAGACGATAGCCAGGCGGCGATCAGGTCGGTACCGCCGGTCGTCCGGATGGCCTCGCTGACGGGGATCAAGGCGCCAACCAGGATCAGAATGGGCCACTCAATGACGTCATAGGCCTCGCGCAGGGAAAGCGCGCGCAGCAGCACGAGCAGAACCGCCGCGCTGAAAAAGGCAATGACCACCGGGACGATATGCAAGGCGACCAGCAGCATGGAGATGGCGAGCACCGCCACCGGCAGGATGCGATGGCGACCACGGCCAAGCTGAATGCCGCGCTCGGCCAATGGCAGACAGCGGAGCTCGCCCAAGGTTTCCGGCATATCGGTGAGATTGCCTTGCAGCACGATGACATCGCCCGGGCGGAATTTGAGCGAGCGCAGACGATGGGTGACCCGCGCACCACTACGGCTCACCGCAAGCAGAGTGAGCTCATAGCGCTCGGCCAAGCGCACCTGAGCCGGCGAGCGGTCAACCAGAGGGGAATCAGCGGTCACCACCGCTTCCACCACGCCAATCTCGTCCGAGCCGCCCTTGGCATTCGCCGTGCCATTGCTTGCCTCTACCAGCTTGAGCCTCGCCCGTGCGACGAGGCGCTCTAGAGCGGCGGGCTCACCCTCAAGGATTAGCACGTCATCGGCATTCAACGTCCAGTGATCTGACGGCGTATAGCGGCGGAAGCGCTCGCGAATGATGGTTGTCACATCGACCTCACCCTCGCTCAACGCCTCGAGATCGGCGACCGTCTTGCCGACCAGGCTCGAATCGGCCGGGAGCCGCGCCTCGGTCATGTAGTTTTCGATGTTGAAGGCGGCATCCATCGAGGCTCCGCCCTTGCGCAAGGGAAGCAGCCGATAGCCGAGCACCAGAAAGATAACGCCCACCACGGCAATGCCCGTCCCCACCGGCAAGAAGTCGAACATGCGAAAAGGCGCGCCCAGAAGATCTTCCCGCATCCGCGAGACAATGATGTTGGGCGAGGTGCCAACCAGGGTGGTGATGCCTCCCAGCAGCGAGCCGAAGGCCATTGGCATCAGAAAGTAAGAAACCGGCGTCTGGTTGCGGCGTGCGATCTGGAAGGCCACGGGAATGAGCATGGCAAGCGCGCCAATGTTCTTCACGAAGGCGGAGAGTGCGGTCACTGCCATCACCAGCACCATGATCTGGGAGCGCTCCGTGCGCAGATAAGGTCCGAGCCGGTGAAGCGCTGCTTCAACAGCGCCCGAGCGCGCCACGGCGGCGCTGACGAGCAACGCGCTGGCGATAATGATGACGATATCGTCGCTAAAGCCGGTGAATGCCTTTTCCGGCTCGACGATCCCCGTGACGATACAGGCGAGCAAGGCAAGAAGCGCCACCAGATCGTAGCGGATACGGCCCCAAACGAAGAGCGCCATCATACCGATGACGATGGCAAAGGCGACAGCTTGGTCTAGCGTCATGACTGAGGCGCCGCCGTTTCCTCGTCATTGCTACGCTCCTCGCTGCGATGAGGCTCGACGATGTCGCGCAGCATTTCGGCGGTGGCGGTTGGATCGCGCGCGAGCTTGCCGAGATCGCTGAGGGTCACGAGACCTATTGGTTTGCCGTGCTCGTCGACAACCGGAAGCCGCCTCACCTGCCGCTCCGTCATCTCGCGCAGCACATCGGCGACATCGTCCGTCTCCCGGCAGGTAAACAGGGTCGATGACATCACATCGCGAACGAGAACCCCTGTCACGTCGAGCCCATCGACCACCACGCGCAGGATGATGTCGCGATCGGTCAGGATTCCCTGCAGCGCATCCTCGCTCCCCACCAAGACGGCGCCAATATCCTCCTCCGCCATGCGAATGGCGGCCTCCTGCACCGTGGCATTCGGCTGAACCGGGTCTATTCCGCGACTCATCACATCGGCAACGATCATCCAAATTCTCCATCCGCGGCCCTGCCGGGGAGATCAGGGGAGCGCTTTCGCTCGGCCTCCGCCAGACGAAACCGCTCTAGGTCTTGCTTGGTCGCATTCTCTTCACCGCGTTGCTCTCCATGTCGCTCGAAAACGCTCTAGGAACGCAGCCAAATCACCCCCTGTTCCGCGGTCTCATTCCGAATGATCGCAGCGACACGGCTGCAGCCGGAAGGACATGCGCCCGAATCACACATCGCTGCTCTCAATCTGCCGTCGATTGGCGATGTCGGCCAGTGAGCCTGTCCCGTAATCCGGGGTGCGCGCAGTGTCACTGTCGCGCGAAAATGGCCAACAGGTAGCAAAAAGAACCCCTCGCGGCCTGGCCGGAGGGGTTTGTTAGACCTTAGAGGGCTGCTCTATCTTGAGCGTTCAAGCCTGCCTATGCGCTGCGCGGCAATAGTGAAACGCGCCATGCGTCGCTAAGGCATGCACCTCAATGAGCCCAATTGGAATCTGGAACCTGATGATCCGGCTGCGGCGGAAGCTCATCGTGCGGCAGAGGCGTAGGCGCGGGCATGGGGTGCGTGCTTATCGGCGGCTGCTCCGGCCCGTGGTCGTGCCCTCCTCCGAAGGCAGTTTGCAACCCATTGCCAATCCCATGGACGGCATCACCCAAGCCATGGGCTATCCCTCCGGTGATTCCTCCGAAGGCCTGGCTTATTCCGCTTAGTACATTACCAACAAAACTCATAACGGTCAATCCATAAGCTGAAATATTATGCGCCAATAATCATGAAGCATGCTTATAAACAGACAGTAAATATGGTGACATTGGCCAATATACATCAGAACAAAAGCCGAATATATAAGATTTACAGTCGATTGACCACACAATTTCGGCGCTGATTCTCGATGACAGGATCAAAGCCGTCGCGGTTGGGATGCAAATTGAACCGCATGCACCTCGGTGCACGGAGGTAGAAAACACAAAACCCCTCACGGTTTGGCCGGAGGGGCTTATTTGCGCACAAATGTAGTCTTTCTTGAGCGACCCGAACCTGGCCCGTACGGTTTCTGCTCGGGCAAGCATGAAGAGCGGTACTCGGAGGCGCGTTAGTGCGCCCAAGGCGATTCTTGAGGCGGATTGGTCGGTTCCACCTTCCCTGTATCAGAGGTTTCAGGTGTTGGCACTGGAACCTGAATTATAATCGGACCCTTAGCGGAACCGTGGTCTGGCTCAACGCCAAAGATCGTTTGAGCCGCATTTCCAAAAGTGTCAAACATATCACCGGTGTTATGGAGCAAATCGCCGAGACTTCCTCCAATGAAATGGGCGACACCTCCAACTCCCTGCTTTATTCCCTGATAAATAGCCGACATTAGTTACTCCTCGTGAAATCACATGAAATCTACAGAAACTATGCCATCTACATATTCTCAATCTGCGGTTGAGTCCAGTGGGAAACGGCTTCCCGTGGCTAAATGCACCGTTCCGGCACGTATCAGGATAGCCTGTTCCGGAGGTACGCGCCGCGTCTCAGCCTATGCTGAGAGCGTATCGGCCGAGAATCGATAAGCTGCGCCGTTTGCCGGGTCAGCCAAGGAAGACCGTATCCCGAAAGGCGCCGCGAGCGGCAAGCAGAAAAGCGCTGCCCAAAAGCTCCGGCGCGGAGCTGAACAACTGTATTATTTGGCTGATGAAAGTGGCGGGAGTGACGGGGCTCGAACCCGCGGCCTCCGGCGTGACAGGCCGGCGCTCTAACCAACTGAGCTACACCCCCGTCCCGAGGACGGGCTGGACGACCAATGCCGTCCAGATGGCGCTGATGTAGGCGATAGGGCGGCCTCAAGTCAAGCGAAGATCTCCACAATTCTGCATTATCCCCACCGACGGGAGCTCGGCGCGTCTCACCGCCACCGTGCGCAGCGTCGTGCCGCAGGAAGCGGCTCAGGCACTGCCTGGGCAAGGGGAAACTTGCCTTCGCAGCGCTTAGGCCACCATCAGGTACTGTATGTCGGCGAGTGTGAGTTCGGCAGGCATCAACCCTGGGAGACATATGGTAGCCTCTCCAGACAAGGTCAGCGCTGTTCCCCAGTCCGTTTGCCGCGCTGTTGCCAGGACGGATTCGGCATCGTTCTTGGTCACCCCGAGCGGGGACAGATCAATGACGTCGTGACATGCGGATCGGGTTCTCGGCGTGAAATCGACGATAGTGACCGAGGCTTCCGGCGTCGTCAGAGTGAAGGTGTCACGGCCGGAACCACCATGCAGCCAGTGACGGCCTGGGCCGGCGATAAGCACATCATTGCCGTCGCCACCGAATAGCCAGTTCTCCCCGGTTCCACCATCAAGCCTGTCATTGCCGCTCTCCCCGAACAGCCGATCATCGCCGGCTCCTCCGAACAGCTGGTCCTTGCCCTCGCCTCCATGGAGTTCATCGTCCCCATCATTACCGTAGAGCGTGTCGTCGCCGTCGTCGCCTTCAATTTTATCGTCGCCGGCATCTCCGGAAAGAACATCATCGCCGTCCCGCCCACGAATGTGGTTGGCCGCTTCATTGCCGTGAATACGATCATCGCCCGCACCGCCAGTGGCGTCCTCGATCAGCGCGCGCGGGTCGCCATTGTACAGCAGAGCGTTCAAAATGACACCGCGTGGATGCACGCCTTCCGGCTCCTGCGTCGCCCTCGCAGGTGCGATGAAACTCGCCTTTCCCGGGCGCAGATCCACAGTTACGGGTTCATGCATATTCGAAAAGTCGTAGCGGTCCCGCCCACCGCCATCCCAGATGGTCAGCCAGGGCGCGGGATGTGCGGGAGCACCTTGGCCGACGCCGTTTATGAACATCTGGCCGGTGGTTGGACTGAACGTATAGACCGTGTCGGTGTTGCGGGTGCCGTAATTTGGCCCATAGAGATGCTGTAGAGCGGCGATATCGAACTGGGAGAAGGACTGCGGCCGGACCCCTGTCTCGTCATCGCCGTTATACGTCATGAGAGAGAAGAGCGGTCCGTCGTGATCCGGGGTCAGCACCGAGTAACCTGAGTCCCCGTGGCCATGCTCAAGCCCCAGAGCATGACCAATCTCGTGCAGCACGATGTGATAGAGCATGCTGCCGGGCTTGATGCCCTCTTCACAGAGCCGACTATTGATCACCACGTCCTGCGGTGCTGGCGCCCAGGGATAGGAGGAGGTAAGCCCACCATACCCGTCCTCCATTCCGCTCTTCAATGCGAAGCGAATATCCGCCGTCTCCGGGGACTGCGTCACTTCCGAGAACTGCAGCCGGGCCACGTCCGACACTTGTCTCAACGCGTGCCGGATTGCTTCCCGGACCTCCTCGGGCATCGGCACATAAGAGCCGACGTTCTCGTCCTCCCCGTCCTCCTGGGGGATTTGATTCACCGGGACGAGGAGACCCGGCCTGGAAAACTCGTTCTCTGCAGGAAAGGAAAAGGTGATCGCGGAGCTGGTCCAACGAAAGTCGCCCAGAAGCGCGTTGATGTTCGCCTGGTGCGACGGCCTAATCCCACCGATCTTCGCATGCTTAGAAAACTCAAACATAAAAGGGATCCACTAACACGAAGGATAACTGCGTAGCGGTGATCCCGATCTTCGGAAATCCAGGAGAAACTGAGACCCTATTGGGGCCCCTGCGTGCTTATAAACAGGACCGGGCTACCGGCTCCTGGCGAAGAGACCGGCTGCCGAAGGGCAGCAGCGCGGGACGCGCCTGACCAAATGGGAGCCGCGCAGTAAGACAAATTAGTGGAAGATTGTCAGGCCATGCGCCTGGCCCGAGCCAGGCAAGGTGGTGGGCGGTGAGAGACTCGAACTCCCGACATCCTCGGTGTAAACGAGGCGCTCTACCAACTGAGCTAACCGCCCAAAACTAGCCGTCTCCGGTCGCCCGATGGCGACCGGCAAGATCTATGCGTGGTTCGGAAAAATCGCAACCCGCTTGGACCACGCTGCCCATAACCCACATTGGCATGATCGGCAAGACCATGCCGTGTCGGCGTCTCGGGTTTAAGCGTTCACCGCGTCCTTGAAGGCCTTGCCAGCCTTGAACTTCGGCGCCTTCGAGGCCGGAATCTTGATGGTCTCGCCGGTGCGTGGGTTGCGCCCCTCTGCCGCGGCACGGCTCGCAACGGCGAAGGTGCCGAAACCGACAAGCCGGACTTCATCGCCCTTGCCGAGGGCCGAGATGATTGCGTTCAACGTGGCCTCGACGGCTTCGCTCGCATCGTTCTTCGACAGATTGGCGTCTTTGGCCACTTGGGCGATCAGCTCATTCTTATTCACCGATAGGTCCTCTCTTGCTGTGAAACGGCAGCCGAGCGGCGGTTAAACGCCCGGCGCGGCTGGAAGGTCATGCGAAAATCCGCAGAAACGCAAGGGTTTTCTGACGATTCCACCGCGTCTTGCAGAAAAATCAGCAACTTAGGGGAGGAAAAAACATTCGGGGCCGGCGAAAACCTCGCCAGCCCCGCAGAATTCCGCCAAAAATTCGAATCAAGCTGGTCGCCAAAGTCGTACAATCAGCAACCACTCGCAATCGAGAGCCTCGCCCGCAGCCGCTTGGCCCGGTGGGCCGCAGGCGTGGCTGTGAGAACGCGCCACGCCCGCTTTGGCTCCCGTCAATGGGCGCGAACGCCCTCTTGCTTCTCGCTGACCGTGGCTGCCCGCGCCGCCTCCTTGAGGTCGGCAGCCTCTTCATCCCATTCGATGGGCTCCGGCATGCGCACCAGGGTGTGCTTCAGCACGTCCTCGATGCGGCTCACCGGCACGATCTCGAGCCCGTTCTTCACGTTCTCAGGGATGTCGGCGAGATCCTTCACGTTATCCTCAGGGATCAGCACCTTGGTGAGGCCGCCGCGCAGGGCCGCCAGCAGCTTCTCCTTGAGCCCACCGATCGGCAGGACACGTCCGCGCAAGGTAATCTCACCGGTCATGGCGACCTCACGCCGCACAGGAATGCCCGTCAGAACCGAGACGATCGCCGTCACCATCGCGATACCCGCAGAAGGCCCATCCTTTGGCGTTGCCCCTTCCGGAACGTGCACGTGGATATCGCGCTTCTCGAACAAGGGCGGCTTGATGCCGAAATCGATCGACCGCGAGCGCACATAGGAGCTTGCCGCCGAGATGGATTCCTTCATCACGTCGCGCAGGTTGCCCGTGACGGTCATCTTGCCCTTCCCGGGCATCATCACCGCCTCGATGGTCAGCAGCTCGCCGCCAACCTCGGTCCAGGCCAGCCCCGTGACGACACCGACCTGATCCTCGAGCTCCGCCTCGCCGAACCGGTATCTCGGCACGCCGAGATAATCCTCGATGGTCTTGGCGGTCACCTTGATCTTGCGCTTCTTGGACGTGAGCAGCTCCTTCACCGCCTTGCGGGCGACGGTTGAGATCTCACGCTCCAGATTGCGAACGCCAGCCTCCCGCGTATAGCGGCGGATGATGGTGGTCAGCGCATCATTGCTGATCTCCAGCTCCTTGGGATCGAGCCCATGGCTCTTGAAGATCTTCGGGATCAGATGCCGCCGCGCGATCTCGAGCTTCTCGTCCTCCGTATAGCCGGCGATGCGGATGACCTCCATGCGGTCCATCAGCGGCCCGGGAATGTTGAGCGTATTGGCCGTGGTCACGAACATCACGTCAGAAAGGTCGTACTCGACCTCCAGATAGTGATCCATGAACGAGCCATTCTGCTCGGGATCTAGCACCTCCAGAAGCGCCGAAGACGGATCGCCGCGGAAATCCATGCCCATCTTGTCCACCTCATCGAGGAGGAACAGCGGGTTCGACTTCTTGGCCTTGCGCATCGACTGGATCACCTTGCCAGGCATCGAGCCGATATAGGTGCGCCGATGGCCGCGGATCTCGGCCTCGTCCCGCACGCCGCCCAAGGACAGGCGCACGAACTCACGTCCGGTCGCCTTGGCGATGGACTGGCCAAGAGAGGTCTTCCCCACACCGGGCGGGCCCACAAGACACAGGATCGGGCCCTTCAGCTTGTTGGCACGCTGCTGCACGGCGAGATACTCGACTATGCGGTCCTTGACCTTGTCGAGCCCGTAATGGTCATCGTCCAGCACCTTCTGGGCGAAACCCAGGTCCTTCTTGACGCGGCTCTTGTTCTGCCACGGAATGCCCAGCAGCCAGTCGAGATAGTTACGCACGACGGTTGCCTCGGCCGACATCGGGCTCATCTGCCGCAGCTTCTTGAGCTCGGCCTCCGCCTTCTCGCGCGCTTCCTTCGACAGCTTGGTCTTCTTGATGCGCTCTTCGATCTCGCCGAGCTCATCGCGCTCGTCGCCATCGCCGAGTTCCTTCTGAATGGCCTTCATCTGCTCATTCAGGTAGTACTCGCGCTGGGTCTTCTCCATCTGCCGCTTCACACGGCTGCGGATGCGCTTCTCGACCTGAAGGACGGAAATCTCGCCCTCCATCAGCCCATAGACGCGCTCCAGCCGCTCGCTCACGGATGCGACCTCAAGCAATTGCTGCTTCTCGGGGATCTTGACCGCGAGATGGGCGGCGACGGTATCGGCCAGCTTCGAATAGTCCTCAAGCTGGCTCACCGTGGAGATGACCTCCGGTGGGACCTTTTTGTTGAGCTTCACATAGGCTTCGAACTGCGAGACGACCGAGCGGGCGAGCGCCTCGGTCTCGCGCGGATCGCCCTCCTGCTCCGGAATGGGCTCGGCAACGCATTCGAGGAAATCATCGCGCTCGGTGAAACTCACAACGCGCGCACGCTCACCGCCTTCGACCAAGACCTTCACCGTGCCGTCCGGCAGTTTCAGAAGCTGCAGCACCGATGCGATCGTGCCAATCTGGTAAATGCCCTCAGGCGATGGAGCATCGTCAGTCGCGTTCTTCTGAGCGACCAGGAGGATGCGCTTGTCTTCGCGCATCACCTCTTCCAAGGCGCGGATCGACTTCTCCCGACCGACAAATAGCGGCACGATCATATGGGGAAAGACGACGATATCGCGCAAGGGAAGAACGGCGAACCGTTCCTGCGCGCCGTAGGAAGTTGTGATGTCGTGTTCACTCATGGGACATAAGCCCTTTCTTTTCTAAGCGAGTGCCGTGCCTGACCACCGAACCCTGATCGGCGTTTGGCGGCGGCTCCGCGGAAACAGAACACACCAGACTGCGTGCTGCGTTGCTTTCTGTTCGCCCGTCTGGGATCCGGTCGAAATCCAAGACCTGGCGTCATCAGAGAGAATGATTCGCGGGGTGAGCAACTCTTTGTGGTCAACGATTAAGTGGCCACGGTGGCGACCCCCGTCAAGATCTTGAAAAGACTTATGGCAAATCTCGCGCCAGACGTCACGGGCAGAGCGCGCGACCGCATGCCGCTCGACGGCGTTTTCCAGCTTCTTCCGCAGCTTCAGCCGACAACCCAGCGTTAATCCCCCGCGCTTGCCCACAAATAAAAAGGACGGCGAGCCAGCCCAGAGGCGCAGCAGCCGTCCTTGCAGGCGTCGTCGGGTCCGCGTCATGCGGAGCTGTTCATCTCCTCGCCGCGGTCGGCATAGATCAGCAACGGCTTAGCCTCGCCTTCCACCACGTCTTTGGAGATCACCACCTCTTCGACACCATCGAGACTCGGCAGCTCGAACATGGTCTCAAGCAGGATCGATTCCAGAATGGACCGGAGACCTCGTGCACCGGTCTTCCGCTCGATCGCACGCCGGGCAATGCCCTTCAGCGCCTCATCGGCAAAGGTCAGGCGCACGTCCTCCATCTCGAACAGGCGCTGATACTGCTTGACCAGCGCATTCTTCGGCTCGGACAGGATCTTCATGAGAGCGGACTCATCGAGATCCTCGAGCGTCGCGATCACCGGCAGACGGCCAATGAATTCCGGGATGAGCCCGAATTTCAGCAGATCCTCGGGTTCGACCTCGCGCAGGATCTCGCCAGTCCGCCGGTCCTCGGGCGATTTCACCTCGGCGCCGAAGCCAATGGATGTCCCCTTGCCGCGGCCGGAGATGATCTTCTCAAGCCCGGCAAATGCGCCACCGCAAATGAACAGAATATTCGTGGTGTCGACCTGCAGAAACTCCTGCTGCGGATGCTTACGCCCGCCCTGCGGCGGCACTGACGCGACGGTGCCTTCCATGATCTTGAGCAGAGCCTGCTGCACCCCCTCGCCCGACACGTCCCTCGTGATGGACGGATTGTCGGACTTGCGGCTGATCTTGTCGACCTCGTCGATATAGACAATGCCACGCTGCGCCCGCTCCACATTGTAGTCGGCGGCCTGCAGAAGCTTCAGAATGATATTCTCGACATCCTCACCGACATAGCCTGCTTCGGTCAGCGTGGTCGCATCGGCCATGGTGAAGGGCACATCGAGAATGCGCGCTAACGTCTGTGCGAGCAGCGTCTTGCCGCAGCCCGTAGGCCCGACGAGCAGGATGTTGGACTTGGCCAGTTCGACATCGTTGCTTTTCGATGCGTGGTTGAGACGCTTGTAATGATTATGCACCGCGACGGACAGAACGCGCTTGGCATGCACCTGACCGATGACATAGTCATCCAGGACCTTGCAGATCTCTTGCGGCGTCGGTACACCGTCGCGTGATTTCACCAGCGAGCTCTTGTTCTCCTCGCGGATGATGTCCATGCAAAGCTCGACGCACTCATCGCAGATGAATACGGTAGGCCCCGCAATGAGCTTGCGCACCTCATGCTGGCTCTTCCCACAGAAAGAGCAGTAGAGAGTGTTTTTCGAGTCGCTCCGGTTACGATCGCTCATAAGCTATCCCTGATCAAAGTTCGCAGGCTTGGCTCGAGACCCCGATAATGGCCCTGGCCTTGCCAGACGAACTTCTTGTGCACTGCCGCACTCCGCCAGACCGGTGAGACGGCGCCGGACTGCCCCCCGGGAAAGACGCTACCGCGCCTCGGCAGCCAGGTTTCCCGATTATCTCAGCATGGTATGGCCCGTTGGATCAACAACAGATTAACCCAGCTACCCAGACCCACCGCTTTGGCAAGGCGAAGGATCGATATCCCCGCTATCCGCTTAGCCAAGTTCTGTCCGGCTAAGATAAGAGCGGAGATCACTTTTCGGTTGCGACATCCGGACGCTTGTCGATCACTTTGTCGATAAGGCCGAATTCCTTGGCCGCCTCCGCCGTCATGAAATGGTCGCGGTCGAGCGCCTTCTCAATGGCCTCGATCGGCTGGCCAGTGTGGCGGGCATAGATCCTGTTGAGCCGCTCGCGGACCTCCAGAATCTCCTTGGCGTGGCGCTCAATGTCAGAGGCCTGACCTTGGAACCCGCCCGACGGCTGATGCACCATGATTCGGGCGTGCCGCAGCGCAAAGCGCATTTCCGTCTCGCCAGCGCACAGCAGAAGCGACCCCATGGATGCTGCCTGGCCGATGCAGGTGGTCGACACGGCAGGCTTGATGAACTGCATCGTGTCGTAAATGGCGAGGCCCGATGTCACCACGCCACCCGGCGAGTTGATATACATCGAGATCTCCTTCTTGGGATTCTCGGATTCCAAGAACAGGAGCTGGGCGGTGACCAAGGTCGCCATGTGGTCCTCGACAGGACCCGTTACAAAGATGATCCGCTCCTTGAGCAGGCGCGAATAGATATCATAGGCGCGCTCACCGCGGTTGGTTTGCTCGACCACCATCGGGACGAGCGTGTTCATGTAGACGTCGTACGGATCGCGCATAAGTGCCGCAAGCCTCGCAATAATCGGGGAGTCGCCGTGCTGACCGAGCAGGCTGGTCAGCAGGCCATGACACCGCATATATGGTTCTGCCGAAGCCGGCCGCAAGCTTTACGGCCAGAGCCAGCTTCAGCCTTGCTGATTAAGTGCTTCGCCCGGGCGGTGCAAGGTCTTGTTTGTCAAGACGCGCAAGCACCCGCTCACGGCGGCCACGAGGGCCGCACACAAGCGGGTGAACTGGGGATAAGTGTGGAGAAGGACGCGCGCGGCTACTCGCCGTCCTGCTCCTTCTTGGCCGCCTTCTTCGCTGCAGGCTTCTTCTTGGCGGCAGGCTTTTTCTCATCCTCGCCATGATCGTGCTCATGGGCATGATCATGGTCGTGGGTGTGCGCATGATCGTGATGATCATGGGAATGGTCGTGATCGTGGGCATGATCATGGCTATGGCTGTGCGCATGATCATGGGAGTGGACGTGGTTATGCTCCTCGTCCGGATCGGCGTAGAGCTCCTCGCGGGTCACGCTCTTCTCGGCCACCTTGCTTTGGCCGACGATGTGATCGACGACCTTCTGCTCGAAAATCGGGCCGCGCAGCTCGAGCATGGCCTGCGGATTGTTCCGATAGAACTCAAAAACCTGACGCTCCTGGCCGGGGAACTGGCGGGCGCGGTTGATCATCGCCCCCTGCAGCTCCTGGTCAGTGACGGTCACATTGACCTGCTCGCCGACACGGCCAAGCAGAAGACCGAGACGCACCCGGCGCTCCGCGATGCGGCGATATTCGGCGCGCGCCTCATCTTCCGTCGTGTTCTCGTCCTCGAAGCTGCGCCCTTCGCGCTCCATCTCGGCGGTCAGCGAGCGCCAGATCTGCTCGAACTCGTTCTCGACCAGGCGCTCGGGCAGCGCAAAATCGTAGCGCTCATCCAAGCGGTCGAGCAGCTGGCGTTTCAGCTTGGACTGGGAGACCTGCTCATATTCCGAGGCGATCTGCTCGCGCACACGCTCACGCAGGGTCGCCAGATCCTCGAGCCCGAGCTTCTTTGCAAATTCATCGTCGATCGCCAGCTCCTTCGGTGCGGCGACCTCTTTCAGGGTGACATCGAAGGTTGCCGGCTTGCCCGCAAGCCGCTCGACGCCATAATCCTCGGGGAAAGTCACGTGCACGACGGTGTTCTCGCCCGCTTTGAGCCCGATCAGCTGCTCCTCGAAGCCGGGAATGAAGGTGTTCGATCCCAATTCGAGCTTGGCGTCCGTCCCGCTGCCGCCTTCGAACGGGACGCCATCGATCTTGCCGGTGAAATCGAGGGTCACCCGGTCGCCATTATGCGCGGTCTCGCCCTCCGCGCGCGGCTCGAATTCCCGGTAATGCCTGGCCATATTGGCCAGCGCCTCGTCGATGGTCGCATCCTCGACCGGGGCCACTTCCTTTTCGAGCTCGATGTCGCTGAAATCCCCGATCTCGAAGGAGGGAACGATCTCGAAGCTCACAGTATAGGCGAGATCCGCCTTACCCTCGATCACCTGCTCGATGTTGTCTTTATCTTCAGGCAGCTCGATCTGCGGCTGGTAAGCCGGCTTCTCGTTGCGCTCGGCAATGGCTTTCTGGCTCGAATCATCAACCGTCTTCTGGACGACCTCGGCCATCAGCGACCGGCCGTATAGCCGCCGCAAATGGTTGACGGGCACCTTGCCCGGCCGGAAACCGCGAACCCGGACCTGATCCTTGATCTCGTGGAGCCTTTGTTCGAGCTGGCTCTCCAGCTCCTGTGCGCCCACAACCACCTTCAGCTCGCGCTTCAGGCCCTCATTCAGGGTCTCGGTCACCTGCACGTCGCATTTCCTCGCAAAACGTGGCCCAGATCGCTGCTGAAGCGCCTTAGGCCAAATAAACCGGCAATATGGCATGCAGCCCGCTCGAAGCGCTCGCGCATGGTGCGGGCGGAGGGATTTGAACCCCCACGGGCTAAGCCCACGAGGACCTAAACCTCGCGTGTCTGCCAATTCCACCACGCCCGCAGGCGCGCAAGGCGTCCGTCCGGCTGCATAGTCGGGCGCCTCTATAGCACAAGGACTTTTCGCCACGCCAGAGCGCAACGCGCCAGTTTGACGCTTTTATCAATTGAAAAGGCCGCGTCGTCTTCGCGAAAGCCAGTGCTAACGCGTGATCATCCAGGCAAGGCTTGCGATATATCCGCTGAATGCAAGCGCCGTGACCATCGCGGACAGTGAGGGCTCACCGTCGGAAAAGAGCATAAGCGCAAGCATGCCAAAGCCGACGATGCCCGCCAGTTTAATCATTTCGACAGTCTCCCCACCGGGCTGTTCCTTTTCGAAACAGGCCATCGCTCGTTGCCATCATTTGGCTGCAATGTAGCAATCCGCTTGCCAAGTTCGGCCGTGACGGCCCCCTGGCGAGCTGCGAGCTTTCAGCGCGGGTCCTGCGCGGTTTCGGCGAGAACAGCTTGTAAGGCCTGCGGGATCCGCTGCGGCAGATCTTCCGCGATCAGCCCCGCTCCGAAGCGGGCCGCCGCCGCCCCATGCAGCCATACCCCCATGGCTGCAGCCTCCCAGGCGGGTACGCGCTGCGCGAGGAGGCCGAGAATGATGCCGGCAAGGACGTCGCCACTGCCGGCGGTGGCGAGGATTGGGGGTGCGTTCGTATTGATGGCGATGCGTCCATCCGGGCTTGCAATGACCGTATCCGGTCCTTTGAGGATCACTACGGCGCCCGCGCGATGGGCCGCCGCAAGGGCACGTTCCGGCTTTCCCCTCGCCACCTGCTCCATGGCACCGAACAGTCTTGTAAATTCGCCTTGATGCGGGGTCATCACCACCGGCCGATCAGATCTGGCGGCAATGGCCTCAAACAATGCCGAGGGCTCGTCGGCGAAGAGTGTCAGCGCGTCCGCATCGAGGACCACAGCGGCACCGCTTGCAAGGCACGCCAGAACCTTCGCCCGCGTCCCGTCCGTAACACCCGCGGCGGGGCCGATCAGCACGGCATTGCGGCGGTGGTCCTCAAGAAGCCTCGCCAGGGCATCCGCGCTGCCCGCTTCGGCGAGCATGATCGCGGTGAGGTGGTTTGCGAGCACATCGAGCGCTGGCGCAGCCGCCGCCACGGTGACCAGCCCCGCCCCACTGCGCAGGGCCGCCAGAGCGGAAAGGCGAATGGCGCCCGTGTGCCATTTGTCGCCCGAGACCGCGAGCGCATGACCCCTGCCATATTTATGGCCGGCCGGATCAAGATGCGGGAGCGCATGAGACCACAAAGCCGGCCGGTTCTCGAAGCGGCTCGGGCCGATCTGCTCGAGCACGCCCTCGGGAATGCCGATATCGATCACCTCCAGCTTGCCGCAGTATAATCGCCCCGGCATCAGCACATGGCCCGGCTTCTTGCGGAAGAATGTGACCGTGGTCTCGGCGCGGATGGCCGTGCCCCTCACCTCGCCGGTCAAGCCGTCAATGCCTGAGGGAATGTCAACCGCCATCACGGCACGCCCGCTTTGGTTCACGCGATCGATGAGCCTCAAGGCCTCCCCATCGATATCGCGGGACAAACCGGCGCCGAACAGCGCATCCACGACGAGATCCGCCCCGGCGAGATCGGCCTCGGCCAGGGGGGACACACGGCCGGGCCACTGGGCGGCTGCTTGCGCCGCATCCCCTCTGAGCGCCGCAGACTGGCCATAGAGGGCGACACTCACATCAAATCCCTGGTGCCTGAGTTGGCGGGCTGCAACGAAGCCATCGCCGCCATTATTGCCAGGACCGGCCAGCACCAGCACGCGCCGGCCGGCATAGTCACGCGCCACCGCTTGCGCAACGCCCGCCCCGGCTTGCTCCATCAGCTCGGTGCCCGAGATGCCGCCCGCCATCGCCAGGCGGTCCGCCTCGTACATTTCGCGCGGTGTGAGCAGTGCACATGAACCAGACATGTTTTCCCTTTTGCCCTTGCCCGTGGCATGATGCGGCCGTCGCTGGCGCAACGCCATGGTGAAGTTCAAGGCATTTGCCTATTATTTAGCCAGCACGCCGCAGCCGAACGATTGCGGTGGGCCGAGGCAATAGCTCGGCGGTTAGGGTACATCCTTGAAATTACGTGAATTTTTTCTTGCGACGAGAACTGGCACGCCGGCTGCATTCTCAAGGGCGAGCATCGCGACTGGCAGGCAAGCCACCGGGTCATGACCGAGTGGCGGGACTGAACCCTGAAGACCGAACCAAGGACGGAGCGGATGAAGAAGATTGAGGCCATCATAAAGCCGTTCAAGCTCGACGAAGTGAAGGAAGCGCTCCAAGAGGTCGGGCTGCAGGGGATTACCGTTACCGAGGCCAAGGGCTTCGGCCGGCAGAAAGGCCATACCGAGCTCTATCGTGGTGCTGAATATGTCGTCGACTTTCTGCCCAAGGTAAAAATCGAGGTGGTGCTGCCTGACGAGCTGGTCGAAAAGGCAGTGGAAGCGATCCAGAATGCGGCCAAGACCGGCCGTATCGGCGATGGCAAGATCTTCATCTCGACGGTGGAGGAAGCGATCCGCATCCGCACCGGAGAAACCGGCACCGACGCCCTCTAAGCAAGAGCGGCTGGATCATCTGCGGCCGTGCTCCTGCTGGGCGCGGGCGCATCGTTACATGCAACTGTGAAGACGTGAAAAGGGGATTATCCATGGCGACCGAGCAGACGCCCGAGTCCGTCCTGAAGCTCATCAAAGACAAGGACATCAAATTCGTCGACCTGCGTTTCACCGATCCAAAGGGCAAGCTGCAGCACGTCACGATGGATGCGGACCTCGTCGACGAAGACATGTTCGCGGAAGGCGTCGCTTTCGACGGGTCCTCGATCGTTGGCTGGAAGGCGATCAATGAATCCGACATGATGCTGATGCTGGACCCGGAATCCGCGCATCTCGATCCATTTTATGCCCAGTCGACACTCGGCATCTTCTGCGATGTGCTGGAGCCGACGACGGGCGAGGCCTATGAGCGCGATCCGCGGACGACGGCAAAGAATGCGGAGGCCTATCTCAAGTCCACCGGCATCGGTGATGCAGTCTTCGTCGGGCCGGAAGCCGAATTCTTCATCTTCGATGATGTCCGCTTCACCAGCGAGCCTTATCACACCGCTTTCAGGGTCGATTCGAGCGAATTGCCGAGCAACACCAACACGGAATATGAGCAGGGCAATCTTGCCCATCGTCCGCGTATGAAGGGCGGCTATTTCCCGGTCAATCCGATCGACAGCTGCCAGGATATCCGGTCCGAGATGGTCTCGGTGCTTTCCCAGATGGGGGTCAAGACCGAGAAGCACCATCATGAGGTGGCCGCAGCCCAGCACGAGCTCGGCATCTTCCGCGAGACGCTGACCAAGATCGCCGATGGCATGCAGCTCTATAAGTATGTCGTCCACAATGTGGCGCATGCCTATGGCAAGACGGCAACCTTCATGCCGAAGCCGGTCTTCGGCGATAACGGCTCGGGCATGCATGTGCATATGTCCATCTGGAAGGAAGGCAAGCCGATCTTCGCCGGAAATCAGTATGCGGATCTGTCGCTCGAGTGCCTCTATTACATCGGCGGCATCATCAAGCACGCCAAGGCCCTGAACGCCTTCACCAACCCGACCACCAATTCCTACAAGCGGCTGGTTCCGGGTTATGAAGCACCGGTGCTTCTGGCCTATTCCTCACGCAACCGCTCCGCATCCTGCCGCATTCCGCATGCCACCTCGCCCAAGGCGAAGCGCGTCGAGGTGCGTTTCCCGGACCCGGCGGCCAATCCCTATCTCGCATTTGCTGCGATGCTGATGGCGGGTCTCGATGGCATTCAGAACAAGATCCATCCCGGCGATCCCATGGACAAGGACCTCTATGATCTGCCGCCGGAGGAGCTGAAGCAGGTGCCGCACGTATCGGCAAGCCTCGGTGAGGCGCTCGACAATCTCGAGGCCGACCATGCCTTCCTGACCAAGGGCAATGTGTTCACGGAAAGCCAGATCCGGTCCTATATCGATATCCGCCGGGCAGAACTCGAGCGCTTCCAGATGACGCCCCACCCGGTCGAGTACGACATGTATTACAGCGTCTGATCGCGGCATCAGACCTGCCAGTCATAGGCGAAGGGGCCGGTTTCGGCCCCTTCGTCGTTTCGAGCGATTGTCAGCTTGGTTGCTGCCATTCCTGCCAGTCCGCCGCACCAGGCATGGTGCAGCCCTTGAGCTCAACGGTTGGCAATGCACGCAAGGCGCCCCTCCGGTATCGCCAGCTATGCAGTTTTTTGCACCGCGGCCCGTCTTCGACGAGCTGTACGAACACACGGTTCGGCCCATCGAACATCAGTTCGGGGACAGTCGGTGTCGTCTGGAGCTTGCCGTCCCGCTGCACCGGGATCCCGATATGTTCGGGCGCGCGCCCCTGGCGCTGGGCAATGACCGCATAGTACTGATCCGGCGCCGGCTGGCCGCAGGGCAGCAGATAGACCAGAGCTGCCGCGCCATCATCGATCACAACCCCGTCGGCGGCCGCGAATTGATCCGGTTCTGCGGTCCCGCAGCCACTTTGGCTGAGCACCTTCAGGACCGCCGCGGGCACATCCTTACTTTCACCGATCGCATCCAGCATGATGCCGTGTTTCGATTGCCGCTGGTCAAGCCAGCGCAGCATCTTGGAAATGCCGCTCAACGATATGGTCTCGGCCGTCGGCGAGC
The DNA here is from genome assembly GCF_038811545.1 of Rhodoligotrophos sp. CJ14. GTDB lineage: Bacteria > Pseudomonadota > Alphaproteobacteria > Rhizobiales > Im1 > Rhodoligotrophos > Rhodoligotrophos ferricapiens. The sequence goes on from NZ_CP133319.1 coordinate 713,859, forward strand.
GCGCGGAGGGCTCATCCGCTGTAAAGGAGATGCGCGCCGGTGCGGCCTGATCCCTCTCGGAGGAGGAAGACGGCGTGGAGAAGGAGACCTCCGCGATGGTTCCGGTTTTCAGCATGCGCATGAGGCTGGGGGTCACGGTTGCAAAACTACAATCGCCCTCGCCCTTCAGGATCGCTTGCTGTTGATAGGCAATGATGGCCCGCTCTGCGGGGCCCTCGATGCCTTGAGCATCGCGCGTGGGCCTCGCTTTGGCGAGCTGCATGGGATTTCCATCCACCATCAGCCGCCAGCTCGCCGGGTCCACCGCTAGGGTCGGATCGGGCCGATAGCAGATGAAGGTGCGGGCGTCGCGGGCCGTATGGCGGACTATGATGAGCTTGCCCTGCGTCGTCTGGGCAGAGATCTCGCACAGAGAGAGGTTCGAGCAGCGCCCGCTCCATTCGCCCGCCTGGCTGAAAGGGGGAGTGCCCTCGGCCAGTGCCATGGACGATGCTGAAGACAGAAGAGCGATGATCCCAAGCTTTGTCAGGGATCGAAATATGTTCGGCATCATGGTTCAGCTAATCTCACTTCGTCTGGACAAATGTTCAGGATCGGCTGAAGCTGTATGACTGACGGCCGCGGTGGCGATGACATGCCAGCTCAGGGGCTGATCCCCCTGCCCTTTTGCCAGGATGCAGAACGGCAGAGTTGGGCAGCCCGGATTGCGCTTGAATTAGACAGATGAATTCTGTACCACCCGTGAAAACAATACTTAGACTTCAGTGCATTTACGCAAATTGCGCGACAGCGTTTGGGACTCTGATAGGGCGTCGGCATTGGTCTCCGTAAATCTCTCGACCGCACTGAGCCTGGTTTCCCCCGCAATTCTAATAGTATTTGCGGCAAGTTTTCTTTTTACCTGGTTGCTCGACCGCAATAGACGGCACCTTATTCTACTCAGCGCATCACTAATCTTGTATTGCGCCTTGGCCACTGTCAGAGTGATCGGTCCATCGGAGGAACTGGCGCGCGGCGGTTTCTGGCACGCGACCCTGCTCAGCTTGAGCCTGGTTCTGTTTTGCGAAGGCGTTCTGCGACGAAAAGGCCGTAGCCTCGGCGCGAGGCTCTGCCTCGGTGGACTGCTGTGCATCGCGGCGCTGGCCGGCATCGCAGCGGTTACCGAGATGCGTCCGACACTGGCCATACAGGCGCTCTATGCGGCCAACTGTGTCCTCGTGCTCCATGCGGTCTGGCGCCTGTTGGACCAGAGGCAAGCCTCCGCAAGTGACCGCCTGATCTTTTGGGCTCTGCTGGCTTTGGCCTTGCAACTCCTTGCTCATATCGTCTTTCCCATAAGTTTCGGGCCGGTCGTCAGCTTGTTCGAGAACGCGCGCCTCGCCTTCACGGCGGACTTGGCTCAAGCCGTGACAGGCATCATCGTTTCCGCAATGGTGCTGATCGCGACCACGACAGAAATCATTCATGATCTCAGGAATGACAGAGACACAGACCCACTCACGCAAGTCTTGAACAGGCGCGGCTTTGAAGAGCGCGGCGGCGATCTCATCGCGCGGAAAAGCAATTTGCCAGCCGCCATGATCGCCTGCGACATCGACCACTTCAAACGGATCAATGATACCTACGGACACTCGGCGGGAGACGCCGTGTTGCGATCCATTACGGCGACGCTGCTAGAACAGACGAAACCATCCGACCTCATCGGACGGGTGGGCGGGGAAGAATTCGCCATTCTCCTCCCCGGAACATCCGGGGATGACGCAGCCTTGCTTGCGGAGGCCATCCGCAAACGGATCGAATGCAGAACATTTCCGGCGCTCGCGCCCCGGACCAGGATCACGGCGAGCTTTGGCGTCGCCGAGTACCGGCCTGGGGATACTGTCTGGGACATGTTCACGCGAGCAGACAGCCTGCTCTATGAGGCAAAAGCCGCTGGCCGCAACCGCATCCAGGTGGAAACTTCCGATCACGCGCCCTCGGGCATTCGCCGCGAGACGACCCATGCGCCCGCAAATAGCGCGCGCATGGGGGCCTGACCGTCATCGACCACTTCGCGGTTTAGCTATCGGCTCACGTCCGGACCATCATCCGCTTGAGCAGACCGACCACCAGCGTGAGAATGGCACCACCTGCACCGCCGCCGGCGAGGCTGGTGACAATGGAGGCAAGATCGAGACCGCCGGCACCCGCTCCAGCGCTACTGGCCAGCACGGCCTGCAGAATCTGACCCAGCACGCCACCGCCGACGAGGCCCGCTACCGAATTGCCGAGAGGCCCAAGGCTGCTCGTCTTCGCGGCAGCGCCTGCGGCGTGACCGCCAATGAGCCCCGCGACAAGCTGAATGATAAGAGGGAGCAACTGTTCCATGTCCGTATCCTGTTCTGGAAGATGATTGGCAAGCAGAAAGGCTCTTACGTCCCCAGATGCCACCACGGGCTCGGCCTATGGCCTGTCAATGCAAGCTTTAGCCCCGCGGGAAGCCACCCGCAGGCCATTGACGTCGCAGAACGCGCAACGGCCTGCCGCTGCGCCAAGTAAATTAGGCCCCGAGGCCCGCTGCTTCAGCTTTCGTCGACGATTTCCGCTTGCGGCCCGTTATTCCGAATAGAGTCGATCGCATTCTGAGCCGAAGCTTTCGATTTGTATCCTTCCGTCCAAAAAATCGTTTCGGCGTTGTACTTGAAGTACACCCGATATTCGCCGCTCTTGTCTTTAGAAATGATGAACTTGTGCGCCATACCTTGGGTCCCCGCATTTTTGCCACAAAATGCACACAGAGTGCGCATAGGAGAGTCCATAGGGACTTGGCAGATGTCAAGATTTCTTCACGAGATCTGTGAATGGTCTATAAATCGGCGCGGACCAGCGTCGCCAGCCAACTGGACGGACAGATCGACGACAGGTGCCAAGACGCGGTCGTCCAGCTAGCACCGCCGGATTTCCACACGCACACTGCTCATGGACCTTACGGAAGACGACTAGACCACAGCCGCAAAGACAGTGATGAGACCTCGGACGGCAGCTAATAAGCCGCGTCGAAGTAATCGTCAGCGGTCATTGAGTAGATGTAGAGATCTGTTCGCAGGCCGTTGCCCACATACTGGTCCTGTGCAAATCGCTCGCGACGCATTCCGATCTTTTCCATGATCCGAATGGATGCCTCATTCTCGGCAAAGGCCTTGGCCCACATGCGCGAACAGCCGAGACGCTCAAACCCGATGGCGACAAGCGCCTGCCCGATCTCGGTGGCAAATCCGCGCCGCCATAGCTCGGGATGCACGCCCCAGCCGATCTCGGCGGATTGCGGCCTATTCAACTGGATAAAACCATCGCCGATCACATGCCCCGTGGCCTTGAGCTCTGCTGCGAGATGATAGAGGGTCCGGTTGGGGCTCATCTGGCGGCGCAGCGAGCGGGCAACAAAGCCCTGCACATCCGCTGCGGAGGCATAGCGGACGGCAACATGCTTTTGATAGTCGTTGCGCAACATATAGGCGGCAAAGGCTCGGGCATCTCGGGCGCGAATTTCCCGCAGAGTCAGTGCCCTGGTTTCGAGGCGTGTGATTTGAAGCGCTGCACGCATCCGAGGCCCTCCTCCCATTCCGCGCAAACGCTGCAGAAGCGTCTGACAGGCTCGCAGACCATAGTACTCGTCATCGCGGTCAGGTGTCGAGGGCAACGTCAGGCATCCTGACGCCGACTGGTCCAACGTTGCGGGTGCGTCACGTGATGGTGGGCACCCGCAGGATCTCTGTAAACTGCTCTGTGTTATTCTTTCGCTCGTCTCGTCGAGATCCCGCGGCCAGGTCCGGTTTTGCTGCAAGCTGCTCATCAGCAAAGATGAGCCCCGCGGGTGTGACAATGTCTCAGCTGGTGATATGCCCGAAAAATTTGACAAAGCGTCCCGAATAATTATCTATCCGCCAAGAGTTTTGCGCGACGATCTCCCCGCCGCAGCACTCACCATCACAAATCGGATCGCTGCTGTAATATTATGAGCTTTGACGACCTCGGACTGAGCCCAAGGGTTTTGGACGCCGTGAAAGAGGCGGGTTTTACCGAACCGACCGCCATTCAGGCCCAGGCAATCCCTCCCGCACTCGAAGGCAGAGACGTGTTGGGCCTGGCTCAAACCGGATCCGGCAAGACCGCAGCCTTCACACTCCCCATGCTCACGCTTTTGGAGCGTGGCCGGGCCAGAGCGCGTATGCCACGGGCGCTGATCCTCGAACCGACCCGTGAGCTCGCGGCGCAGGTGTATGATGCCTTCGAGACGTTCGGCAAAAACCATAAAATGACAGTCGCCCTGCTGATCGGCGGCATCTCCTTCGCCGAGCAGGAGCGCAAAATTGACCGCGGCGCGGATGTGGTGATCGCCACACCCGGACGACTGATGGATCACTTCAAGAATGGCAAGCTGCTGTTGAACGGCATTCAGATCTTCGTCATCGATGAAGCCGATCGCATGCTCGATATGGGCTTCATTCCCGACATCGAGGAGATCTGCAAGATGCTGCCGGTGACCCGGCAGACGCTGTTCTTCTCTGCAACGATGCCGCCCGAGATCCAGCGGCTGACCTCAACCTTCCTGCAAAACCCGCACCGGGTTGAAGCAGCACCGCCCTCCTCTACCGCATCGAGCATCGTCCAGCGCCTGGTGCATGCGCCGTCTGATCCCTCCGCCAAGCGCGCTTGGCTGCGCGATCTGCTTCAGGCCCAAGCCGAGACGATCAACAACGCGATCATCTTCTCCAACCGCAAGGACACGGTGAAGATCCTGGAGAAGTCCATGCGCAAGCATGGCTATAACGCTGCGGCCCTGCACGGGGACATGGACCAACATAGCCGGCTGCAGACCTTGGACAAGTTCCGCTCCGGTGAAATCACCTTCCTCATCGCCTCCGATGTGGCAGCCCGCGGGCTCGACATTCCTGCGGTGAGCCATGTCTTCAATTACGATGTGCCGATCCATGCCGAGGACTATGTGCACCGTATCGGACGCACAGGCCGTGCGGGACGCGAAGGCTTTGCCTTCATGCTGGTCACGCGCCATGAAACCAAGCAGCTGACGGCGATCCAGAAGCTCATCCGCAAAGAGATTGAATGGGAAGGCCCGGAGATGATTGAGGGCAGCGAGCCGGCGGGCTTCGAGCAGACGGGCGAGCGTCGCGGCAAACGGCGTCATAATGCCCAAGAGGCGCGCGAGACGGGCAAAGGACGCGGCGGCAAAGGCAAGAGCCGGCGCGACGACCACGAGAGTTCAGAAACTGTGGTCGAGCTTGCCGCCCAGCATGCTCCCGAAAAGCCCACCAAGGGCGCGCAGAGAAAGACGGACGATGTGCAGCCGCGCGAGGAACCCCGCAGCCGCCGTGGTAATGGCCGCCACCGCGATCACGAGATCGGCTCGATCGAGGGTGCGCTGAGCTTCCAACACCAGGAAATCCCCGCATTTCTCCTGCGCTCGGTGCGTTAGAACGTTCGAGCGAAGTCGCCGGCTCTCCGGAAGAAAATGCGACAGAGGCTCCAGTGATGGTCTGGAGCCTTTTCATTTTCGGGCAGCTTGAAGAGGAATGCGGGCTTACATCAATCCAGCTTGGCGGGGCTGATCGCGACGCTTTCACCGCAGCCGCAGGCTGAGGTCTGGTTCGGATTGTTGAAGACAAAGCCCGAGGATAGAAGCGAGGTCTTGTAGTCCATTTCTGTGCCGAGCAGGAACAGGATCGCCGCCGGATCGATGAAGATCTTGGCCCCCTTGTCCTCCACAACCTCGTCGCCCGGCTTCTGCTCGGTTGCATATTCAAGTGTATATTCCATGCCGGCGCAGCCGCCCTTCTTCACCCCGACCCGCAGGCCGAGAATCGGCTGCTCAGATCGGGTCGACAGCTCGCGCAATCGCGCGGCAGCAGCATCCGTCATGGTCATGGCCTTGGGTCTTGCCCGCAATCTCGATTGCACTGTGCTCATGCGCCAAACCCTCGAATTGGTTCGTCCCTTATATAGCGTTGCCGCCCGAATGTTACCACAAGCCTCAGGCCTGCTTTTTCCCGGGTCCGCGAGCCTTGCGCCACACACCGGGTGAAAGATCACCAAGAGTTCAGGACGAGACGTGCCTCATCGGACATCCGGCTCGGATCCCAGGGCGGGTCGAACACCAAGCTCACATTGGTGCCGGCAACGCCGGGAACCGCATTGATGGCATTCTCGACCCAGCCGGGCATGTCGCCCGCCACCGGACAGCCTGGTGCGGTCAGGGTCATCTCGACCCGCACCGTGCGGTCATCGTCGATATCGACCTTGTAGACGAGGCCGAGCTCGTAGATATCGACGGGGATTTCCGGATCATAAACAGTCTTCAGCGCCGCGACGATATCATCGGTGAGGCGCGCGAGCTCTTCAGCCGGAATGCTGCTCACCGCTTCGGCTTCATCATCCGCAGGCACGGCGCTGGTGGTCTTGTCGGCAATGCTCGCAATGCTGTTGTCGGTCATCGCGCGGATCCCTAGCTGAACAGACGGGCTGCGGCTTTCAAGGCATCAACCAGCCGGTCGATCTCTTCGAAACTATTATACATGGCGAACGAGGCGCGGCAGGTCGATGTCTGCCCGAAACGCTGCAGCAGCGGCTGAGCACAATGGGTGCCGGCCCGCACCGCAACCCCCTGACGATCAATCACGGTTGCGACGTCATGGGCATGAGCCCCTTCGAGGGCGAAGGAGATGATCGCGCCCTTGTCCGGCGCGGTGCCAAAAATGCGCAGACTGTTGATCTCCGCCATGCGGCCGGTTGCATAGGCCAGCAGCTCCGCCTCATGGGCGGCAATCGCTTCGCGCCCCACCTCCCTCATGTAATTGAGGGCATGGCCCAAGCCGATCGCCTGGACAATCGCGGGCGTTCCCGCCTCGAAACGGTGTGGGGGCGCCGCATAGGTGACGGTATCGAGGGTTACGTCCTGGATCATCTCACCGCCACCCTGATAGGGCGGCATGGCCTTGAGATGTTCGCTCTTGCCATAGAGCACGCCGATGCCGGAAGGGCCGTAGGTCTTGTGCCCGGTAAAGACGTAGAAGTCGCAGTCGAGCGCCTGCAGATCGACCAGCGTGTGCACCGCCCCCTGGCTGCCATCCACCAGCACCGGAATGCCGCGGGCATGGGCGAGCCTGATGATCTCCTTGATGGGCGTAATGGTGCCGAGCGCGTTCGACATGTGGGTGATGGCCACCATCTTCACGCGCGGGCCGAGCAGCTTTTCGTATTCCTCGAGAATCAAGGCACCGCTGTCATCCACGGGTGCCCATTTGAGCACCGCCCCGCGGCGCTCCCGGTGGAAGTGCCAAGGCACGATGTTGGAGTGATGCTCAAGCAGCGAGAGGACGATCTCATCGCCCTCGCCGATCACCAGTCCGCCAAAGCTCTGCGCCACGAGGTTAATCGATTCCGTGGCATTGCGGGTGAAGATGATATTGTCGACGGACGGCGCGTTCAGAAAGGCACGCACGCTCTCGCGCGCATCCTCATAGGCCTGGGTCGCGGCATTGGACAGAAAATGCAGCCCGCGATGGACATTGGCATATTCCATCTCATACGAATGGCGCATCGCCTCGATCACCGCCTTCGGCTTCTGCGCCGAGGCGGCGTTATCGAGATAGGTGAGCGGCTTGCCATAGACCTCGCGCGCCAGGATCGGGAAATCCGCCCGGATGCGCGCGATGTCGAGCCGGTGGGCTGCCGGCTTCACCAAACCGGCTGCGGCCGCGTCAGCCATCCCTCTTCTCCCCACGCGAAATGAGCCAGCCTTCGGCAAGTTCGGTCAAACGCTCGCGAATGCCGTCATGCTCCACCGCATCGAAAGCTTCCGCAACGAAGGCTGAAATCAGCATGGATTTTGCTTGCGCCTCAGGAATGCCGCGGGCCATGAGATAAAAGAGCAGGTTCTCATCCAATTGCCCCGCCGTGGCGCCGTGACCGCAGGCCACGTCATCGGCGAAGATCTCGAGCTCGGGCTTTGCATCGAACTCGGCCCGCTCCGAGAGCAGGAGCCCATGGCTCTGCTGCTTGCCATCCGTTTTCTGGGCATATTGCTCGACGATGAGCTTGCCCTGGAAAATGCCATGGGCTTCGTCGTCCAAGACCGCCTTGAACAGTTCGCGGCTCGTGCATTCCGGCACCGCGTGGTTCACGACGAGCGTCGTGTCGCAATGCTGCTTGCCGGCAAGCAGGTAAGCGCCGGAGATATTGGCCTCCGCCCCTTCTCCACGGAATTTCGCGAAGATCTGGTTGCGGGAGAGCCTGCTGCCCACCGTGGCGGTGAATTCGCGGAACTTGGCGCGCGCGCCGATCTCAACATGCAGATTGGCAAGGTGCGCGGCCGAAAGACCATCATCCTGCACCTTTACCCGCTGCAGGCTAGCGTCATCACCGATACGGACCTCGGTCACCATGCCCGCCACATGATCGGCATCGGCCCCGAGATGGGTCTCGATGAAGGTGAGCGATGCGCCGGCCTCGAGCACCACCACATTGCGCAGCCCACTCAGATGGGCGGCGGGATCACTGACAATCGAAACGATCTCGATCGGCTGGGCGATGGAGATGCCGGCGGCGACGTGAATGGCCGCCCCGTCTCGCAGGAAGGCGGTGTTCAGAGCACGGATCGGGTCCTGCTCGGGTCCATAGAGCTTGCCGAAGCTTTCCTTGAGCCAGGCTGGTGCTGCATCCGGCACATCGCCGAGGGTCAGAACCGTCAGGCCTTCTGCGACAGGAAGCTCCGAGCGCTGCGGATCAAACCGACCATCGACGAAGACGAGGCGCGCCGCATCAAGCCCCGTGAAGGGCGAATTCGCCATCAGCGCCTCGATTGCGCCAGCTGCAGGAGTGGCTGGTTCGGTCAGCGGCAGGTAGGCATTCTGCAAGGCGCGGCGCAGATCGGTCCAGCGCCATTCCTCGATGCGCCGATGGGGCAGCCCCAGGGCGGTGAAGGCCGAGTAGCCCGCTTCCCGCTGCTGGTCGAGCCACGGGGCGAGAGGCGCGCCCGCACGGAAGGCCGGGAAGGCATCGATGAGCGCCTGCTCGGCCCGGGTTTGCTGAATTGCGACGTTCATCGTCGATACGCGTCCTTGAGTAATGGGGCTTTGCCTCGCACGAATCAGGCAGCCTGATATTCCGCATAGCCGCTGCGCTCGAGCTCGAGCGCCAGGTCCTTGTCTCCCGACTTCACGATGCGGCCGGCGGACAGAACATGCACCTTGTCGGGCACGATATAATCAAGCAGCCGCTGATAGTGAGTGATCACCAGCATGGACCGCTCGGGCGAGCGCAGGGCGTTGACGCCATCGGCCACGATCTTCAAGGCGTCGATGTCGAGCCCTGAATCCGTCTCGTCGAGCACGCAGAGGTAAGGCTGGAGCACAGCCATCTGCAAAATTTCCGCCCGCTTCTTCTCGCCACCGGAGAAACCCACATTCACGGCGCGCTTCAACATCTCTTGCGAGATCTTGAGCTCATCGGCTTTCTGGCGCACCAGCCTCAGGAAGTCGGGTGCGGAGAGCTCCGGCTCGCCACGCTGCTTGCGCTGGGCATTGAATGCGGTTTTGAGCAGCTGCATCATCGCAACGCCCGGGATCTCGATCGGGTATTGGAAGGCGAGGAACACACCGGCTGCGGCGCGTTCATTGGGCTCCATGGCCAAAAGATCCTCGCCGCGGAAGGTGATCGAGCCTTCCGTGACCTCGTAGTCTTCCTTGCCGGCCAGCACATAAGAGAGGGTCGACTTGCCCGAGCCGTTCGGGCCCATGATCGCATGCACCTCGCCCGGCGCGATGGTGAGGTCGATGCCTCTGAGGATCTCCCGATCCTCGATCTTGACATGCAGGTTCTTGATTTCGAGCATTTGTCTATCCGCCAGAACTAGATCGTTGCGCCCATAGGCGCGGTGAATGTCTCATCAGTGATATTGCCGGTGTTCAAAACCCCGGCCGGTTCGAACAGCAGGATCTCCGCTTCCTCCTCGGCGACCGGCCGGTGCTCGACACCGCGCGGCACCACCAAGGCCTCGCCGGGCCCGAGCGCGACCACCCGGTCACGGAACTCGATGCGGATCGCGCCTTTCCACACCAGAAACAGCTCGTCTTCAGTCTCGTGGTGATGCCAGGGAAATTCCCCCTTCACCTTGACGAGCTTCAGCTCCTGGCCGTTCAGCCTGGCAACGGTCTTAGGCCGCCAGTGGTCGCAGAACCGGGCGAATTTGTCATCGAGCGCGAACTTCTCGAGCATCATCCCACCGAGCCCTCGAGGCTGATGCCGATCAGCTTCTGCGTCTCGGCCATGAACTCCATTGGCAACTGCTGCAGCACATCCCGCACGAACCCGTTGACGATCAGGGCCACCGCCTCTTCCTCAGAAAGCCCACGCTGCATCACGTAGAACATCTGATCATCCGAGATTTTCGAGGTGGTCGCCTCATGCTCGAACTGGGCGGAGGCATTCTTGGCCTCGATATAGGGCACCGTGTGTGCGCCGCACTGGTCACCGATCAGCAGGGAGTCGCACTGGGTGAAGTTGCGCGCATTCGTGGCCTTGGCATGGGCTGAGACCAGCCCGCGATAGGTGTTCTGCGAGAAGCCTGCGGCAATGCCCTTGGAGATGATGCGGCTCGAGGTGTTGCGGCCGAGATGGATCATCTTGGTGCCGCTGTCCACCTGCTGGTGACCGTTCGAGATTGCGATCGAGTAGAACTCGCCACGGGAATTATCGCCGCGCAGGATGCAGCTTGGATATTTCCAGGTGATCGCCGAGCCGGTCTCGACCTGGGTCCAGGAGATCTTCGAATTCACACCCCGGCAGTCGCCGCGCTTGGTGACGAAGTTGAACACGCCACCCTTGCCCTCGGCATCGCCCGGATACCAGTTCTGCACCGTCGAATATTTGATTTCGGCATCATCCAGCGCGATGAGCTCGACCACCGCCGCATGCAGCTGGTTCTCGTCCCGCATCGGCGCCGTGCAGCCTTCGAGATAGGAGACGTAAGCGCCCCTGTCCGCAATGATCAGGGTACGCTCGAACTGGCCCGTATCCTTCTCATTGATGCGGAAATAGGTCGACAGCTCCATAGGGCAGCGCACGCCCGGCGGCACATAGACGAAAGAGCCGTCGGAGAACACCGCCGAGTTCAGCGCCGCGAAGAAATTATCGGACTGCGGCACGACCGAGCCGAGATATTTCCGCACGAGCTCGGGATGATCACGCAAAGCCTCGGAGATCGAGCAGAAGATCACGCCCGCCTTGGCCAGCTCCTCCTTGAAGGTGGTGACCACGGAGACGGAGTCGAACACGGCATCGACCGCCACGCGCGTCTTCTCGACGCCATCGACACCAGTGCCATTGGCACCATCAGCCGCGCCTTCGACGCCAGCCAGAATCGCCTGCTCGCGCAGAGGAATGCCGAGTTTTTCATAAGTGCGCAGAAGCTCAGGATCGACCTCGTCCAGACTCTTGGGACCCGAGCCCTGCTTCTTGGGCGCAGCGTAGTAATGGAGATCCTGGTAGTCGATTTTGTGATAGCTCACGCGCGCCCATTTCGGCTCCTCCATGGTGAGCCAGCGGCGATAGGAATCGAGCCGCCATTCGAGCATCCAGGCGGGCTCGCCCTTCTTCTCCGAGATGAAGCGGATGATGTCCTCGTTCAGGCCTTTCGGGGCCTTCTCAACCTCGATCTCGGTGGTGAAGCCGTATTTGTACTTGTCCACGTCAATCGCGCGGACCTTTTCGATTGTCTCGAGATCAGCCATCGTCTTCCTCACATCATCCGCAGCTGCCAGCCTCACTCTCAGGCGGCACGTTGTGTTCGCTTCCGTTCAATGATCCGTGCGAGGCTGCCAAGCAGCCTGTCTATGTCATCCGCGGTGCTCGACCAGCCGAGGCTTACGCGGATCGCGCCGGCGCTCAGCGCGTCATCCACACCCATGGCAGTCAGAACATGCGAGCGCGCAACCTTGCCTGACGAGCAAGCCGACCCCGAGCTCACCGCAATACCGTCGAGATCCAGCGCCACCAGCACGAGCTGGGCGCTCAAGCCCGGGATGGCAAAGCAACTCGTATTGGCGAGCCGGTCAGCCTTCGCACCGAAGATGACGGCGTCAGGGGCAAGCTTGATGAACGCCGCTTCAAAGTGATCGCGCAGAGCCGAGAGGCGCACCTGTTCGCGTGCCAGAGAGTCCTGTGCAACCTTTGCCGCGGCCCCGAAGCCCGCTATTGCCGCCACGTTCTCGGTGCCCGCCCGCCGGCGCTTCTCCTGACCGCCACCCCATATATGGGGTGCAAGATCAAGATTTTCACCCGCAATGAGGGCGCCGGCGCCTTGCGGCCCGCCAAGCTTATGGCCACTGAGCGACATCATGTCGGCCCCGAGCACCGGCCAGGCCAGGCTCAAGCGTCCGGCCGCCTGTACCGCGTCAACGTGGAAGAGTGCGCCATGTTCATGGGCGAGCTGCGCAATCTCGCGGATCGGCTGCACCGTTCCGGTCTCGTTATTGGCGGCCATCACCGAGACCAGCGTCGGCCGCGGATCGGCGAGCAGCTCGGCGAGATGATCGAGATTAATCACGCCATCCGCGCTCGTGTGGATCATGATGAGATCGCGACCACTCGCCCGCGCCGGCTCGATCACGCTCGGATGCTCGGTTGGTGACGTTACGATCCGCTCAACCGGTGCACCGAAAATTGCCAGGTTATTGGCCTCGGTGCCACCGCTGGTGAATGTGACCATCTCGGGCCGGGCGCCAACGAGGGATGCAACCTCCCCACGCGCCCGCTCGATCATGCCGTGGGCCTGACGGCCTTCCCGGTGCACGGATGAGGCATTGCCGACCATGTCCATTGCCGCAATGGCCGCAGCGCGCGCCTCGGGGCGGAGCGGCGCAGTGGCATTGTGGTCGAGATATGCTCGGTAATCCGCCATCACTCTGCTCTCAATGGGTCAGTTCAGCAGGTCGGCCGGTGTTTGGGATGCGCGCAGGCAAGCGCTTCTGCAGCACGTCCGCCAGGCTGACCGATGCGAGATAGTCGTGAATGTGCTGGCCCAAGCCTTCCCAGAGATCGTGCGTGAGGCAACGGGCACCACCCACGCAGCCAGTCTCCGACCCGGTCTCACAGCGCGTGATGGTGGTGGGCTCCTCGACCGCTTCGATGATGTCGGCGATACGAATGTCGTCCGCGGGGCGGGCAAGCCTAAAACCGCCCCCTGGGCCGCGGGCGCTTTCCACCAGCCCCTGGCGGCGTAACCGCACGAAAAGCTGTTCGAGATACGCGGGCGAGATCATCTGACGCTCGGCGATCTCGGCGAGACTCACGGCGCCGCTGCCGGTCTGGCTCGCCAGATCGGCCATCGCCATCACACCATAGCGCCCACGCGTGCTCAGCTTCATTGACCTGTCCTTGCGCGACCGTTGCCTCGAAACAACCGACCAGCGCGAATTACTTGAAATCGACCGCCCGGCTTGTGATATGAAACGTCGGCGGCCAGCACGTACCCTTGAACAATTCTAAGGTGGATATAGAAAACCTGACTGGCCGAGTCAACAAATGGTCGGGGGCTTTCCGCATGTCGAGAGCGGAGGGCTTCTTTTGGGATTACGAGAGCAGGCTGAGGATCGAGAATGCCGGAAGTGATATTCAACGGGCCAGCGGGTCGCATCGAGGGCCGCTACCATCACAATAAGGGCCCGAACGCACCGGTTGCCGTGATCTTGCACCCCCATCCATCCTTCGGGGGCACGATGAATCATCCGATCGTCCATGCGCTCTACTACGCGTTCGTGCGTCGCGATTTTTCAGTGCTGCGCTTCAATTTCCGCGGTGTGGCCCGCAGCCAGGGTGTGTTCGACAATGGAGCGGGCGAGCTTTCGGATGCCGCAGCGGCGCTCGATTGGGTCCAGGTCATCAATCGGGATGCGCGCACTTGCTGGATTGCGGGATTTGATTTCGGCTCGTGGATCGCCATGCAGCTTTTGATGCGCCGTCCGGAAATCGAGGGCTTCATCTCGATTGCGCCGATGGCCAACCATTATGACTTCTCGTTCCTTGCTCCCTGCCCGGCTTCAGGCATCTTCATCAATGGCGAGAAGGACGCGGTCACGGCGCCGGAACACGTCAATAATCTCGTCAGCAAGCTCAAGACGCAGCGCGGCATCACCATCGAGCACAAGTCCGTGCCCGGTGCGAACCATTTCTTCGAGAACAAGCTCGATGAACTCATGGAGCTGGTCGAAGACTATATCGACCGGCGGCTTGCCCAGAGCGAGGCGGCCTGAGCCCTGTCAAAAGCGCAAAGCGGATGAGCGATGAGCGCCTGGAGTCTTGAACCGGGCGCTCAGCGTCTGCTGCGGGTTTCAGTCGGCAGCGAAGGCGATGCCAGCCTCGACCTCGGCGATGGCCCGGTCGACGAGTTCGATTGCCCGCTCGCGGTGACCACCTTTGTTGGGCTCGGCACTGACGAGATTGCCACGCGCGTCCTGCAGATCGGCAAGGGCGCTTTCCATGAAAGGCTGGTTAGCAACTGCCGGCTGCATGACCTGTTGAATGCCGAGAACGGAAAGAATTCCCAGAGCAAAAGCTGCGCCCACAGCCACACGCGGCGCGGTTGACTTCAGAGACATGACACTTCCTATGCCATACGACTGGGTATGCGACATGATCGTCGCCCCATGCAGGCGGAATTGAAGCAGAATACCTGCCCTTGGGAAGATGTTTCCGCGGATGACGCGGACTATTCTATTGGGCTTGCTTAACCAGCGAATAATAACGCGCTGATCGTGGCGGCAGCGAACTGCCGATGACCCCCAGCCTCTGGAGTTTTCAAGCGTAACGCTTCCGCCGAACACAGCCGCCTCATCACAGCCGAGTTCCACTTGGCTAGCCCCAGCCCGGGGCAAGGCGGGCAGGCACGCTTTCCTCCCTCCGTCATCACCGGGCTTGACCCGGTGATCCAGGAGCTAGAGAAATTGACGCCGTCCCCTCTGGATGCCCGGTCAAGCTGGGGCATGACGTTTTCTGAACTAAGATCGGGCAGGAATCGAGGCGGCGGCCTAAATCCCGATGATCTCCCGAGCCTGCGCGGGCGTTGCAATCGGATGACCGATTGCCTTCACAATCTCCACTGCCCGCTCGACGAGCGCCGCATTGCTGGGCGCGAGCTCGCCCCGGCCGAGATAGAGATTATCCTCAAGCCCCACGCGCACATGGCCGCCCAGCACCACGGCCTGAGCCGCCATCGGGAACTGGTGGAGCCCGATGCCAAAGGCGAACCATTGCGCGCCCGCCGGCAGCATATGCTTCATATAGACCATGGCCTCGGTCGTCGCCGGCTGGCCCCAGGGCACACCAAGGCAGATCTGAAACAGGTGCGGTGCCTTGAGCAGGCCGCGCTCGATCATGCTGTTGGTCAGGCGGATATGGCCGGCCTCGAACACCTCGAGCTCGGGCACCACGCCGACGCGCCCAATGACCTCGGCCATGGCGGCGAGATGGCCGGGCGTGTTCATGAATACGGTATCGCCCATATTCATCGTGCCCATATCGAGACTGCAGATATCGGGCTTGAGCGCCTCGATATGCCGGGTGCGGATTTCAGGCGAGGAAAGATTGGTGCCAGGTCCGGGCTGCTGCGGATCTTCCCGCCCCGGAACGAAGCGGGCGCCGGTGCCTGTGGTCAGGTTTATGATGACGTCCTTGTTCTCAGCTTTGATCAGATCGACCGTTTCTCGATAGAGCTCGAGATCAAGGCTGGGCCTCGTCGTCTTCGGATCACGCACATGAATATGCACGATCGCCGCACCGGCCGCCGCGGCATCGAGCGCCGACCGGGCGATCTCCTGCGGGGTCACCGGCACCGCGGGATTCTTGGATGGCGTGTCAGCACTGCCGGTTACGGCGCAACAGATGATCACCGGACGGGACATGCAAGGCTCCTTCTCGATTGATCTTAAGCTGGCGCAGAGGAGACGGTGAAGAACCAATTTTAGGATAGCAGGATATCAGGAGGTCGTGCTCTTGGCGCCGAGATCTCCGCTGATCGAGCTGAGCACGCGCTCGATATCTTCGGGCCTGAACGGCTTGGGCAAGCTCGGCACGTCAGCATAGCGGCCTTCCAGCATCGAGGTGCCATATCCTGTTGCAAAAACGAAAGGTGTGCCACGTTCCAGGAGGATATCTGCGATCGGATAGGTGAGTTCACCCTCGAGATTGAGGTCGAGGATCACGAAATCGAAGGGCTTGCTCTGGATGAGCGTCATGGCCTGGCCGAAGCGATTGCAGACCTCGATATCGCTATACCCGGAATCAAGGAGCATATCCTCGATCAGCATCGCGACCATGGCCTCGTCTTCAACCACCAGTACGCGCACTCTGAACCCCCTGTCCGTACGACGATTATCCGGGATCGGCCTGCGATTGCGGACCGATCCGATGCGTAGAGTTTACGAGGGAAGCTGACGAACAGCTCCCTTCGCAGCGCTTGTCGCAAAGGCGGCATAGGCCTTGAGCGCTTTGCTTACCTTCCGGTTTCGCTTCACAGCCGGCTGCCAGGCCGCCTCGCCTTTGGCTTCCATGGCCTGGCGGCGGGATGCGAGTGCATCATCGCTAACGGCGAGATGGATGCGGCGGCCGGGAATGTCGATCTCGATCATATCCCCATCTTCCACGAGGCCAATCGTGCCGCCCTCGGCGGCTTCCGGCGACACATGTCCGATCGAGAGGCCCGAGGTGCCGCCTGAGAAGCGGCCATCGGTCACCAGCGCGCAGGCAGCACCGAGCCCTTTGGATTTGAGATAGCTTGTGGGATAGAGCATCTCCTGCATGCCAGGCCCGCCGCGCGGTCCTTCATAGCGGATCAGCACCACGTCACCGGCTTTGATCTTATTGGTGAGAATAGCGCTCACCGCCGCATCCTGGCTCTCAAAAATGCGTGCAGGCCCTTTGAAGCGGAGGATGCTCTCATCGACACCTGCCGTTTTAACGATACAGCCGTCCTCCGCAAGATTGCCGTAGAGCACCGCGAGCCCGCCATCTCGGGCGAAGGGATGCTCGGCGGAGCGGATCACCCCGCTTTCGCGGTCATCATCGACGCTGTCATAGCGGCGATCCTGCGAGAAGGCGACTTGGGTTGGCACACCGCCGGGGGCTGCCCGATAGAAATCATGAACCGACGGGCTCTTCGTGCGCTTGATATCCCAGCGGTCGAGGGCTGCCGCAAGCGTCTCGGAATGGATGGTGCCGACACTGGTATCGAGCAGCCCGGCCCGGTCGAGCTCGCCGAGAATGCCCATGATGCCGCCGGCGCGATGCACATCTTCCATATGGACGTCGCTCTTCGCGGGCGCCACTTTGCAGAGAACTGGCACGCGCCGTGAGAGCCGGTCGATA
Source organism: Rhodoligotrophos sp. CJ14 (assembly GCF_038811545.1). Taxonomy (GTDB): domain Bacteria; phylum Pseudomonadota; class Alphaproteobacteria; order Rhizobiales; family Im1; genus Rhodoligotrophos; species Rhodoligotrophos ferricapiens. The sequence continues at coordinate 731,271 of NZ_CP133319.1, forward strand.
TCACTCATGGTGAAATCGATTTCACCCTCGTGCGCCGCCGCCAGAAGATGCAGGACAGTATTGGTCGAGCCGCCCATGGCGATGTCGAGCGTCATGGCATTCTCGAAAGCGGCGAAACTCGCAATCGAACGCGGCAGCACGCCTTCATCGCCCTGCTCGTAATAGCGGCGGGCGAGATCGACGATCAGGTGGCCTGCTTCGACGAACAGGCGCTTGCGATCCGCATGGGTGGCCAAGACCGAGCCATTGCCAGGCAAGGCAAGCCCCAATGCTTCGGTGAGGCAGTTCATGGAATTGGCCGTGAACATGCCCGAGCACGATCCGCAGGTGGGACAGGCCGAACGTTCGATGGCCTGCACATCCTCATCCCGCACCCGGTCATCGGCCGCCGCCACCATGGCATCGACCAGATCGAGCGCACGGCTCTTGCCCGCGAGAACCACCTTGCCCGCTTCCATCGGGCCGCCCGACACGAACACCGCCGGAATATTCAGGCGCAATGCCGCCATCAGCATGCCCGGCGTGATCTTGTCGCAATTGGAGATGCAAACCATGGCATCTGCACAATGGGCATTGACCATGTACTCGACGCTGTCGGCGATGATCTCGCGTGATGGCAGCGAATAGAGCATGCCATCATGGCCCATGGCGATGCCGTCATCCACCGCGATGGTGTTAAATTCCTTTGCAACGCCGCCGGCTTTCTCGATCTCGCGCGCGACGAGCTGGCCCAGATCCTTCAGATGCACATGCCCAGGCACGAATTGCGTGAAGGAGTTCACCACCGCGATGATCGGCTTGCCGAAATCCTCATCCCTCATGCCAGTGGCGCGCCAAAGCCCGCGCGCGCCGGCCATGTTGCGGCCGTGGGTGGTGGTTCTGGAGCGATAAGGTGGCATCGTCGTCTGGTCCCTATATTCTCAACGTCGGCTGACGCGTCCGCTCCAAATTCACTTAATGGAAGATCGGGCGGCACTCCAGCATTTTGGCTGCATTGCCGATCAGCTCGACAAGACTGCCATCCGGCAAGCTTGATCTCTTCGCAAGCTTATGCCCCCGGCCGGATACTCACAATAGGCAGCAACGTCCCCGCGCCTCAGCTGACAAAATCCCCGACGTCGAGGAATAAAGGAGCAAGGGACCCCCTCGTCGGCCCAGCTCTGGGGCAAGTCCAAGGCTGGGGCAAGTCCAAGCAGGCCATATCGGATCTGCGCATTCGTATCACAAGCCGGATGCGGCAAATAGGCCACCAGAGCATTTCGAGCGAGCAGGATGCCGGTTCTGCAGCCTGATGGGCACGGCAATCCAGACAGCCGTAACCGGTTCCTACAATAGCGCCAGCCCCGTTTGCGAGAACGGGGCTGCTATCAGCGTCTATCGCTCGAAGGAATCAATGGGGTCGCTCCGGGCCAGGCGCCGAGCGGCCCCATTGATTGAGGCTATAGGCTCATTGCTGCTTGAAGATCGAGGCGATCTGCTGAAGGCTTGGCAGCTGACCATTCGGCGTCAGCTTATCAATCACGCCGGGCAGAGCCTGAGCCAGCTGGTTCAGCAGGTCCTGCTCACTCATGCCCGTCTGTTGCGCGAGGTTGCTTACGGTCTGCTGGCCGAGTGCCGCACCGAGATGGTTGGGATCGATCGGCTTATTCTGCCCTGTGCCGACCCAAGAGGCTGCGGTGTCGCCATGTCCTGCATCCGACAGCTTGTTGAGGAGGCCTGACAGGCCGCCGAGCAACCCGCCGTCCTGATCAGAACCCGGAGCAGCGCCCGGAGCCATCCCCGCCGACTGGGGCATCCCAGCGGACTGAGGCATTCCCGCAGCCTGCGCATCTGAACCAGACCCGAAACCGCCGCTGAGCATCTTGCCCACGAGCAGCGATCCAAGAGCGACGATCACTGGCTTTGCCAGATTTCCGCCGGGAGCAACATCATCAAGAAGGCCCATTTCGATCTCCATTCAATTTTTATTCGAGTGCCGAGTGAAGCAGCATGAATAGCCATATATTTTCACCCAAGGATTTAAGGATTCTATACGAAGACCGGTTTAAATTATCCTTCCCCAATTCTGAGAGGTGTTTACATGTCGATCCTTGCCTGGGTTATTCTCGGTCTCATCGCCGGATTTATTGGTAGCAAGATCGTGAACAGAAGCGGCCAGGGGCTGTTCATGGATATTGCTCTCGGCATCATCGGCGCAATTGCCGGCGGCTTTCTATTCAGCTTCTTCGGTGCAACCGGCATTACTGGGCTCAATCTGTATAGCCTGCTAGTCGCCATCATCGGCTCTGTTGCGGTGCTGACGATCTACCATCTCGTTGCGCGCCGAAGCTGACCGAGGACCATGCCAGCTGTCGTTGGCCATGTGAGGCGCCGGCGACAGCAGGCATCCCGCGTTATCCGCATTCACCATAAGGCGCAATTTCCGTGCCCTTGGATGGCTTGACGATGGCCAAGCAACCGGCCAGCCGCTATCACGGATTTGACGCAAGAAGCCCTATAGCTCACATCGGATTTGAAAGGGCCGACGCCAGGGAGGACGCCAGATGCTGATGACGACCGACGCCCGCGAAGCTTTGATCCTCATCGATGAGCGCAATCGCCGCGTCGGCACGGCCGAAAAATACCCCGCCCATCACCAGGGCCTGTTGCATAGGGCGTTTTCGATTTTCCTCTTCGATGATCAGGGCCGGACGCTGCTGCAGCGGCGCGCTGCTGGCAAATATCACTCAGCCGGCAAATGGGCGAATAGCTGCTGCGGTCATCCCCGGCCGGGTGAATCAACGAGGCAGGCAGCCTCGCGCCGGATCTCCGAAGAGCTGAACATCACCGTTGACCTGACCTTCGGCTTTCATTCGCGTTACCGCGCAGAACTCGACCGCGGCATGATCGAGAACGAATTCGTCTATGTCTATGCCGGGCGCGTGCCTGAGGGCGAAATATCGCCCAATCGCGCCGAAGCGGACCGCATCATGCTGGTTTCGCTCGATGAGTTGAGCGATCAGGTTGCGCAATCCGATCAACGCTATGCCTTCTGGCTCCGGCATTATCTAAGACAGCACCGCGCCGAGCTGGATCGGATGGCGGCGGAAATGGTCAAGCTGTCTGCAGGTTCCGTCCCGCCGCGCCAGTTGCCCGATCAGGTGCCCGCAAGAAACCTGTCATAAGCCAGAAGCGTATCGCGCACAGCTGCCTCCGATTGACCGGGATACCACACGGTCGCCGGCAGGGCAGTGACAAGCGTGCCCTTCGGCGCGATCTCCTCGGCAAGCTTCAAGCCCTCGACCAGCATGTCCGCGGGTCCTGCGCAGATCATCGCAGGCCGCGTAAGCTTTGGAAGCCGCGCTTGCGTGTCATATTCAAAGGCGGCGCGATAGGAGCGGTCATAGGTGTGCCCGCTGGAGAGCAGCCCGACCGTCCAGTCATGCAGGAATTGCGCATCCGGAACGCCCAGGCTGCGCGCGGCGGTGCGATCCTGCCGGTACCACGGCCAGAACAGAAACATGTCGCGGCGCATATTCCAGGCCTGCTGCAAATGCAGGCCCCACCGGTCCGGGGTGAGAGGCGGGAGATAGTTCTCGAGAATGTCGGAGGTGAAGTGCGGCGGCAGCAAGGGTGGTGCCTCCAGCACCACCCTGCCGACCCGTTCCGGCGCGATCACCGCGAGTTCGAGCGCAACACACGCTCCCGTATGGGTGCCCCACAGGTCGAATCTGTCAAAGCCGAGCGCGTCGGCCAGCTCGAGCCCGTTGCGCGCCAGGGCCGCAATATCCGTCTTTGCGAGGGAAGGCTTGTCCGACCGCCCGTTCCCCAGAAAATCTGGAGCCACCACCGCGCGGCCAGAGCTCAAGCCGCGGATGATTTCGGCGAGTGGCGCGGATGAGCCCGGTGCGGACTGGAACATCAACAGAGGTCGTGGTCCATCGCCCGCCCGGCGCAGGTGCACCCGCCCCGAGGGCGTGTCCGCGTAATCGCACCAGATCTGCCCTTCAGCCTCCGGGCGCACCGCACTGCGCGTGAAGGCAATGGGAGCAGCCTTCACCCCGAGCTCTGCTAACCGCTTGTCGATCATCGCAGGCATCGAGGCATCTTCGAGCGAGACGGCCTGCGCTGCGCGATCGAAATCGTCCATTGCGGCAAGGCAGGCATTCCACAGCGCTTCATAGCGCTCGGGTGCGGCCGCTGCCGCGACGACCGTCTCATCCAGCACATTATCGGCGGGGAGAGATGCACCGATCCGGGCAGGCTGCGAAGGATCATCCGCCTTGAGGATATGGCGGTCACGAATATGCGCCCATAGCGCCGTCAGGTGGGTGCCATCCGGGCGCGGCTTCAGCAAGGGCGCATGGCATCGGGCAGACGCCCAGCCTTTGGCAAGATCGAGATCGGCGGCGAAAACGGCTGCAGGTTTGGTCTGCAACCGATCACATAGCGCGATGGCCAGGGGCGCAGCGAGGTCGTAGGTGAGCAACGGCGCATCGCCAAGGCCAAGCGCCGTCCAGGCCTCGGCGATAACTGCTGCGGCGCTTTCCAGATCCCGAGCCGGTGCAAATTCCGACCCGCCAATGCCCGGCAGCTCGAAAACCACCATCGTGCGGTCGCTGAACTCGACCGCGCAGTCTTGCGCTCTCGGACCCGCCCCGAGAATGAGCCCCGGCAGCACCACCAAAGGCGCCCCATTACCCCCGCTCCAATAGCGCAGCTGGCCTTGGGATGTCGCCACATAGGCCGGTTTTACCGGCACCTGTTGCAGAAAGCTGGTCATGTTCCGAGATAGGCGGCCTTCACCCGCGGATTGTTGAGCAAGGCATCCGCCTTGTCCTCGAGGACCAAATTGCCGGTTTCGAGCACATAGCCGCGATCGGCAAGCCTCAGCGCGAGATCGACCCGCTGTTCGACCAGCAGGATGGTGAGGCCCGCCTCATGCAGGCTGCGGATCGCATCCGCGAGCTGATCGACCATGATGGGAGCAAGGCCCAGAGATGGCTCGTCCAGCATGAGGCAGCGAGGCTCCGCCATGAGGCCACGCGCGATGGCGAGCATCTGCTGCTGTCCGCCGCTCAACGTGCCGCCCTTCTGGTCGCGCCGCTCCTTGAGGATCGGAAAGATCGAATAGATCCACTCAACCCTATCCGCGAAGCTGCGCGCCTCCTTGCGCCCTGCCCCGTTTGCCCGGATCGCACCGAGCTCGATATGCTCATAGACCGTCATATCGGCGAATAGCAGCCGCCCTTCCGGCACATGCACCACTCCATGGGCGATGATCTCGTGCGGCTGCATGGTATCGATGCGCTTGCCGTCGAACTCGATACGCCCGGCGACCGGCCGCAAGAGACCCGAGATCGTCTTGAGCGTCGTGGTCTTGCCCGCCCCGTTAGAGCCGACCAGCGTCACGATCTCCCTTTCGCCAACCGTCAGCGAGAGATCATGGATGACCTCGCGCCGGCCATAGCGGACCTTCACCCCGTCAAGCTTAAGCACTGACCTGCTCCCGACCGAGATAGACGCGGATCACATCCGGATTATCGGCGACCTCGCGCGGTGGCCCCTCCGCGATCTTGACCCCGTGATCGATGACCACCACCCGATCGCACACGCCCATGACCACGCGCATATGATGCTCGACGATCAGCACCGCGATGCCGCGGCCGCGGATCTCGCGGATCATCTCGACGAGCCTCTGTCCCTCCTCCGGGTTCATGCCGGCTGCTGGCTCATCCAGAAGCAGCAGCTTCGGTTCGGCCGCCAGCGCGATCGCGATCTCAAGCCGACGGTGCTCACCATAAGACAGCGTGTCGGCCGGAAGATCCGCGCGCCCGTCGAGCTGCACGGATTTCAGGATCTCGTGAACCTTGTCCACGATCTCGGCCTCCTGCCGCCGATAGCCGGAGGTGTGGAACATGGCGGCAACCCAGCCCTTGTCCGTGGTGCGGAACGTGGCGGCGCGCACATTGTCGAAGGTCGACATGGCCGGGAAGATACTGGTGATCTGGAAGGTGCGGGTCATGCCGAGCCGCGCCATCCTATGGGCGGGATAGCCGGTGCAATCCTGACCAAGGAAGCGGACGCTGCCGCTGGTCGGAGGCATGGAGCCCGCGATACAGTTGAAGAGCGTGGTCTTGCCGGCGCCGTTGGGTCCGATCAGCCCGACGATCTCATTTTGGCCGACGCTCAGATCAACATTGCTGACCGCGGTGAGGCCGCCGAACTTGCGGGTGAGCCCGCGCACCTCGAGAATGGCTGGCGATGTCATTCCGCAACCTCCCGAACGGCGAGCGGCTGGGGAGTGGCGGTTGTCGCACCCTGCGCCCCCGGGCGCTCGAACAACCGCCGCCAGAGGCTCACAATCCCACCGGGCAAGAAAATGACCGAGGCAATGAGCAGCGCCGCGAAGATCACGAGCCGCATGGCACCCAGCGGCCGCAAGAGCTCGAGCAGCCCCACATAGATGAGCGCGCCCACAATGGGTCCGGCGATCGTGCCGCGCCCGCCAACGATCACCATGATGATGATCGCGGCCATATAGGAAAGGCCCATCATCTCCGGCGTGATCACCTTCACGTAATGGGCATAGAGTGCACCGCTCACCCCCGCAATGGCGGTCGCCACCACGAAGCCGAGCAGCTTCATGTGGAAGATATCGATGCCGAGCGAGGAGGCGAGCTGCGGGTTCTCGCGGGTCGCGATGAAGGCGCGCCCCGTACGGCTATGCACGAGGGCATAGAGCACATAGGCGAAGAGCACCACGCAGGCGAGCGCCACGTAATAGAATGAGCGCGCATCATCGAAGGTGAGCCAGCCACTGCCGAAACTGAGCGGTGGGATATTGGAGATGCCCATCGGCCCGCGCGTCACGTCCACCCAGTAATTGGTGATGGTGTAGAGGATCGAGCCGAAGCCTAAGGTGAGGATCGCAAATTGCGGACCCACGATGCGCAGCGCCACATAGCCGATCACCAGCCCGAAGAGGCCGGCGATAACCCCCGCCGCGATGAGCCCCATAAGGCCGGGAAGCCCCATATCCATGCCGAGAATGGCCGCGGCATAGGCCCCTATGCCGAAAAAGGCCGCATGCCCGAACGTCAGCTCGCCGAGATAGCCGATGATGATGTTGAGGCTGAGCGCCAGGAGCGCATAGAGCATCCACAGCACCAGCAGATGATGCACATAGGTGCTACCCGTCAGCAGGGGGAGCACCGCCAGCACGATGACCGCAATGAGGGAAGCCAGCTTGTTGTTCATGTTCAAGCCCTTCGTGCCGCACCGAACAGGCCTTGCGGGCGCCAGAGCAGGACGGCGATGATGATCGCGTAGCCGATCGCCTCCGCAAAGCCGAGCGAGACATAGCCGCCGCCAAGCGCCTCGATGACCCCGAGCAGCAACCCGCCGACCAAGGCGCCGGGAATGCTGCCAAGCCCGCCCATGATCACCACGATGAAGCCCTTGAGCACCGCCCAGCTGCCAACGGTCGGGAAGATCATCGCGGTCGGTCCCACCAGCGCGCCGGCAAGGGCCGCAAGACCACCGGCCAGCGCGAACGTATAGGCATGCACCCGGCGGATATTGATGCCGGTCAGGGCGGCCCCTTCCGGGTTCTGAGCCGTGGCCCGCATCATCTTGCCGATGGTCGAGGTCTTGATGAAGAAATAGAGCGCCACCAGCACCGCCACGCCGACCAGGAAGATGACCACGCGCTGCTGTGTCACGATGAGGTCACCCATCTCGACGACCTCGTCCGAGAACGGACTGCTCACATATTTCGGATCAGCCCCGAACAGAACCTCACCGCCATTGGTCAAAAGCAGCGCGAGCCCGAGGCTGCATAGGAGGATCGTGAACTCATGCTCCCGGCGCAGCGGCCAGAAGAACAGCGAGTTGGCGAGGATTCCGAAACCGGCCACCACCACGGTGGCAATGACGGTGGCGGAGATATAGTCCAGCCCCAGCAGGGTCATCGCGTAATAGGTGAAGAAGGCGCCCAGCATGTAAAACTCGCCATGGGCGAAATTCACGATCCTGAGGACGCCGAAGATCAGGGTGAGGCCGGTCGCGATCAGCACATAGGTCATGCCATTGACCAGGCCATTCACGATCTGCTGGGTAAAGACAGCGAATTCCATAGATTTACTCGCAAAAGCGGTCGGGAGGCTGCGCGATGGCAGCCTCACCTCGGGTAAGATCGGACCGCAGGCGCTAGTTCTTGACGGTGGTGATCTTGCCGTCGACCACCCGGATCAGATAGGTGGTCTGCAGAGCCTGCCCCTTGTCATCGAACCGCATATTGCCGAGCAGCGTATCCCAAGGATGCGCCTTGAGCGCGGCGGCGATCTTGTCATAGGCACGGGGGTCGCCCGCTTCCTGAATGGCCGCGGCGAGGAGCTCGACCGCCTGCGCACCGAGCGAGCCGATGAAGGCGGGCTCGTTGGAGAACATGCTCTTATATTTTTCAACCCATGCCTTCAGCATGGGATTGTCGCTATCGGGCGCAAACAGCGAGGCGGAATAGACGCCCTCCAACGCGGGACCCGACAGCTCCACCAGCTTGGGGTTCATATTGCCGGCGGACGCGATGATCGTGCCCTTATAGCCGGTCTGCTTGATCTGCCGGTAGATGGTCGCGCCCTGCGAAGTGTTGATGGCCGACACATAGATCGCATCGGGCTTCAGGCTGCGCAGCTTGGTCAGCGCCGTCGTGAAATCCGTATCACTGCGGTTGTAATACTCGTTGCCGAGCGTCTTGATCCCGCATTCGCCGAGGAGCTTCTCGTAATTCTGTGCTTCGAGCCGCCCGTAATCATCATTGATGGTGATGAAGGCGATGGTCTTGAGCCCCATCTTGTCGCATATGAACTTGGAATAGGTCGCCGAGTTCATCGTCGAGGTGGCATTCAGCCGGAACAGATATTTGTGTCCCTCCTCCGTCACCTTCGGATGCTGGGACGAGGTCATCACGGTGATGATCTTATCGCGCGTCTCTTCCTTGAGGCTCAGGGCGACCGCGCTGAACCAGCCGCCAACCAGCACATCCACATTGTCCTGCTCGATGGCGCGCTTGGCGGCGCTCACCCCTTCCTCAGGCGTTCCCTTGTCGTCGTATTTGACGATCTCGATCTTGCGCCCATCGAGAATACCGCCTTTGTCATTGATGACGGCGGCCATCGCTTCCATGCCTTCCGCGGCGAGCTGGCCGTCAAAGGCGCCGGCCCCGCTCAACGGCAGCAGCGCGCCGATCCGCACCGGCGGCTTCTCCTGAGCATGCGCGCCGGCAAACAGGCTGCCGGCCATGAGCACCGCCGTGGCGGCCGTAAAAAATCGACGAGTAAACATGCCATTCCTCCCCAATCGCTTCGTCTCTGCGCTTGCCCTCAGCTTGCGCGCAGATATTTGAGCTGCAACTCCTCGACCTGCTTGAAGCCGATGAACTCGATGAAGTCATTATGATCGGTACGCGGCCGCGGCAGATCCTTGCTGGTTTTGGTCTTGGCGAGCACGCTCAGGTTCTCGCGCAGCGCCTCGGCGGCCGTCATGAGCGGCACCAAGGCAAAGGTTGCCATGCCTGCAACCTCCTCCACCTCCTCCGGGCTCAAGCCTTCGAGCCAGCCGAGCAGCTGCAAAGACAAGGGCACGCCGACCGCCTGGCGCATAGCGCGCAGGCCCTCGATCGACTTGAAGCACTTGCTGATCGGCTGGATGACGTCCGCGCCGGCCGCCACATAGGCCTTGCCGCGCTCCATCGCCTCCTGCTCGTCCACCACATCGGTGCGCGCGATAATCAGCATGTTGGGATCGCGCCGGGCGGCAACCGCGGCCGAGATCTTGGCCACCGCCTCGTCCTTCTGGATCACCTCGACGCCGCCCACGCAAATGGGACAGCGCTTGGGCGCCACCTGATCTTCGAGAATGACCGCCGAGACGCCCGCCGCCTCGAACTCGCGCACGGTGCGCATCACATTGATCGCATTGCCATAGCCCGTGTCGATATCGGCGATGACCGGCACATTGACCACATTGATGACATTGCGGACCACCGTCAGATTTTCTGACATGGTATAGAGCTCGGCATCCGGCAGGCCGAGATGGGAGGCGGAGACCCCGAAGCCCGAGGTCATGACCGCATCAAACCCCGCCTGCTCGATGAGCTTGGCTGAGAGCGCGTCGTAAGCCCCCGCCGCCCACACGGTCTTCTGTGCCAGAACGCGATCGCGATACTCGCTGCTTCTCGCCATGTCAGTTATCCCTTGAAATCGCCCTGTCTGGGCGTCGTTTGCTTGAGGTAGGGAACGAGGCCGCCGGCCATGAGCATCTGTTCATCGGCGGCCGAAAGGGGCTCGAAGGGCAAAGATGTGCCCTTGGTGAGATTGCGCACGAGGCCCGCCTGCCAGTCGACCTCGACCTCGTCCCAGCGCTCGACGAGCTTGAGAATGCCGGGGCAGCTCACCTGGGGAAAGCCCATGCTGATCTCCCCGCGCCAATATCCGGGCGAGAAGCTTTCAGCGATCACGCCCGCAATGCCGTGATGGCGCATCGCGCGCATTGGCGGGTAATGGGGATGCCCATAGCCGAAATTATGGGCCCCGACGAGCAGATCGCCCGGCTTCACCTTGGAAGCGAAATCCGGATCATATGAGCTCATGGCGACCGCCGCGAGCTCGTTGATGTCGGTGATCTTGATATTCTTGACGCCGACGATCTGATCGACGTCGAAATCTTCTTCCTCGAAGATAAAGGCGACGCGCCCATGCAGATTATTGAGCGGCATGGCTGGCCTCACAGATATTTGCGGGGATCGGCAATCTGCCCCTCGATCGCCGTGGCAGCGACGGTTGCTGCATTGCAGAGATAGATTTCCGAGTCGGGGCTCCCCATGCGGCCGCGAACATTGAGCGTGCCGGTCGAGACCGCGCGCTGCTTCTCCGTCATGGTGGCGATGCGCCCGAAGCAGTAATCACAGCTGGGCGAGGAGACAAAGGCTCCCGCCTCCGCAAGGGTCGAGATCAGCCCTTCGCGACCCGCCGCGGCCATGATCTCCTGGCTCGTCGGGATCACATTGAGCTGGAAGCCCTCCTTCACCTGCCGGCCTTTGAGGATCTGGGCGGCAATCCTGAGATCCTCGAGACGGCCCGAGGCGCAAGAGCCGAGATAGCCCGCATTGATTTCGAGGCCCAGATAGTCCGAGAGATTGCGGGTGTTCGAGGGGGTCGGTGGAATCACCACCACCGGCTCGAGCCCGGTAAGATCGATATCGTAGACGGCGGAATAATCCGCATCCGGATCGCTCTGCACCGGCTCGAGTGTCTTGCGCGCCCGCTTCAGCGCATAATCCAGCCGCTCACCCTCCGGATTGACGATCGCGGTAATGGCGCCGGTAAACATGGCAAGCCCAGTGATGGTCTGCAGCCCTTCCGTTGACAGCGATGCCAGCGCCGGGCCGCCGACCTCCAGCACCTGGAAGCGGCAGGAGGCAGGTCCCATCACCCGCACAAGGTGATGGAACACATCGCGCGCCATCACGCCGGGCGTGAGCTTGCCTCTGAGATTGACCCGCACCGTGTGCGGAACCTTGATCGATACCCGCTCGCGCACGAAGGCTTCGAGCACATTCCGCCGCATGCCGATCGCCAGCGTGCCGAAGGTGCCGAGCTGGCTGATATGCCCGTCGAAATGCACGACGAAGGCGCCGGGAACCGCATAGCCCACTTCTGCCGCAACTTGGTGACCGATCCCGCGCCGTTCGAATAGCGGCACGTTGTTCTCCTTGCACCAGGTGCGTGTGCCAATATGCAGCTCCTCCTCTTTGGGGGTCGTCGCCGGCACCATATGGTCGATGAAGATGGCGAAGCGCTCGGGCTCGGCCACGCGCTCGATGCCGAAATCCTCCTTCATCGTCTTGAAATAGACATCAGTATAGCCAGGGAAATCATAGGCCAGGACGAAATCCGGCTTGGCCATGAGTTCATCCCCCGCCTTCGCTGAGGGCACCCCTGCCGCACGCGCCAGGATCTTTTCTGTGATGGTGAAGCCCATCGTCACTCTCTCCTAATGCCGGCCAAGCCCGAGCGAGCCCGGGTTCATGAGGCCGTGCGGGTCGACCGCCTGCTTGACCGCCTCGAGCAGCGACCAGGTCTCGGGCTTGAGCAGCTCCTTGAAGGGATAGTCCCGCGCGACCTGCCAGCTCACACCGCCCAATCGCGCATAGAGCTCCTGCGTGCCCCGGCGCAGCTCCGCCACCGCGTCCCGTGCCGCCACATTCGCCGGCCGGTCCCGCCAGGGCCTCACCACGTCATCGCCAAGGCTCTTGGCATGGAGCGGCGTGATCTCGTCCATCCAGTAAAAGGCAGGCTCGAGGAAGAACTCATTGCCAACCGTCATGGTCATGACGGAATAGACGATGCCGTGCTGCTCCATGAAATCGCGGCGGCTTGCGAAATAGTCGTCATTCGCCCGCACAACCTCCTGGGCGGTGCTCAACGGGAAGACCGCGTGGATCGGCACCCAGCGCTGCCCATCAAGCCCGAGCATGCCGCGGGTCGGACCGAAAGGTTTCGAGCGCATGACCTTAGGGACAGTATTCTCGATCTCGGTGCCATAGCGCTGCCCGATCGCGCGGATCCGGCTCATGGACTCGGCAAGCTCCTGGGGCGTGCGCGCCTCCAGCACCAAGTGAAGTGTATAATTGTGCGCCTTGAGGAAAGCGGTGCCACCGGCTGCGACGCTGACCGCATCCTTGAGCCCGCTCAGCATGGATTTGCCGCCCTTGACCACATTGCCGAGGGTCTTCACACCATCCATGAGTTTATTGACGCTCGCCGAATGCTCGGCCTTGGTCCGATCGATGCCGAACCCCTCGGAGATGGCGCGGGTGCGAGCCATCTCCACCTGGGCAGCCGCCATCTTTGCGATGCTCTCGAAGCCGAACGAGAGAAAGCCGACTTCCGCTGGCTTCACATTGAGCCGCAAGGTGGCGGCAAGCTTGACGCCCATGGCGCCATTATCGCCGAGGAACAGGCCGGTGAGATCAGGGCCACCTTCGCGGGTGAAGGGTTTGGCGCCCTTGCGGCCGCCGGAACCGGTGGTGACGATACGGCCATCGGCGAGCGCCACCGTCACCCCGATCACGCTTTCCGCAACCGTTGCATTGTTGGTCGATCCGAAGAAGGCGCTGTTCTGTGACAGCGCCCCACCCACCGTCGCGTTGATGCCGGAGAGCGGGCCCCAATAGGCGGTGCGCAAGCCCGTTCCATCGAGCGCTTCGTTGAGCTTGGCCCAGGTGCAGCCGGCCTCGACGGTCACATACATGTCATCCGCATTGACCTCGATCACCTTGTTCAGCCGCCGAAGATCGATCACGAGCGAATCCGGACGCGCCGGAAGATAGCCCTTGGTGTAGGACATGCCCCCGCCGCGCGGCACGATCGCAATGCCTGCGGCAATGGCCCTGCCCACCATCTGCGCCGTCATCTCGGCGCTGTCCGGCAGCAGCACCGCGAGCGGCGGGATACCCGGCTGCCAGAAGATGTCATTGGCGTAATAGGTGCGGGTTGCATCATCCGCGAGCACCGCATCGGACCCGAAATCCGCAATCAGGCGCTCAACGAGGGGATGGTTTGCGGCGCTGAGATTTTCAGCGAGTGACATAGGCAAAAGCCTCCCTCAATTCGTCCAGGTGATCGGCTCGAAACGGTATCCGCCGCGCGTATTTGCAACGCGTCCCGCATGCGGCGCCCCGAAATGCTGAGGGAAGATCACGGCATTGGCCTCGGCGGCCAGGCCAAGCAGCGCCTTGCGCGTTGATGGCGCGCGCTCATTGTCCTCGCAGAACCGGGTATTGAGCTCGGGACAGACGATCTGCATGGGCTGGTGCAGCACGTCGGCGGTGAAGAGGCCCACTGCGCCATCGCACTCAAGGCGAATATTGAGCTGCCCGTCGGTGTGACCGGGCGCATGGGTGAACGTCAAAACATCAAGCAGGCGGTCGCCCGGCTCAACCAGATCCACGAGCCCCGCCTCGACCACCGGTCGCACGCTGTCCTCGATGACTTCGCCGCCTTCGGGCTGGGCGCGCAGGCTGCGGCCGTCTTTGGTCCAATTGGCGTATTCGCGCGCGCCAAAGACATAGCGGGCCCGCGGGAAGGTGGGCACCCAGGCGCCATCGACCAGGGCAGTGTTCCAGCCCACATGATCCACGTGCAAGTGCGTGTTGATCACATAGGTCACATCCTCAGGGCGCACGCCTGCGGCCGCCAGCCGGTCGAGAAACGGCAGATCGAGCATGTGAAAGCGCTGAAAGGCCTTCGCCGAGCGATGCTTGTGATTGCCGCAGCCCGTATCGATCAGCACCACATCATCGCCGATGCGCAGCAGCCAGCTATGCATGCTGGACATCACCTTGCCCGTCTCGGCGTGGAAGAAGTTCGGGTTGCGCAGCTCGGGGAATTCATCGAGCAGCGCCGCGCTGAAGCCTGGAAACAGGAAGGCGGGATCAAATCCCGGGGTCAGCATCTCCTCGATGCGTGCGACCTCCACACCGCCGATCCGCGTGCTGGCCACCTCGTTTCCTCCACATGTTCTTCTTGCCCGCAGACAATCACAGCCCGTAAAGTCGTGTCAACTGACAAAATAGATTTCATATAATGAAATGGTGAATTGAACAGCCTGGGTTTGCGCCGCTCCGGTGTATTGATACACCAGCCGCTTTTGAAACGGATCGACCGATCGCGAGGAGTAACCGTGACAGATGTAATGAAGCCGCCTCTAGAAGCGGCAAGGGGAGATCAGAGCACCGAGGATGGGCCGAGCATGAATGTGCGCGCGGTCACACGCGCGCTCGCCATTCTGAGATCGTTCGACGGCAAGGGCTTGCAGACTTTGGCGGAGATCGCCGGTGAAACGGGCCTTGATAAGGGAACCACCCGGCGCTTGCTGGTCACCATGATGAATGGCGGGTTCATCGCCCAGGATCCTGACACCCAGCGCTACGGGCTCGGGCGTATGATTCGCACCCTCGCCGCCAGCGTTGTCGACAATTTCGACCTGCGCAGCGCTGCCTCGCCCCTGTTGACCGAGCTCGCCAACGAGCTGAACGTCACGGCCTTTCTGTCGATATATCAGAACGGGTCGGCCATCTGCCTCGAGCGCATTCACGGCGCGCAAGGCATGGAGCTGCGCTGGTGGCCGGTGGGCGGCACGCTCGCGCTCAATTGCGGCGGGGCCCCGAAGGTGCTCCTCGCCTATCAGTCCGATGACGAGATCGACCGGGTGCTGTCAGGTCCCCTGCCCGCCCTTACGCCCAAGAGCGTCACCGATCCCACCAAGCTTCGCGCCCATCTTTCCCAGATCAAAGCGCGCGGCTATGAATTTGCTCTGGATGATGTTTCCTTAGGGCTTGCGGCGCTGGCGGTTCCGATCCTGGATAAAGCAGGCCGGATCATCTGCTCCGTCAGCATATCGACACTGAACCCGCAGATGGTCGAGCGCGGCCGGCCCAAGCACTTGCAGCGGCTTCGCGAGGCCGCCGCAGAGGTGCGGCGCAGATTGGGGATCACTGGTTGAGATGGCGGAGGCGGCGATGAAGATCACGGATTACAAGGTTCTCACTTTCGATTGCTACGGCACTCTCATCGATTGGGAGAGCGGCATCATCGAAGCCTTGAAGCCGCTGACCGATAAGGTTGCCCGCCCCTTGAGCCGCGACGAGATCCTCGAAACCCACGGGCGCCATGAAGCATCCCAGGAGCAATATACGCCGGCCAAGCGCTATTCCGAGCTTTTGGCGGTGGTCTATAAGCGCATGGCCGAGGAATGGGGTGTCCCGGTAAGCTGGGATGAATGCCTTGCCTATGGCGCTTCAATCAAGAACTGGCCAGCGTTCCCGGACAGCGCTGACGCGCTTCTCTACCTCAAGGAACACTACAAGCTGGTTATTCTGTCGAATGTGGATAACGCGTCCTTCGCTGAAAGCAGCAAGCGCCTGAAGGTGAATTTCGATGCCGTCTTCACCGCAGAAGACATTGGCTCTTACAAGCCGGACTTGCGCAATTTCGAGTATATGCTGGAAAAGCTGGCGGGCTATGGGATAATCCGTGGCGATATTCTTCACACCGCCGAGAGCCTGTTCCACGATCACCGGCCGGCAAACGAGTTCGGCCTAGCCTCCTGCTGGATTCACCGTCGGCATGACAAGACGGGCTTTGGCGCCACCCGTGATCCCGGCACGATGCCGCGCCACGATTTCCGCTTCACCAGCATGGCCGAATTCGTGAACGCCCATAAGGCGCTGGTGCATAACTGACGTGCATCGGACAGCCTCAATCCGTGGCGGACACATATCCTGACGAGGCCCCAGGCTCTGCGACCGGACGATAGCGCCAATTCTCGATGACCCATGGCCGCGATCCCGCTTCGCTACGACTGGTGGAGATCGCGAGGGTGCCATCTCCCCGTCGGTCGATGCGGTGGGCGCCTTCCTTGAGCAGGGCTTTGCGATCGATCACGATCTCCGCCGCGCACGAGCCGCGGATGTGAAAAGGAGCGATCACCACGCGCGAGCGTGCACATTCCTCGGCGAGCGCCGCGCGATCCCGTACGAGCGCAACCTCTGTGCTCGCGCCTAGTTCGCCGAGGCAGGCCTGAGGATCGCAGGTGAAGCCGGTCCGTCGCGCTGCCTGGGCGGGGCTTACGTCATCCCCATCCCGCGCGAGCCAGATCTTGGCTGAGAAGCTGCCGCGCCGGCCATCGCTCAAGGCCAAAGCGCCCTCGCCATTGCGTAAGGCAACGATCTTGCCCTCGCGATCGATCAGCAGATCGGGCTTCTCGGCGGTGGGCGCGAGGATCAGCCCGAGGATCATCGGCGCAAATCCAAGGAACCTCAAGCCGGTGCGCGCAAGGCACAGCCATAGCATGCCTGCGACCACGAGCAGAATGGCCCATAAGGGCTGCACGGGAACGATGCTCACCGCCCCCGGCAGTTCGGCCACCCATCCAGCGATGCGGATCAGCATAGCTATGCCAAGCCCCGCCCCCTCGAGTGGCGCTGCCTCAAGCCCGAGCGGCATGACCATGAGCGCCACAAGCAGCAGCGGCATGACGATCAGCCCCACAACGGGCGTTGCCAGCAGATTGGCCAGGAGGCTGTAGACCGATACCCGTTGGAAATGGAAGGCGGCAACCGGAGCGGTCGCAAGGCCCGCCACCAATGTGGTGACGAGGTCGATGGCGATCATTGCAGCCATGATCTGCGCGAGGCGCCATGGCCAGCTTGAACGCCGGGACATGGATTGGGGATCAATGCCCTCCTCCTTGCCGGCACGATGGCGGTGGATCGCCTCGAACACCGCCACCAGCGCGATCACGGCGAGAAAGGACAAATGGAAGCTCGCCGAGAGCATGGCCTCTGGCGCGAATATCAGCACGATGAGTGCCGAAAGCGCCACATTGCGCATGGAGATTGCCGGGCGGTCGAGCAGCACCGCTGTCAGCATGATCGCGATCATGATGAATGAGCGTTGCGCGGCAACATCCTGGCCGGAAATGAGGAAATAGCCGCTCCCCGTCACCAGCGCGGCAAGGCCCGCGATCTTCTTGACCGGTAGCATGACGGCCGCGCCCGGCAGCAACGCCAGCAATGCCCGCAGGAGCCAGTAGGTGGTGCCGGCGATCATGCTCATATGCATGCCGGAAATCGAAATCATATGGGCAAGACCCGAGATCTGGAAATCCTGGGTCACCTCCGCGGGAATTCCGCTGCGATCACCATTGACCAGCGCCACCGCAAGCCCGCCGACCGCACCATCGAGCACGGCACGGATGCGGCTGCCGATCTCATCGCGCAGTCGCTCGATCGCAATATGAAGCCGCTGCCAAAAGCCCGGCTCGAAGGGGAGCCGCTCGACCGCACCGAAGGAATAGCCGGTGGCCCCAATCCCCTGGAACCACTGCATGCGCCCGAAATCATAGCCGCCGGGAATGACGGGCCCGTTGAGGGGAAACAGCCGCGCCTTAACCCTGATCCGCTCGCCCGCTTTGAGGTGACCGCCTGCCCTGCCGATCGATACCCGCACCCGTTTCAGCGGCTTTCCACCGGTAACGTCATCGGGGCGAATGCCGATAACCCCCTCAATATCGATCACCATGAGCCGTCTGCGTACGGGCTCACCTTCGATATGCCGGATCACCCCCGTGAGGGTCACCACCGGGCTTGTCCAGATGAGGCTCGGTGTTGCAACGAGTGCCGTGCGCAGGCTGCCCAGCGCGAACCCGCCGCAGATCGCGAGGACGAGGAATGCCGGCACGAGCACCCGCTGAAATCGGATCCCTATGGCGAGCAGGCATGCAGCGCCGAGCACGGGCGCGCTCGCCATCGGGAGCGATGGCTCGGCAGCGAGGCTGAAATAGACGGCAAGGCCGATGCATAGACCGACGGGGCTCCACAGGAACGCCGCCCGCTCCTCCTCCGCCAACGCGCGGCGCATACCCGCCGCCGCCGAGATCGCAACCTTGCGCTGAATGGGATCCTTGAAGGTCCGGAGGCGGCGCCAGAAGCTGCTGGTTGGGCGCTTTGCATCGCCAATGAAATCAATGGTCACAGCGCCCCTGCTGCCCCCGCCATCAGGTCGCGGCCAAATGCGAGGGGGAACGGCTTTTGCAAGCGCGTCACCCCCGTGCTATTTGGCGCTTCGCGCTCATGCTAGCGCCGAGCATTTCCCAAGCACCAGCTGGATCAAGGCGATGTCCACAAATGTCGTGACCCGATTTGCCCCCTCGCCCACCGGATTCCTCCATATCGGTGGCGCGCGGACGGCCCTGTTCAATTGGCTCTATGCCCGCCACACCGGTGGCAAGATGCTGCTGCGGATCGAGGACACGGACCGGGAACGCTCGACCAAGGAGGCGATCGACGCGATCTTCGAGGGGCTGCGCTGGCTGAAGCTCGACTGGGATGGCGAGGTCGTCATGCAGTCGACCCGCATCGCCCGCCACCAGGAGGTGGCGCAGGCGCTGCTTGCCGCGGGCCGCGCCTATTACTGCTATGCAACCCCGGAGGAGCTCGCCGAGATGCGCGAGACCGCCCGCGCTCAAGGCCGCCCGCCCCGCTATGATGGCCGCTGGCGTGACCGCGACCCCTCAGAGGCGCCTCCCGGCGTCAAGCCGGTCGTGCGCTTGAAGGCGCCACAGACGGGCGAGACCGTCATTGATGATCAGGTCCAGGGCCGTGTTGTCTTCCCGAACAGCGATCTCGATGATCTCGTGCTTTTGCGCTCGGATGGCACGCCGACCTATATGCTCTCCGTCGTGGTCGATGATCACGACATGGGGATAACGCACATCATCCGGGGTGATGATCATCTCACCAACGCGGCGCGCCAAACCCATATCTATCTCGGCATGGGCTGGGACGTGCCGAGCTTTTCCCATGTTCCCCTGATTCATGGTCCAGACGGCGCCAAGCTGTCGAAGCGGCATGGCGCGCTCGGTGTCGAGGCCTATCGCGACATGGGCTATCTGCCTGAGGCGCTGCGCAACTATCTCGTGCGCCTGGGTTGGGCCCATGGCGATGATGAGATCATGACGCTGGACCAGATGATCGCTTGGTTCGACCTGGGCGGCATCGGACGGTCTCCGGCCCGGTTCGATTTTGCCAAGCTCGAGAATCTCAACGGCTTTTACATCAGGCACAAGGATGACGAGGCACTGGTTGAGGATCTGATTGCGATCCTGCCGGTTGTCGAGAATGGCCCCGCGACATTGGCAAAGCTCGATGGCGAGATGCGGGGCAAGCTTCTTGCCGCGATGCCAGGGCTCAAGGAGCGGGCGAAAACCTTGGTGGAGCTTGCAGGAAATGCAGCCTTCCTCTTCGCCGATCGTCCCCTCAGGCTGGATGAGAAGGCGAGTGCGGTGCTCGACGGGGCCGCAAGACAGCTTCTCGATTCCCTGATTCCACGGTTGAACTCTGTCACGGACTGGCGGGCAGATCTCCTCGAGCAGGCAGTACGAAATTTTGCCGACGAAAACGGGCTCAAACTTGGCAAGGTTGCCCAGCCCCTACGCGCCGCCCTGACCGGAAGCACGATTTCGCCGGGAATCTTCGACGTTTTGGCCGTGCTCGGGCGTAATGAGGCGCTCGCTAGACTGTCGGATCAGGCGCAGACTGCCTAAATTCTAGGCAGGCCCTCAACTTGCCCGTGCTTGCGGTGGGCATGGGATTGGGATAGGCCAAAGCGATATTTCGAGCCGAAAGGCGCCTGCGCAGCCTGTATACGGTGCCTGATCGGCTCGAACCGAGATGACCAAAGAGGCAAAGCCATGGACGAGCACGTCAAAACCGAACCGGCGACCTTGACCATAGACGGCAAGACGCATGAACTGCCGGTGAACGAGGGCACTATTGGCCCCAGCGTGATCGATATTTCGCGCCTCTACGGGCAGACGGGGCATTTCACCTACGATCCGGGCTTTACCTCCACAGCGAGCTGCGAGTCGAAGATCACCTATATCGATGGTGATGAGGGGGTGTTGCTCTATCGCGGCTATCCGATCGAGCAACTTGCCGAGCAGGGCGACTTCCTCGAGACCTGCTATCTCCTGCTCTATGGCGAACTGCCCAATAGCGCGCAGCGGCAGGAATTCGAGAACGCGATCACCTACCACACGATGCTGCACGAGCAGGTCAACCGGTTCTTCTCCGGCTTCCGGCGCGATGCCCATCCGATGGCGGTGATGGTCGGTGTGGTCGGAGCCCTGTCGGCCTTCTATCACGACTCGACCGACATTCATGACCCGGCTCAGCGCGAGATCGCCAGCCGCCGCATGATCGCCAAAATGCCGACGATCGCGGCTATGGCCTATAAATACTCGGTCGGCCAGCCGTTCATGTATCCGCGTAACGACCTCGATTACGCCTCCAATTTTCACTACATGTGTTTCGGCGTTCCGTGCGAGCCCTATAAGCAGAACAAGATTCTGACGCGCGCCATTGACCGCATCTTCATTCTGCATGCCGATCACGAGCAGAATGCCTCCACATCGACCGTGCGGCTCGCCGGTTCATCGGGGGCTAATCCCTTCGCCTGTATCGCGGCCGGCATTGCCTGCCTGTGGGGACCTGCTCATGGCGGTGCCAATGAAGCGGCGCTCAACATGCTGATGGAGATTGGTCACCCTGAGAATATTCCCAAGTTCATCGCCCGCGCGAAGGACAAGAACGATCCTTTCCGGCTGATGGGGTTCGGGCACCGGGTCTATAAGAACTACGACCCGCGTGCCAAGATCATGCAGAAGACCACCCATGAAGTGCTCGACGTCATGGGCATCAAGGATGATCCGCTGTTCGAGGTGGCCAAAGAGCTCGAAAAGATAGCGCTGCACGATGAGTATTTCATCGAGAAGAAGCTCTATCCCAATATCGACTTCTATTCAGGCATCACTCTGAAGGCGCTGGGCTTCCCGACCTCCATGTTCACTGTGCTCTTCGCTGTCGCCCGCACGGTGGGCTGGATTGCCCAGTGGAAGGAGATGATCGAGGATCCGAGCCAGAAGATCGGCCGCCCGCGCCAGCTCTATACGGGCCCCGCACGGCGCGACTATGTGCCTAGCAACCAGCGGGACTGAGCCGGCAGAACTCAAGACAGCAGCAAGGCTCAAGCAATCGCTGTTCCGATGATTGCGTAGCCTTTTGAGACCCATGCGGCGGATGCTATCATCCGCCGTAATGCTTTTTGGCGCTGATCGGAGAGTGATCCTGCATGGCGCATCCCGCTTCGAGGAAAGCGGCGCTCATCGCCGTTGACGTCCAGAATGACTTTTGCCCGGGTGGCGCGCTCGCGGTGCCCGGCGGCGATGAGGTGATCGGCCCCATCAACCGGCTGATCGAGGCCTTCGAGACGGTGGTGCTGACCCAGGATTGGCATCCGCCAGGCCACTCGAGCTTCGCATCGAGCCATCCCGGGCGCGCACCGTTCTCCTCAATCGAGATGTTCTATGGCCAGCAGACCCTGTGGCCCGACCATTGCGTGCAGGGCACCCCTGGCGCCGCGTTCCACCCGGAGCTTCGCTGGGACAAGGCCCGGCTGATCATCCGCAAGGGCATTCACCCCTCAATCGACAGCTACTCGACCTTTTTCGAGAATGACCGGCAGACACCAACCGGGCTGGCGGGGTTCCTGCGCGAACATGGCATCGAGCACGTGGTGCTGGCCGGGCTCGCTTTGGATTACTGCGTGGCCTATTCCGCCCTGGATGCCCGTGTCCATGGCTTTCAGGTGACGGTCGTGGCCGATGCGTGCCGCGCGATCGACCTCGCCGGCTCGCGCGCAGCAGCCGAGACCGAGATGCGTGAGGCCGGCGTTGCCTTTGCCGGGATCCAGGACAACAGTTGACCGTCATGCCCTGGCTTGACCCGGTGATGACGCGTACTGCTGGATAAGGCCTAGAACGCCACCCGATCGGCGCCTTTCAGCTTGAGGATCTCGCGGGCCTCATTGGGCGTGGCAACCTCGCGCCCCAGCCCCTCGATGATCTTGCGCACCTGCTTCACCTGCTCGGCATTGGACACTGCAAGCTTGCCCTTGCCGAGCCAGAGCGAGTCTTCCAGGCCCACCCGCACATTGCCGCCCATGGCGGCCGCCATGGCCGCGATCGGCATCTGATTGCGCCCGGCGCCAAGCACCGACCAATGATAATCCTTGCCGAACAGCCGGTCGGCAGTGCGCTTCATATGCATGACATCATCGGGATTCGGGCCGATGCCACCGAGAATGCCGAAGACGCTTTGCACGAAGAAGGGTGGCTTGACCACGCCGCGATCAGCGAAGTGAGCCAGCGTATAGAGATGGCCTATATCGTAGCATTCGATCTCGAACCGCGTGCCGTTCTCGGCGCAAGTGGTCAGGATCTTCTCGATATCCGCAAAGGTGTTCTTGAAGATCCGGTCCCGTGAACCCTCGAGATAATCATATTCCCAGGCATGCTTCAGCTTGTCCTTCGAGAACCGGGCGAGCATCGGATAGAGACCGAAATTCATCGAGCCCATATTCAGCGAAGCAACTTCCGGCTTGAAAAAAGCCACTGGCTTCAGGCGCTCGTCGATGGTCATGGTGGCGGCACCGCCCGTGGTGATATTGACCACGCAATCCGTGCGCTGCTTGATGACCTTGAGGAATGGCTCGAACCGCTCCACGCTCTGATCCGGCCGCCCGTCGCGGGGGTCGCGCGCATGCAGATGGACGATGGCCGCGCCGGCCTCCGCCGCACCGATCGCCGCTTCGGCAATCTCTTCGGCCGTCACCGGCAGATGGGGCGACATGGAGGGGGTATGAATGGATCCGGTCACCGCACAGGTAATAATGGCTTTCTCAGACACGCATTTCCTCCTTCGTTTGTGACGGGCCGGGGCCCGATATTCTGCCGTGAGGCACCTTGGCGCCACCATGGGATCAGCAAGCTATAGACCTCTCTTAACTGGCGGTGAAGGCCGGAAGCGGATTTCCCGACGATCATCTTCCCTCAAGATGGACCGCTGCCCTGCCGCCCTCCCCTTCAATTGAGTGCGCGTTGCCGCGTCTCGACATCAATCAGCCAGGTGGCGATCGCCCCCAGCACCAGCAAAACGGCAAAGGTGCCGACCGCCGCAACGAGGCTATGGGCCATAACCGGCGCGAGGACCGAAGGCGCCATCAGCCCGCCGATGCGCGCCATGGCGCCGGCCGCGCCCATGCCGGTGGCGCGACTGGCCGTTGGATAAATCTCGGGGGTGAATGCGTAAAGCGCGCCCCACGTGCCGAGCAGAGCAAAGCTCATCAGCAGCAGAGCGGCCCCCACCATGATCGGCGTGAAGGCGAGAGTGAACAGGAAGCAGCCGGCGGCACTGAGCAGAGCAAAACCGAACAGGGTTGGCTTGCGTCCCCATCGTTCAACCCCGTAAGCCGCAAGCGCATAGCCCGGAAGCTGCGCAAGCGCCATCAGCACGAGAAAGCCATAGCCGCGCACGAACCCGAAGCCCTCCCCCGCCAATCGCGCCGGGATCCACACGAACACACCGTAATAGGAAATCGAGACCAGGAACCATACGGTGAGGATGAGCAAGGTGCGGCGGCGAAGCTGCGGCGACAGCAACGCCTCGCCTCTCACCTGCCCCGGCGCGATCAGCTTGCGGGCACGCAGGCCCGGCTTGCCATTGGTCAGAAGAACCCGGTTGAGCACCGCAAAGGCCTCATCCGCTCGGCCGAAGCGCATGAGATACAGCGGCGATTCTGGGACCCAGAACCGCAGCCATATGCCGATCAGAGCCGGAAGCGCCGTGAACACGAAGATCCAGCGCCAGCTCTGCCCGACATCAGCCAGGCTCAATGCCCAGGCGGCCAGCGCAACCGCAAGCGTTCCCACCGCCCAGAACCCTTCCAGCATCACGAGCCACCGGCCGCGATTTCTGGCGGGCAGGAACTCGGCCATCATCGCATAATCAACCGGCAAAGTGCCGCCGACGGCGAGGCCGGTGAGGAAGCGGAACACGATCAGAATGGCGAAATTGGGCGAGAGCGCCGATAAGAGGCCGAATACCGCATCAAGCGCCACGGTGATCAGGAGAATGCGACGGCGGCCGAAGCGGTCGGCGAGCCTGCCAAAGAGTGCTGCGCCTAACATCATGCCGAGGAAGAAGGCAGTGCCGGTCTGCAAGGCGATCGGCACGGAAATCCCGAACTCCTGCGCGATCGAGGGGGCAGTGAAGCCGACGCTCAATACCTGCATCGCATCGGCCGCCCAGACCAGACCGAAAATGCAGAGCAGGCGATATTGAAAGGGGCCGGTCCCAGCAGAATCAAGGGCGGAGTCTACCGTGGTCATCGCGCAATCTCTGCTTCAGGCCTCACCGCGCAAAGCGGCGGCGCGCCATCAGCGGGCGCGTGTTCGGTATAATCCGAACAGCTGTCCGGCCGGTCAACGATTCGTGAATGCATCGGCACCCGCTCAGGCGGCAAGTCCGGCCATGGTGAAGCCGATCTCCGCCAGCTTGCCCTGTAGGCTCGCGCGCTGCTCGGGCGAGAGGGCAACCAGCGGCGGGCGCACATTGCGCCAGGTCTCGTCACCGGAATAATGGGCGATGGTGGCTTTCAGCGCCGGGATCATCGGGAAGGCCTGCAGGATCTGACGGGTCGCCGTGAGCGCCGCCTGGTCCGCATCAGCCCGCTCGGACCGCCATTGGTGAAACAAGCCCACGATGGCTGCCGGATTGACATTGGCGGTGGCGCTGATGCAGCCGACGCCTCCTGCCCGCATATTGGCAAGCAGGAAGGCCTCACTGCCCACGAACACGTCGAATAGCGGAAAGGCATCGAGCATGGCCTTCGTGTTCGCCCAGTCGCCGGAACTGTCCTTGATGCCGACGACTGTGGCGGGATAGGCCGCAAGCAGCCGCTCGATCAGCGCGAGGCTGATACCCACCTGCGCAACCGGCGGGATGTGATAGAGATAGACCTTGAGCCGTTGGTCCCCCACCCGCTCGATCACCTCGGAGAAATAGGCAAAGAGACCATCATCGCTCACGCCCTTGTAATAGAAGGGCGGCAGCATGAGCACGCCGGCACAGCCGAGCCTCACCGCGTGGGAGGTGAGCCGCACCGTATCGGCAAATGCTGAACAGCCCGTGCCCGGCATCATCCTGGCAGTGGGAAGCCCTGCCTCGACCACTCCATCGAGCAGCTGCATTCGCTCGTCCACCGACTGCGAATTGGCTTCGCTATTGGTGCCGAACAGCGCAAGCCCGCAATCCTGTGCGATGAGCCACCGGCAATGCGCGATCAGGCGTTCGCGATCGGGTGCAAGATCGGCACGGAACGGTGTGACCACGGGCGCAAGCACGCCACGGATCAGTCCTGCGGGTTCTCTCATCTGTTGCCCCTCATCTCGCTCTCGCAGCCTATGCGCAGATTATCCTAACGGCCGGTGCCGACCGTATAGCCCCCATCGACCATGTAAGTGCCGCCGGTGCAATAGCCTGCCGCGTCGCTGGCAAGGAACGCGATCATCTCGGCCACCTCGTCCGGCTGGCCATAGCGGCCCATGGGGATGCCGGCCATCATCTTTGCGCGGATCGCATCGGGCTTATCGGGATTGATGCCCTCTTCGAGAGCCCGGATCATCCTCGTCTCGACCGGCGCCGGATTGACCGTATTGACCCGGATCCTATGGCGCGCGCCTTCGAGCGCCGCCGACTTCATGAGCCCGACCACCGCGTGCTTGCTCGCCACATAGGCCGAAAGCCCCGCACTGCCGCGAATGCCGGCGACAGATGAGGTGATGACGATCGCACCACCCCCTTGCCGGCGCATCAGCGGCATGAGCTGGGAAAGGCCGAGAAACACACCGCGCACATTGACCGCCATAACGCGGTCGAAATCCGCAGCCGACAGGTCACCCAGGGGGGCCACCCGGCCCTCGATGCCTGCATTGAGAATGCCCATGTCGATCCGCCCGAAGCGGGTAAGAGCCGCCTCGACCGCGCGCGCCACCTGCTCCTCATTGGCGACATCCGCAACAGCCCAGGCCACATCCTCGCCCAGAGGCTCGGCCAGCGCCTGCAAGGCTTCCTGATTGAGATCGACCATGAACACCTTGGCGCCATCGGCCAGCAGCCTTCGCACGATCGCCGTGCCGATGCCGCCGGTTGCTCCGGTCACAAAGGCAATTTTCCCTTCCGATCTCAGCATGTCACCTCCTGGCGCTTGGCCCCGCGGGCGCTATTTTGCCCGACCTTACCCAGATCTTGATCACCTGCCCACCCGGGCTTGATCAGAGCATGGTCGGTCCTGGCCAGCATGGGCAAGCGCGATGGAGCCTTGTCAAAGGCTTCGTGCATAGGCCCCGATGGCTTCGCTCACCACACGAATTCTGGCCGCGCCATAAAGATCGCCGCGCACCACGAGCCAGACCGGTTCCTCGTCGCTCCGCTCAGGCAGGACGCGCACGAGGCCCGAGCGCCTCGCCTGCAGCACCGGCACTGCGCCGATGCCCATGCCCGCGAGCACAGCACCGTGCAGCATGGCGGATGTGGTGACCTGGAGCGCGATATTGCCGCTGGCGATCGGCTCACCGCATAAGTGATCCCATCTGTAGGATGCGCCATCCCGTTGGTAGATCACCAGATCATGGCCGGCGAATGCCGCACCGGCAACGGGCGTGCCGCGCTGCTCGAGATAGGCGGGCGCCGCGAAAAGGCCCACCTCCAACCGCGCCAGCCGGCGGCTGATATAGTCGCCATTCTCCGGCCGCACCGTGCGCAGCGCGAGATGCGCATTGCGCCAGGATGGCTCATCGGGCTTGGCGATGGTCATGAGCCCCGTGTCGATATGAGGATGCCGGTCACGCAGGGCTGCGATCACGGGCAGGATGAAGAGTTCCGCCAGCACCTCTGTGGCGGCGATTCGGACCGGACCGGCAAGGTCCAGATCTACCCCCGCAGACTTGCGCATGAATGCCGCAACCGCCTGCTCCATCGCTTCGGCATCGGTCACCAGTGCTTCACCGACAGGTGACAATGCGAATTGATTCGGCATCTTGACGAAGAGCTTCGCGCCGAGCTGCTCCTCGAGCATCGCCAACCGACGGCCCACAGTCGCTTGATCGACCCCGAGCGCTCTTGCCGCTGCTCGCAAGGTGCCAAGGCGGGCAACCGCCAGAAAGTAGCGCGCGTGATCCCAATGCATGGCTGCAATAATGCATCGGAACCATGGCAACATACAGCATTTTTGCGTCGCACCATCTGATGAGGCGCTCAGGCGCTCTCGACCCGACACCGCCCCCAACCGGCCATTGAGGGGCCATCGACTGCTGAAATCTTACGCTGCCGCACCTATATGGAGCCGACGCTTATTGGATGAGGATTTTTTCGATGACCATGCCCCGGACGCTCCAATTGACAACCCTATTTGCGGGGCTGGTCCTGGCATTCTCGGTCGTCGCCATGGATTATGCCGAGGCGCGTCGCGGCGGCAGCTTCGGCAGCCGGGGCATGCGCACCTATCAGCCGGCACCGCCCACCAGGACCGTGCCGCGGACAACCGCTCCGGTCGAGCGTTCGATGACACCCAATCCCGGACCCAGCAGCGCGGTTCGCCAGACACCGCAAGCGGCGCAACGTCCTGGGCTCATGAACGGGTTCGGCGGCTCTATGCTACGCGGGCTGATGCTGGGCGGCCTCATCGGGCTTCTCCTGGGCCATGGCTTCGGCGGGCTCGCCGGCATGTTCGGCCTGTTGCTTCAGGTGCTCCTGATCGGCGGTGCGATCCTGCTCTTCATGCGGCTGTTCAGGTCGCATCCCGCCCGATCCCCCGCCTCCGTCCCGGCAGGCAATGCGCGCGATCTCGGCGGTTTCGACCCGCGGGGTGCCTCGCCCTATCGGGAGAGCCCCTCAAGTCGATCTGGCGGCCTAGCAAGGCCAGGCGCGGGCGCTCAGCCACTCAACACCGATGAGATCGGCTTGACCCAGAATGATCTCGATACGTTCGAGCGCCGGCTGACCGAGGTTCAGGAAGCCTTCGGGCGCGAGGACCATGCCGCCCTGCGGCGGCTGGCAACGCCGGAGATGGTGTCCTACCTCTCGGAGGAACTGGCGGAAAACGCGAAAAACGGTCTCAGGAACGATGTCTCCGGGGTCACGCTGCTGCAGGCGGATATCGCCGAAAGCTGGCGTGAGGGCGATAACGACTACGCGACGGCCGCCATGCACTATTCCTCACGTGATGTCACCCGCGATCGTGCGAGCGGCAGGATTATCGATGGGAATGCGGACCATCCCACGGAAACCACGGAATTGTGGACCTTCACCCGTAAGACTGGCGGTGATTGGAAGCTTTCGGCTATTCAGGAGGCCTAGGGCCAGTCGACAATCCGGACGGATCTCGCCCTGGAAGTTGACAGGGGTCATACGCGCTCGAGCGGAAAATGCGGCAAAGCCGGCAGGCCCACATGGATCGGGTCACCCGCGCGGACAAGGCCGCCTGATCGCGCGATCGCCATGATCCCGGTCTTGCGGATGACTTCTCCATGGGGGCCCCTGTCGAGCACGGCCTGGAGCAAGCCGGATCGGAACTGCTCGATCTGAGCACAAGGGTTGCGCAGCCCTGTCACTTCCAGCACCGCGTCCGAGCCAATTCGGAGTATTGCACCTCGTGGCAGAGCGAGCAGGTCAATCCCCTGCGTCGTGATATTCTCACCGAGATCTGCGCCGCGGATGTCGAAGCCCTTGCCCTTCAATTCCTCAAACAGCTCGGCCTGGATCAGGTGCACCTGGCGCAGATTGGGCTGCGAGGGATCAACGGCGACGCGCGAGCGATGCTTCACGGTTGCGCCGGAATGCGCATCCCCTTCGATGCCCAGTCCCGCCACAATCCGGATTTCCGAAACCGGCCGCTTCGAGAAGCGATGCTCCGCATCCCTGGCGACACACAATACGCGCCCAGCAATCGTGAATGTCATGGGAATTTGCGATATCGCCGGACTATGACAACGGCGTGAATGCCGGCACATGCCCGCCTCTCAAACCCACTGTTGCAAGTCAATTCACCTGAAGTACGCTCTTGATGACCCTTTTCGCCGAACCCACGCTCTTCGAGGCAAGGCTGCGGTTCTTAAGTTCCCGGCGGGCGCTCTCGCTGATCGGAGTGAGGAGCGAGACACGCTCAGCGCTGAATTGTTCCTTCCATTCATCAATCGCCGACTGTGGCAGCGCGATTCGCGTGGGCGCACCGTCCTCGATCCAGCGCTCGATTCCAGCCAGGTCATTCCGCGCCAATACTGGCAACCCGGTATCCTTGCTAATCTCGGCAGCTCGATTGTCAATGGACAGGATGAGGGCGCGTCGACCTTTTTGGAGTGCTCTTATCCCTCCGTGCAGCCTCGTGCCGACGAAGTCGACGTCCTCAGATTCGAGGAAATGCGTATAGGCCTCCACGGTCGGCTGGATGTGTTTCACGTCGCTCAATCCGAAAGAATCGAGGTAAGAAAGATCCTTGTGCATCTGGCTGAAGAAGTAGAGATGCCGATACTGCCGCCGTAAGACCTCGACGAAAGCCCGATCAGCTTCGGGGTCGCGGCGCCAGGCGCTCAGGGTGAAAACCGCGGAATTTGCTCGGCCGGTGGGGATCTTGGAACAATGATCGGGTGTAAGCGTCCACATGGTCGGGCAGGACGTGCACACAGCGTCAAGCCCGATCTTGATGAGATAATCGCGCGTGTAACTATCGCGGGCGGCGTGCATCAGCTCGCGACTCAGAACTGAGTGCAACAGCCTTTGGCTTGCAGCACTAGGGGACGGCATATAATCGCCCCAACCTGTCCCGAGACAGACGGTACGAGCGACGGCAAAATATTTCGAATCCTTCGAGCCAATCTTCCAAAGAGCGTCGTCTCTGTCCATATATGATGAAAGTAGGTTAGTGCCCCCGACAAAGCAAAAATCGGATTGCCGTACAAACTCCCGTGTGCGGTCTGAAAGCGGCTCGTGGCTGGGCACCCTATAGATATAAGCTGATGGGAACAGCTCCCAGACGACCTTGTTGACGGCATCCATGATGATCTCATCACCGAGATTGTCGGTGCATATCGATGTATCGACAATGGTTACCGTTTTCATCCCGTCATCCTGATTGGCCGACTCAAAAGCCAGCTCAGGAAGTCGTCCGTGGACACTCGGTTAATTACTATTTCTCTGAAGCGCAAGGGCGCCGCTAAGAAATGACCCCCCGTCCGGCGCAATGCCGCCAGGTGACAGAAGCTGTGTCAATAAGCGATCCGGGAAAAGCGAAAAGCCCGCTAAGCTTCTCACTTAGCGGGCCTTTCGATGGTTGCGGGGACAGGATTTGAACCTGTGACCTTCAGGTTATGAGCCTGACGAGCTACCGGGCTGCTCCACCCCGCGGCAAAACGTTTGTGAGCCCTTACATAAGCCGTTTTACGGTTTTGTAAACCCCCCTGCCCGGATGGCCTGGAGTTGTACACAGGTTGAAGAAAGGGGTGCTAAATCCTTGCCAAATGGGTCCTTTCTGTTGCAGCGCTGGGAACGCGACCGCCGGGATCTGGCAAAGCACCCCTCCTCGATCCGGCGCTGGGCGATCCGTCGCAGGATGGTCAGCAGCCACATTCTCGATTATCCGCTCACATTGACAGAAAAGCAGCATGTTTGTACTATGGTATACCATAAGACAATACATTCCCAACCCGCAGGCACGGCCGGCCAAATTCCCTTAGAAGAGTGAATGACAGATGCAGCCATCGATCCGCAAGACCGTCACCTATGTGGAGAATACGCTCATCGAGGGTGGCAAGGAGGCGCCTCGGCCGCTGCGCCTGATCGGGGTTGCCGCGGTCTTGACCAATCCCTGGGTCGGCCGCGGCTTCGTTGAGGACCTCAAGCCGGAGATCAGGGCGATGGCCCCGGTGCTTGGTGAGCTTCTAACACGCGAGGTCATTGCTGCAGCGGGCTCGGGCGAGGTCATCGAGGCCTATGGCAAGGCAGCGCTTTGCGGCACGGCCGGCGAGGTCGAGCATGCCTCGGCCCTCATTCATACCCTTCATTTCGGCAATCATTATCGCCGCGCCGTGGGCGCCAAGACGTATCTCGCCTTCACGAACCTTCGCGGCGGTCCCAACGCGCCGATCGCCATTCCGCTGATGGACAAGCATGATGAAGGGCGCCGCTCCCATTACCTGACCCTGCAATTCCACATTCCGGACGCCCCGGCGCCCGATGAGCTGGTAATTGCACTTGGCGCCTCGATCGGCGGCCGGCCTCATCATAGAATTGGCGACCGTTATCAGGATTTGAAAGAGGTCGGTGACCTTCATGGATGAACGCAAGACAGCGCGGGTCGGCGGACGGGACGGTAAGGCCCTCACGGTCGGCTATATCCGCGCAGGTCATGGCGAGCCGCTTGTTCTGATCCATGGCGTCGGCATGAATGCCGCGGTATGGCAGCCTCAGATCGAGCGGCTGGCTGATGAGTTCGACGTGATCGCCGTGGACATGCTGGGCCACGGCGCATCCTCTCTGCCGCCCGATCCCGCAAGCCTCAGCGATTTTGCTGCTCCCATCCTTGCCCTACTCGATCATCTCGGCATCGAACGCGCAAACCTCATTGGCCATTCGATGGGAGCGCTGGTTGCCCAGGAGCTGGCCTTGACCGCCCCGGAGCGGGTAAACCGCCTCATCTCCCTGAACGCGGTCTTTCGCAGATCACCCGAGCAGGCCAAAGCCGTGCTCGCCCGGGCTGAGGGTGCCGCACCGGCCCAGGACCCGGACGCGCTTGCCGCCACCCTCAGCCGCTGGTTTGGCAACCCGGTGCCACTGCCGCTCGTTGAATCGGCAGCCCTTGCGGGACGCGCCCTCAGAGAGGTCGACCCAGAGGGTTATTTGAGGACCTACAGGCTGTTTGCGCGGGCAGACGGCGCCCATGGGGAGCGCTTGTGCGAGCTTGCCATGCCGGCCCTGTTCATGACCGGCCAGCATGATCCCAACTCGACGCCCGCAATGTCAGCGGCCATGGCGCGTCTTGCTCCGCAAGGCCGTTGCGTGATCATTTCCGGTGAGAGACATATGATGACCATGACCGCGCCCGACCGGGTGACCGCTGAAATCAAGGCTTTCCTGAGGGATAAAGCTTCTGCGGCACCTCGGCCGTTGACCCCCTCGACCGAGGGGCATGAGCCACTCGATTATCGCCGCGCGCTTGGCACCTTCCTCACCGGCGTGACCATCGTCACCACGATCGATGACAGCGGCACGCCGCGCGGCTTCACCGCCAATTCTTTCACTTCCGTATCGCTCGATCCGCCGCTCGTGCTCGTCTGCATCGGCAGGCAGGCCACCACCTATCCCGTGTTCACCACGGCCAAAAGCTTCGCGATCAACGTGCTGGCAGAACATCAGAAGCCGATCTCCAGCGTCTTCGCGTCCAAGGTCGCCGACAAGTTTGCCGATGTGGATTGGCGTCCGGGGGTGACCGGCAGCCCTTTGATCGAGGCGGCGGTCGCTGCCTTCGACTGTGATATGGAACAGCGAATCGAGGCCGGTGATCATATGATCCTGATCGGCCGGGTTCGTGGCTTCACCCATACCTCGGCCCAGCCGCTGGGCTATTGCCGCGGCGGCTATGTCTCCTTGGGGCTCAGCCAGGAAGCGCTGGCCGATACATCGGCCGATATGGTTGTGGGGGCCATTCTCGAGGATGATGGGCGGGTTCTGTTCTTCAAAACGGACTCTGGTGATTACGTGCTCCCCTCAGGTCGCGGCCTTGGCAGCGCCAGTGATCCACAGAGCCTGCATGGGCGTCTTGCGGCCAGGGGAATCGATGCGGAGCTCGGCTTCCTCTTCGCGGTTTGGGATGAAGCAGGCCCCGCCCCGCGGGCGCATGTCTATTATCGCGGCACACTCAACGGGGCCCCGCGCCAGGGACATCTCATACCGCTCGATGACATCGCCACCTTGCCGATTGTCGAGCGGCCGGTACGGGCCATGCTTGCGCGCTACGTTCGCGAGCGGGAACAGGATACCTTCGGCATCTATGCAGGCAGCGCCATTGCTGGTCAGGTCCGCCGACTGGTAGAGCCGACCTCGTCATAACCCTGCGGATCGGCTCATTGAGCCGGCGCTGAGGCGCAGGTGGCCAGAGCGTCAGCTCAGGGCCTCCGCATAAAGCTCGGGTTTGAAACCAACCAGCAGCTTGGTCCCGATATCGAGCACCGGCCGCTTGATCAGCGAAGGCTGCTCGAGCATTAACCTGATCGCCTTTTCCCGGTCGAGATCAGCTTTCGCCTCATCAGGCAGCTTGCGAAAGGTGGTGCCTGCGCGATTCACCAGCATCTCCCACCCGACCGCATCGCTCCAGCCCTCGAGCCGGGCGCGGTCGATGCCGGCCTTCTTATAGTCGTGAAAGCCGTAAGCAATGCCGTGGCCATCGAGCCAGGCCATCGCCTTCTTCATGGTCTCACAATTCTTGATTCCATAGATGGTGATACTCAAGCCTTGCGCCCTTCTGCCGATCGAACTGACCAAGGCAAAATAGCTGCAGCATCAGAGGCGGCGCAACCGCCTGCCGCGCAGATCCTCTCTACCGGGACAGCCGAGCGCTAGCGCGAAGCCACGAGATCGGGACTCTTCTGCGCCATCGCTATTCGCTGAGCGAGCGCTGCCGCATCGAATGGCGCACGCACCTTCGCGTCATTGTCGAAATAGACGAAGACGTCGCGGCCCGTGCGTCGGGGTTTGGTGGGCGGCAGCACCCGGTTCGCATCCTGCGGCTCCTCGCCCTCGGCCCAGCTGAGCACCCGCTCAGCCCACCGGTCCAACGCCTCCGCCCCATAGCCGCTGGCATAGAGCTCCTCCGAGCCATGCAGCCGGCAATAGACGAAATCCGCCGTCAGATCCATCAGGAGCGGCCAATCCACCGTATCGGCGCAGACGAGCGCCACTCCATGGCGGCGGAGCAGGGCTATGAACTTTGGACTGCGAAAGCTGTCATGCCGAATCTCGATCGCATGGCGCACAGGGCGCCGCCGGTCGATTGCGAGCCAGGAACGCCCTTCGACCCGGGCATCATGCCGGCGCGCGAGCGTGAGCGCCTCTTCGCTATCGCGCGGCAGCAATGCCAGGAAGGACTCGAACAGCCCCTCATCGAAGCGCATCCGTTCCGGAAATTGCCAGAGAATTGGCCCAAGCTTCGGCCCAAGACGCAACATGCCGGAGGCGAGAAAATTGGCGAGAGGCGCCTCGATATCCCGCAACTTCTTCATATGGGTGATGAACCGCGGGGCTTTGACCGCAAAAACGAAGTCATCCGCGGTCTCGTCGTGCCAGCGGGCAAAGTTTTCCGGCCGCTGCATTCGATAGAACGTGCCGTTGATCTCGATTGTGGGAAAACGTTCCGCCGCAAAGGCAAGCTCGCGCGAGGCAGGCAGGCCGCGCGGATAGAAGACGCCGCGCCAGCCCGCATAGGTCCAACCGGAAATGCCGATCCGTATGGTGCCGCGCCTCGCCATGCAATATTCCTCATCTGTCCAGACCAACGGCGCGCATGGCCACGCCGTTCCGGAGGACGAGCGCACCGGCCTGCTGCCCGCGCGAGATTTCGGCCCACCGCGCTCTTGCCAGGCACGAACGTCTTCGGCTTCACTGATTGCGCCTCGAACCATCAGACAGGGATGAATGATGACGCTGCGCAGCGAGATCCTCACCTACCAGGCGGATGGCCTGACCATGGTCAGCCACTATTATGTGGATGGTGGCAGGCCTGACCGCCGGCCGGGCATCCTGGTCTTCCCCGAAGCTTTCGGCCTTGGTGAGCATGCCAAGTCCCGCGCCCAACGATTGGCCGAGCTCGGGTTTGCGGCACTCGCCTGTGATCTCCATGGGGATGGCCAGCTCTATGAGGATCTCACCGAGGCACGGGGGCTGATCGCCGATTTGCGCGCCAATCCCCAGAGGACCCGCGCACGGGCCCGTGGCGCGCTCGATGCGCTGACCAGCCGTAGCGAGGTTGATCCGGCAAAGCTTGCCGCAATCGGCTTCTGCTTCGGCGGCACCATGGCGTTGGAGCTTGGCCGCAGTGGCGCCCCGATTTCCGCGATCGTCGGCTTTCACAGCGGGCTTGCGACTGTGGCGCCACAGGATGCGAAAAACATTCGGGCAAAGGTGCTGGTCTGTATCGGCGCGGATGATCCGGGCATTCCCGCCGATCAGCGGGCCGCCTTCGAGAAGGAGATGCGCGAGGGCGGCGTTGACTGGCGGCTGCACCTCTATGGTGGCGTGGTGCACAGCTTCACCAATCAGCAAGCGGACCGTTTGGGAATGCCCGATTTCGCCCGCTATGACGCAGGCGCAGATGCCCGCTCCTGGGCTGAAATGCGGGCCCTGTTTGACGAGGTGTTCGGCTAGGGGCTGCGATCGAGAGAAGCGCGCTCAAGCAATCAGGGCAGAGGTGGTAGCATTGGGGTCAGCCCTGCTGCCGGTCCGCCCGGATCGGCTCCCACACGGAGATCTCGCGCGGCCCGTTGAGCAATTCGGGCAAAGCGGCATGCCAGGCCTCCCTATAGGGACGATTGATCTGGTTGGTCATCACATCGTCGTGGCTCTCCCAGGTCTCATACAGCATGAAGCGGCTCTCCGATTGAGGATCCCTGTGCAGAATCGCCTCCCGGAAGGTCGTTTCATTCCGCATGGCATCGAGCACGCCGGAGAGCAGCCTATGAAATTCCTCGCGCCGCTCCGGCTTGACGTCAAAGACGATGAGATAGGTCACCGACATGGGGCCAGGTCCTCGATTGCTGTTGTGATGGGCCCCTGCCCCGCCAGTCCGGGCAAGGTCGTCTCACGCAATTGCCGAAGGTTCATCGTCTGATCGGGTTTGACGCAGGCTGTCAAGCGGCAGGCTGGTTCCGCCTAGTCGGCTTTGCGCCTGAAGGCCGTATCGGGAAGCTGCGTTACCCATTCATGCGAGCGGCGGAGATGCCGACGCATCGCCTGTTCCGCAGCCTCCGGATCACCGGCGAGTATGGCCTCGGCCACGCGGACATGATCCTCATGCGAGACCGCCGCATTGGCGGGCAGCATGGCACTGCCGATCTGATACATCATGATGGGCAGCTGCAGATTGCTGATGAGCTCGCAGAGCTGCTCATTGCCGCTGATCGAGACGATCGTGCCGTGATAGAGCCGGTTCTGGTGGATGAAGACATGCCAGGGCAATGGTTCATCTCGCGGCCGCACCTTCTCCCAAACCTCGCTGAAGATCCGGCGATTATCACCCATATCGATATGCTCAGCGGCAAGGCGCGCCGCCAAGCCTTCGAGATTTTCACGGATCTGGAAAAGATTCTTCACTTGCTTCCGGCTCAGCTGCCGGATGGTCGCCCCGCGATTGGGTGTGAGCTCGACCAGCCCGTCCGCGGCCAGCCGACGAAACGCCTCGCGAATGGGCCCGCGGCTTATCCCTAGATCCTCTGAGAGATCCCGCGCGATCAGGCGCTGTCCGGCGACGAAGCGACCTTCAATGATTCGTTGCCGGATCTGGGCAACGACGAACTCGACGGTTTCACCGCGCTTCTGATCAGCGGGCTCATCGTCCCGAACCATGCCGATATCGAGTGTCATGGGCGAGTGTCTAGCATCTCAAGCCGGTTGACGGGAATAGGATTGCACTCTTACTATCATACAAAATTGCCTCCAATATTGGAGGCTCTCATTCCTGGGGAGGAATGACATGCGTGCGCCCGATCGTCCGCGCCAAGCTGGCGCCAGCCTATGCCACGGCCCTTGCCGGGCTTCGCAACCGAGTGCGACGCGCGCTGCCCGCCTCCCGCTCTTCGACTGATTTGCTCCACCACAGATTGCTGCGGTCTGCAGAAGCTCGGCCGTCCGCGGTTCCAGTACTTGAGCGAGCGAGGGGATTTGGAGAATGGATCTCGGCATTAGGGACAGAGTGGCGATCGTGACCGGCGGCAGCCGTGGGATCGGCTATGAGACGGCAAAGGAGTTTCTGAAAGCCGGTGTGAAGGTCATGACCTGCTCTCGCAATGGCGATGAGGCAGCTTCGGCCTGCAAGGCCCTCGCGGCTGAGACCGGAGGCGACATTCGATCGCTTCAGGCCGATATGACGAATGCTGATGACAGCAGGCGCATCGTCAAGGAGACAGTCTCGGCCTTCGGCACCGTGGACATTCTCGTGAACAATGCCGGCACAATGTATTCGGGCCGGTTCGACGAGATGACCGAGGAAGGGCTCCATACCCAGCTCGAGACCAAGCTCTTCGGCTGGATGCGAATGATCCGTGAGGTTTTCCCGATCATGCGCGAGAAGCGTTGGGGCCGCATCGTCAGCATGATCGGTGGCGCGGGCAAGGAGCCCGACCCCTATATGTTCGGCTCAGGCATGACCAACAGCGCCCTGCTGAACATGACGAAATCGCTGTCGACCGAGTTCGGGCCCTACAACGTGCTGGTCAATGCTGTCTGCCCCGGCTGGGTCGCGACGGATCTGTGGAAGCGGAACGCCGCCGGCCTGCAGAAGGAGCTCGGGGCATCCAGCGAGGAAGAGGCCCGCAAGCTCGCCACCCGCAAGAATGCGCTTGGCCGCTTCGGCCGGCCGGAAGAGCTGGCCGGCGCTATCGCTTTCCTGTGCTCGGAACGGGCAAGCTACATCACCGGCATCTCGCTCAACACGGATGGCGGCCGTCTCAAGGGACTGTGGTGAGGCGATCAACATGGATCTAGGGATCCGGGGAAAGGCGGCCCTCGTCACGGGCGGCTCGCGGGGAATAGGCTTTGCCATCGCCAGGCGGCTCCTCGCCGAGGGCGCGCGGGTTGCGATCTGCGGCCGCGACGAAGCGCGCCTCGCCGAGGCGAAGTCAGCCTTGAGCACCGATGGCGAGGTCATCGCCATTCGATGCGATACGGCTGATGCCGAGCAACGCGCCGCCTTCGTTTCGCGCTCAGCAAGCGAATTCGGCCGCATCGACATCCTCGTGAACAATGCCGGCACGCATGTGCGTGGGTCTCTGGACAGCATGCGTGAGGAAGACCTGCAACGGCAGCTCAACGATAAGCTGTTCGGTTTTCTCGGGATGATCCGCGAGGTGCTGCCCCATATGCGGCACGCGGGTGATGGCCGGATCGTCAATATCATAGGCCAGGCGACCCGGCATCCCCATCCCGACCGCATGCCCTCCGGCATTGCCAATGCCGCCGCCCAGGCGATGACCAAATCCGTGGCCGATGCGGTGGCGCGCGACAATATCCGGGTGAACTCCGTTTGCCCGCAATATGTCGAGACCGACATCATCACCGCGACGCTCGCGAAGGAAATGCGCGAGCGCAATATCGACCGGGCGACCGCCGCCTCAGGCTTCACCCGCGCCAATGTCCTGGGCCGGCTCGGCCAGCCCGAGGAGATTGCCGATCTCGTCGCCTTCATCGTCTCCGACCGGGCGAATTTCGTCACCGGCAGCTCGGTGTCCATCGATGGCGGCTATAACCGCTATGTGTTCGGGTGAAAGGAAGCCCATGGATCTCGGCCTCAAGGATAAGATCGCCATCGTCACCGGCGCGACCAGCGGCATTGGCCTTGCGATCGCGCGCCGGCTCATCGAGGAGGGCGCGCGCGTCGTCATCTGTGGACGCGAGCAGAGCAAGCTCGACCAGGCTCTGCGCGAATTGTCGGCCCTCGGCGACGTGACTGGCACGCTCGCTCATGTCGATGAGCCCGCCGATGTCGCTCGCATCATCGAGACGGCGGTCTCGGCCTATTCCGGCCTCGATATCGTCATCAGCAATGCCGGGACGCATCTGAGGGGCCGCCTGGCTGAGGTTTCGACCGATCAAGTCGCCGCACATTTCCGCACAAAAGTGCTGGGGCCATGGGAGCTTGCCCGCCATGCTGCCCCCCATATGCGCGCCCGAGGCGGCGGTCGTTTCATTATGGTGATCGGTCAGGCCGGCAAGGTCCCTGGTCGCCAGGTGCTGGGATCGGCCGTGGTCAATGCCGCGCAGCATGCCTTCGTAAAATCGCTCGCCGATGATCTCGGCCGCTTTGGCATCCTCGTCAACGCGGTCTGCCCGAGCCGGATCGAAAGCCCGCTGACGGCGGATCTCGTCATCGACGAGGAACAATATCTGGGCCGAAGTCTCGAACAGCAGCAGAGCGGCTGGGGCGCCACCGTGCCCTTGGGCCGTTGGGGCAAGCCGGAAGATATCGCGGATGCGGTCGCCTTCATGGCCTCCGAGCGCGCCGGCTATATCTGCGGGGCGAATATCGATGTGGATGGCGGCCATCAGCGGATGATCTTCTAGCGTCAGTAACCAGGAAGGGGTGAACTCCGAAATGATCGCTCTCGAATCCATCGGCAAGACCTTTCGCAAGGGCGGCACCGAGGTCCGGGCGGTCGACGGTGTCACTCTGACGATCGAGCCTCGGTCCATCGTCGCCCTGATTGGACCTTCCGGCTGCGGCAAGTCCACATTGCTGAACATGATTGCCGGACTTTACCCGCCCACCTCGGGCAGGGTGATGTATGACGGACGCCGGGTCACGTCTGCCAATACCCATGTCGGCTATATGACCCAGAAGGACAACCTCCTCCCCTGGCGGACCGTCCTCGACAATGTCGCCATGCCGCTCGAGCTTGCCGGCTGGCCGGCCGCCAAGCGCCGTGACGCCGCGCGGGCGATGATCCGTCATGTGGGCCTGGAGGGCTTCGAGGACAAATATTCAAGCGAGCTGTCCGGCGGCATGCGCAAGCGCGCCTGCCTCGCCCGCATGCTGCTCTATGAGCCCCAGGCGCTTCTTCTGGATGAACCCTTCGCAGCGCTCGATGCCCAGCTGC
Source organism: Rhodoligotrophos sp. CJ14 (assembly GCF_038811545.1). Taxonomy (GTDB): domain Bacteria; phylum Pseudomonadota; class Alphaproteobacteria; order Rhizobiales; family Im1; genus Rhodoligotrophos; species Rhodoligotrophos ferricapiens. The sequence goes on from NZ_CP133319.1 coordinate 771,624, forward strand.
GCATCGCCATGCACGATCTTCTGCTGCGGCTTTGGGCCGAGAACAAGCAGACCATCGTTTTGGTCACCCATGATCTGGTCGAGGCGATCACCTTGGCGGACAGAGTTATTGCCTTCACCCGCCGCCCGGCGCGAGTCTCTTTTGAGCAAGAGGTCGATCTGCCAAGGCCGCGCGATGTGCAGCAGGTGCGCTTCACGTCCCATTTCCAGGAGATCTACAACACGATTTGGGACCGTCTCCGCCAGGAATATGAGGAAGCAAAACAGTGACCGTGCCCCATATGACCGACAGCGCGGCCACCGAGCCCCACCCCACCAGCTGGCGCCAGTCCCTGGCCGAGGTGAGCACCCCGACCATGGTGGTGCTCCAGATCATCCTCGGAGCGGCTTTCCTGGCCTTCTGGCAATGGTCCTCGGGGCGCCTGATCGACGAGTTCATGATTTCAAGTCCCCTCGCGGTTGCCGAGCGTCTATGGGGCTGGATCGAGAATGGCACAATCTGGGTGAATATCTGGGCGACGGTCCATGCCACCTTGGTGGGCTTTCTCATCGGCGCGGTGGCGGGAGTGATCGGTGGGGTCTGGCTCGGCCTTTCGCCTTTTCTCAGCCGCCTGCTCAATCCTTTCATCTGGGCCTTCAACGCCCTGCCGAAGGTCGCGCTCGCCCCCTTGTTCCTGCTCTGGTTCGGCCTCGGGATTGAATCGAAAATCGCCCTGGCAGCGGTCCTGGTCGTCTTCCTGGTGTTCGTGAACACTTTCTCCGGTGTGCGCGAGGTCGATCCCGATCTCACCGATTGCCTGCTGCTCATGGGAGCGACTCGGCGCCAGATCCTCACCCGCGTGGTCCTGCCTTCGGCGACCTCGTGGATCTTTGTGGGTCTGAGGACCGCCGTGCCCTACGCGCTGATCGGGGCGATTATCGGCGAGCTGATCGCAGCCAATCAGGGCCTTGGCTATCTCGTGCAGCTGGCAGGCAGCGAATTCGATACGGCGGGGGTCTTCGCGGCCTTGTTGGTTATCGCGGTCCTCGCCGTCGCCTTCAATGAGGCGGTCAGCGTCCTGCAGCGCCGGCTCGAGCGGTGGAAAGTGCTAAGCCGATAAAACAGAACGAGGGAGGAGGACGCATGAGAAGGATGCTGATGACGGTCGTGACGGCCTGCATGGCGGTTGCCGCCATCCCGGCCGCTGTCATGGCCCAGGACGTGGTGCGCATCACCAATATCGGCCGGGGCTATTTCGCAGGCCCGCTTTATGTGGCCATGCGCGAAGGCCTGTTCGAGAAGCATGGGCTGAAGCCAGAGGTGACTTTCGTGAAGGGCGGCTCCCTCGCCTTCCAATCCGTGTTCAACCGCGAGGTCGAGTTCGGCGTCCTGAGCTACGAGCATGTCCTCACCGGCGCCGCACAAGGCCGCAACCTGGTCTCGATCTTCAATGTGACCGACCGTCCCCTCAACAATATCGTCGTCAACAAGGAGCTCTACGAGGCCAATAAGGACAAGAGCCTTGCCGACAAGATCCTGGCCCTCAAGGGCGCAAAGGTTGGAACGCCCTCTGCCGGCGGATCCGGCGAGAAGATGCTCGGGGTCCTTGCGCGTGAATATGGGCTCGATCTGCCGAAGGATGTGGAACTCGTCTATCTCGGCACCGAGGCGGCCTCCTATGTCGGTGCCCTGCAGACAAAGACGATCACCGCCGCCATGCCCTTCGAGCCCGCCGGTGTCGTCATCAAGGAGCGCGGATTGGGCGACACGCTCGTCAATCTCATGGATGGCGAGGTCGAGCAGTTCCGTGACTTGATCTTCATGACGCTCGCGACCCATCCATCGCTCATCGCGGAAAAGCCCGATCTCGTCCGCAAGGTCGTCGCGGTCTTCGCCGAAGCGCAACAGATTCTGCTCGATCCGAACCGCGGGCCGAAGATCATGGGCGCGGAATTCTCGACCATGTCCCCGGAGGCCAACCAGCAGGCCTATGACGTGGTCAAGGCGATCTGGAGCAAGGACGGCCATATGACCATGGCTGGCGCCAAGAAGGTCTTCGATTACCTGCAGCCGAAGGGTGAGGCCAAGATCGATTTCGAAAAGACCTTCACCAACGACTTTCTGCCGAAGCAGTAAGGATCTCTATGATGATTGCCGAAGAGCATTGGGCCAGCAAAGGTGAGGTCTCCCTTTTCCTGTGGCGGAAGAGGACGGCGGCCGCGCGTCACCCAATTCCGATCGTTCTCGTCCATGGCTCGTCGACTTCGGCAATCCCGACCTTCGACCTCGAAGTGCCCGGACAGAGGGATTATTCCTTCATGGAGTGGCTTGCGGAGCGCGGCCATGACGTCTGGACCCTCGATCACGAGGGCTATGGCCGCTCGACGGTGACCGAGGGCAATGCCGATATTGCCTGCGGGGTTGAGGATCTCAAGGCCGCCACAGAGGTCATCGCGCGGCAGACCGGGGCGCAGCGGATGAACTTTTACGGCCTCTCCTCCGGTGCGCTTCGGGTCGCTGCCTTCGCCCAGGCCGTGCCCGACCGTGTCGCCCGTATCATTCTCGATGCCTTCGTCTGGACCGGTGAAGGCTCGCCCACCCTGGCCAAGCGCAAGGAAGGCGTTGCGCAGTTTCGCGCCAATAATCGCAGGCCCATCGACCATGCCTTCATCGCCAGCATCTTCACGCGCGACGAGCCGGGAACGACCCATCCGGCCGTGATCGACGCCTGCGCCAAGGCCCAGCTCTCCTATGGCGACTCGGTGCCAACCGGCACCTATCTCGACATGACCACGAAGCTTCCCTTGTGTGATCCCAGGAGAATTGCTGCCCCGACCCTGGTCGTGCGCGGCGAGCATGATGGCATCGCGACCATGGAGGACCTCTTGGAATTCTTCCGGCTGCTGCCGACGGGTGACAAGCGCTTCGCGGTTCTGCCGGGCGTGGCGCATTGCACGCCGCTCGGCGTGAACCGAAAGCTCATGTGGGAGGCCGTGCTGAACTTCGTGAGTTGACCTCACGCCGGATAAGGAACCCGCCCGATGCTGCTTCCGGTTCAGCGCCGCTATGACTACTCGCCGATCATCAACCGCCCCGATTATTCCTGGCCGGAGGGCAAGCGCCTGGCGGTCTGGATCGGCACCGCGATCGAGGCCTTCGCTTTTCAGGCCGGCCAGGGTCATGATCCCTTCCATCATGGCGCGCCCCAGACCCAGCGCAATTATGCTTGGCGCGACTATGGCTACCGCGTCGGTCTCTGGCGCCTGCTTGAAATCTATGACGAGCTTGGCCTTCCCATCACCGCCGCTGTCAACTCCCTGGCCTATGATTACTATCCCGAGATCTTCACTGCGCTGCGCCAGCGCCATGCGACGATCGTCGCTCACGGACGCACCAATGCCGAGCGCCAGACGCAGATGTGGGAAGATGACGAGCGCCACGTTATCGAGATGGTCAGGCAGACCATCGCTCGTCAGGAAGGACGCCCGCCGAAAGGCTGGCTCGGCGTGGGCGTGCTCGAAAGCAGCCACACGGCCGATCTGCTGCAGGAACTCGGCTATGCCTATGTCCTCGACTGGCCCATGGATGATCAGCCGGTCTGGCTGCGCACGCGCCAAGGCCGGATCCTGTCCATTCCCGGCCCCATGGAGATCAATGACTCCGGGCAGATCTTGCACCGGCAGGCCAATGCGGCCGAATTCGCCGATATGATCGTGGACCAGTTCGAGGAGATGCTGCGCCAAAGCGCGGATCAGCCTCTCGTCTTCAATCTGATGCTGCATCCTTTCATATCGGGTCAGCCCTTCCGCCTGGCACTCCTGCGGCGGGCCTTACAGCACATCGCGGGCCACGCCACCAAAGAGCGCATCTGGTTCACCGATCCCGACCGCATCGCCGAGCATTGCCAGAAACTGCCGCCCGGCATCGTTCCCGGCAGCTGACGGGAGAACGCTCGGCCTCGCCAGAGATCGCCACTCGCGAGATTGCGGATCGATGGGGAACCTGCTAGGTCGCTCAGTGCCCTCCCCGCAAGCAGAAGGCTGCATCTCATGTCGAGTGATCCCAAGAAGAGTGATGATCGGATGGCAGCTCATCGCGTGGCCGTGGTCACGGGCGGTGGCAGGGGGATCGGGGCCGCAATCGTCCGGCGCCTGGCAGCCGACGGCTATGCCATCGCGATCGGCGACTATCTCGCCGACGAGGCCTCGGCAATGGCGGCAGCGCTCACTGCGGAAGGCAAAACGGCCATTGGCGTTGGATGCGACGTCCGCCGGCTCCCGGATATTGCCGACCTGTTCGCGAAGGCCAAGGCAGGTTTGGGGGTGCCCACGGTGCTCGTGAACAACGCGGGGATCTACCCCAATCATCCCGCGCTTGCGATGACGGAAGAGAATTGGGACCAGGTGCTCGACACCAATCTCAAGGGCTCTTTCTTCTGCGCGCAAGCGCTGGCCCGTTCGGTTACCGAGGCGGGCCTCACGGGCTGCATCGTCAATGTGGCATCGACCTCGGCCTTCTCGGCGAGAGTTGGCGCCTGTCACTACAGCGCCTCCAAGGCGGCGGTCGTCATGATGACGAAGTCGCTCGCGCAGGAATTCGGCCCCTTGGGCATCCGCGTGAACTGCGTCGCACCCGGCCTGGTTGAGGCCAAGGAAGGGCTGGTGACGGAAGACTACCGCCGGCAGTTCATTTCCATGGTGCCGAGCGGGCGCATCGGCCGGGTGGACGATATCGCCAATGTGGCCGCATTCCTCGCATCCCCCGCCGCGGATTATGTGAATGGGGAGACGATCGTGGTGGACGGAGGCTTTCTCACTGGCCGGTCCCTGCAGCGCTCGTCGTGAGCATCACACCCACTCGCAGGCTACACAAAGATCTCGAAACCGCGCCATAGGGCGTCTGCCTGCTGCAGCGTCCGGCGCACGTCATTGTGTCGGCGGCTCGCCACACCCGCCACGATGGCATTGCTGAGCGCCACGGCAGCCGTGAAGGAGTCGAAGGGCGAGACCGCGGCGATGCGGAACAGGAGGCCGTGGTCCGCCAGCTCGGCAACCGGCGCCGAGGCATTGTCCGTGATCGTGAGAATCTTGGCGCCGAGCTGCCGGAAGTGCCGGGCTGCATGGAGAGTGGCACGGGCATATCGCCGAACCGACACGATCAGCATGATGTCCTTGGGTCCGGCCCAGAGCAGCTGATCGGCCTGCAAGGCGCCGTCGAGCCGCAAGAGCTCCACATTGGGCAGGCACATATTGAGATGGGTGTGGAGATAGACGGCGATCGCGTAACTGTTCTTGGCGCCCGCCACATAGATCGTGCCGCGATCCTTGCGGCAGAGGCAATCCACGATGGCCGTATAGGCGGCAACGTCCAGCTCCTCCCGGCTCGTCGTGATGTTGGAGAGATCGGTCTTGATGGATGCATCCAGCGTATTGACCAGGCTGTCATCGAGAAGGCCCACATCCGCCCTCTCGGCCGGGGATGACAGCTTCAGCGCAATCTCGCGTCGTGCCTCGATCTGCGCGTCCAGAAATGAGCCATAGCCGAGCTTGGGGAATAGCCGTACGACGGTCGAAGGGCTGATGCCCAATTCCTTTGCAATGGATATTGCAGGCGACAGGAGCGATTGCGGATAGCTGCGCGTGATATAGGCAACGAGCCGCGCCTCGCTCGGCGTCCATCGGCCGTGATAATCTTCTATGCGCCGGAGAATGTTCATATCCACACCCAGGGATCTCTTGCGACTGATCATGTAGCGCCCTCGGCCTGCGGATGCCATCCTTTCCCACAAGCATCGTTGCAACATTTATTGCAAGGCCGGCCCGAACTGTGCTTTCTTTGGGCGACGGGCGAGCGGCAGAGGCATGGGGCAAGGCCAATGAGCGCACAACAGAAAGTCGCAGTCATCACCGGCGCGGCTGCCGGGATCGGGCTTGCATCTGCAAGAAGGCTCGCCCAGAAAGGCTATGCCCTGGGCCTTGCGGATCTGAGTGGCCCGGCACTCGATGCACTCGCGGCGGAATGGAGTAGGGCCGGACAGCCGGCCATCATCCTTCCCGGTGATGTCAGTGAGTTCGCAACGGTCACTTCCCATTGCCAGGCGGTCATTCAGCGGTTCGGCCGTATCGATGTGCTGGTGAACAATGCCGGCATCTCTCAGCCCAAAACCATCCTTGAGATTACGGAAGCGGAATGGGATCGGACCCTCGCGGTCAATCTCAAGGGCGTCTTCAACTGGTGCAAGGCGGTAGCCCCCCACATGGTCCAGGCTCAATATGGCCGGATCATCAACATGTCTTCCGTCAGCGCCGGCACGGGTGGTGCACCCTCGGCGGTGAGCAAATTTGCCTATTGCGCGTCAAAGGCCGGGATTCTTGGCCTGACCCGCGCCTTGGCCAAGGAGCTCGCCCCCCACGTGACCGTCAATGCGATCTGTCCGGGATCCATTCGCACCAACCTGACCGAGCAGCTGATCGCGACCCGCGAGGAAGCGATCCGGCAATCCGTTCCCTTAAACCGGGTCGGGACACCGGACGACGTGGCGGTCGTCGTCGAATTCCTGGCCACAATGGAGCCCTGTTACATGACAGGCGAGATCCTCGATGTCGACGGCGGCCAATGGGTGAACTGAAGGCTCGCTGCAAATGAGCGCGACCACTAGCCGTTCCAAGCGGACCATCGAGATCCTGGCGCTGGTGCTTCCGGGCGTGGTGCTGCTGGGCGCGGGTCTCATCTGGCCCTTCGCGACCATGATCCACATGTCGCTGCTGGACAAATATCCCGGCGAGACGGCGCTGACGCTGACCCATTACCTTCAATTTGTCACCGACAGCTATTTCATCGGCATCGCCCTGCGCACCTTCGGGCTTGCCTTGGTGGTGACGCTCCTCACCGCCATTATCGGCTATCCCGTCGCCTGGTTTCTGGCGCGCAGCCAGTCGCGCTTCAAGCATCTGGTCTTTCTTGGGGTTGTATCACCGCTGCTCGTCAGCATCGTCGTCCGCACCATTGGCTGGACGATCCTGCTCGGCAATGAGGGGCTGGTGAATGCGGCCCTGCTGGCTCTGGGCATCATCGATGAGCCCGTGCGCTTGATGCAGAGCTTCTGGAGCGTGGTCGTCGGCATGGTCCATGTGCTGCTGCCCTTCATGGTGCTCTCGATTGCCAGCGTGCTGGGCAAGATCGACGGATCCCTGATGGAAGCCGCCGCTGTCCTGGGCGCCAATCCGCGCAGGACCTTTACCCGCGTGGTGCTGCCGCTTTCGGTCCAGGGGATCGCGGCCGGCTCGGTCATCGTGTTCTGCTTGTGCATCGGCGCCTATATCACCCCGATCTGGCTCGGACGGGGCCACGTGACCGTCATGTCGATCTCGATCTACGAACAGATGGTCGTCATGGTCGAGTGGCCCTTGGGTGCTGCCGCCTCGATGATCCTCACCTTCGCCACGCTGCTCATTCTCCTTGCCTATGGCTTTGCGATCCGGAGGCACGCCAAGCGATGAGGCGCAGGAGCGACACTCTTCTCAATATCTATGTCGGGCTGGTGCTGCTGTTCCTGGCCCTTCCGATCGCGATCGTCATTCCGGCGGCGTTCAATACCGATCCGACCCTCGCCTTCCCGCCCAAGGGCCTGTCGCTCAAATGGTTCGAGACCGCCTGGAACCACCAGCCCTTCTGGGATGCGCTTTGGATCACGATCGCGGTTGCGGTGCTCGCATCGGCCATTTCCCTGATCATCGGCACGCTGGCCTCTTTCGCCATCGTCCGCCACAAGTTCCCCGGTCGCGAAATGCTGGAGCTGCTTTTCATGACGCCGCTGGTCTTTCCAGCCATCGTCCTGGCGGTGGCCCTGGTGATGGTGCTCGGGCCCCTAGGGTTGGTGCGCACCTTCTGGGGGCTCGTCTTTGCGCATGTGATCGTGACCGTGCCTTATGTGGTGCGCACGGTCGGGGCAACCCTTTCCGAAATCGACATAGCCTATGAGGAAGCCGCGCGCACGCTCGGGGCGAACCCGCTCAAGGCCTTTTTCCTCGTCACCCTGCCGATGCTGCGGCCGGGCCTCATCGCCGGTGCGGTCTTTGCGGCGATCATCTCCTTTGATGAATTCACGATCTCGCTGTTCCTCGTCGGGCCGGGTGTGATGACCCTGCCGCTCGAGATCTACTACTACACCGAGTTTCAGATGGATCCGACGGTGGCGGCCATCTCGGCAATGCTCGTTGCTTTTACCGCCGTGGTCATCGTTCTCGTTGAACGGTTCATCGGCATGCAGAAGCAGTTCCGACACTAATCGGACGGATTAGGGGTGAAAGGAGAAATCGATGAAAAAGCTCGATCACGAAGAGCGCTACCTGCTTAAGAATTTTGGCACCAGCCCGTCCCGGCGCACAATTCTCAAGTCCCTGTTGCTGGCCGGCGTTGGCACGGTCGCCGCGACCCGCTTCGCAGAAGTGCTGGCCGCCGAAACGGAAGCAGAGGTTTCCAAGCTGACGATCCTGTCCCAGCCCGGCATCCTGCCTACTTTGTGCAATGAGATCTCGACGCCCGCGGCGAAAAAGCTCGCCCCCAACCTGACCGTCGAGGTCATCGACTCCAACAACGCCACATCCTATCCGCGCATGCTGGCCCAGAAGAGCCGGCCGGTGATTTCGGGCGCGATGATCAATGATTATTTCGCCCAGCGCGGCATCGCCGACGACATGTGGGAGAAGTTCGATCCGGAGATCATGACCTACCGCGACACCGTTCCGGAGGTCGTCATGACCCCGGGCGGCTTCGGCATCCCCTTCCTCATCAGCCCTTACGGCATCATGTACAACCCGGACAAGGTCGAGAAGCCGAAATCCTGGCTCGACCTGTTCAAGCCGGACTATGAGGGCCGGGTCTCCATGTGGGATGCCTATTTCGACGCCTATGTCATGGCGGCTGTGGCCAGCGGCAAAGGTCCCAATGTGGCGGAAGGCATCAAGGCCTGGGCCCCCCACAAGCAGAATATCGGCGCCTGGGTGTCCTCCCCGATCGTCGAGGAAGATCTCGTCCATCGCGGCGAGGTGTGGCTTGCCCCGCATTGGGGCGCCTGGGCGGAACTGGCCCGCAGCCAGGGCAAGAACGTGGCCTTCACCATTCCGGAAGAAGGGGCCGTGCAGTGGGCCTGCCACATGCAGCTGTGCAAAGGCTTCGATAAGGGCACCTCGCGCCTCACCCAGGCCTATATGAACACCTGGCTCAGCGAGGATTTCCAGCTCGCCGCCATCAAGCGCGGCTTCTTCTCGCCGGTCAACAAGACCGTGGTCATTCCGGAAAGCGACCGGCAGGCCGGTATCGTCACCGTGGATGAGGCGGTCGCCAAGCTGATCCGTCCGGATTTCGCGGAGATCGGCAGCCAGCTCCCGAAATACAAGGCTTTGATCGACCGCACGCTCAAGGCGTAGCGGCATCGTCAGGACAGTCCGAATGTCAGATGTGCGCTTGACGGCCGTGAAGAAATGGTACGGCCGGGTTCTGGCGGTCAACGGGATCTCGCTTTCCGTTGACCGTGGCGAGATGGTGAGCTTCCTCGGCCCCAGCGGCTGCGGCAAGACCACGACCCTGCGCATGATCGCAGGCCTGGAGGAGCCTGACGAGGGCGAGATCACCATTCGCAACACACGCGTGAACAATGTGCCCACCTATCGGCGCAACATTGGCATGGTGTTCCAGAACTACGCCCTTTTCCCGCACATGACGGTCTACCAGAACATCGCGTTCGGATTGTCGATGCGGAAGCAGCCGCGCAGCGAAATCGACCGCAACGTCAAGGATGTCATGCGCCTCGTCCGGTTGGACAGCCAGGGCGACCGCCTTCCCTCGCAGCTCTCCGGTGGCCAGCGCCAGCGCGTGGCACTGGCGCGCGCCATCGTGACCAAGCCCGATGTCCTGCTTCTGGACGAGCCGCTCGGCGCCTTGGACAAGAAGCTGAGAGAGCAGATGCAGATAGAAATCCGCTCGCTCCAGCGCGAGGTCGGCATCACGACCATTTTTGTCACGCATGACCAGGAAGAGGCACTCACCCTTTCGGATCGGATCGTGGTGATGGAGAGTGGGTGCATCGTCCAGGTCGGCACGCCCGAGCAAATCTACCGGCAGCCCGCCACCCCCTTCGTTTCCGATTTCATTGGCATTTCAAATGCCCTGAAGGGCAGAGTGGAAACTGTCGAGGCACCGCTGGCCAAGGTCCGGCTGCAGGGCAGCGGGTCTTTGGTGACGGTCCCACACGCAGCCGGCATTGCCGTGGGCCAAGAGGTCAGCGTCTTGATCAGGCCGGAGAATATCGTCTTGTCCGATCTGCCGAGCGAGGGGTTCAATGTCGCAACCGGCACCGTCACCCATGTCATCTATACCGGTGCCCTGACCTATTACCATCTCACGGATGGTGCTAGCCTTCGCTATATCGCGCTGGCGACCAATGCTGCCACTGGCGCTGCCGGCGCCCATCCGAGCATTGGCGAGACTGTGACATTCGGCTGGGGATACGAGGCCTCGCGCCTTTTGCCAGCAGGCTGACCATCCCGGAGCATTTCGACAGCGCGCATGTTTGCGCGTCTTCACTGAGGATCAAATGGCGTCAAATCATTCCGCGCGTAGCGAGGTTCTGGCCTGGCTGGAAGGCCATGAAGCAGAGATGTTCAGCCTGCTGGAAAAGGTGGTCAATGCCGACAGCGGCAGCCGCGACGAAGCGGGCCTTGCAACCGTCGCGCGTCATTTCGAGGAGGCCCTTCAAGGCTCGGGCCTTCAAACGAGACTTTATCCGCAGCCGGGATATGGCACCTGCCTCGTCGCCGCCGTTCAAGGTGAAGCCGGCCCATCGCGCGACCATTACCTGCTCATGGGCCATATGGACACGGTCTTCCCGAAGGGCACGGCTGCTGCCCGGCCCTATTCCGTGACAGACGGCATGGCCCATGGGCCCGGCGTCGCCGATATGAAATCGGGCCTGGTGATGAACACCTTCATCGCCAAGGCCTTTGCCGAGCTCAAAATTTCAACCCGCCCGATCCAGGTGCTTTACACCTGCGACGAGGAGATCGCCTCCCCCGCCTCGCGCACGCTCATCACCGAGATGGCGAGGCATGCGCGCGCGGTGTTCAATGCGGAGCCGGGCCGTGTCAGCGGCAATTTCGTCAGCGAGCGCAAGGGCGCCTTCTTCATCGATTTCGAGGTCACGGGCATTCCCGCCCATTCCGGCGTCAATCATGACAAGGGCCGCAGCGCCATCGAAGCCCTCGCCCGCAAGATCATCGAGCTCCACGCCCTCACCGATCCGGCCACGGGCGTCACCGCCAATGTGGGGACTGTCCATGGCGGCCAGTCGATCAACACGGTCGCCCCTTACGTGAAGGCGCAGCTCGACATCCGCTTCACCCATCACGTGGATAAGGAGAGGCTCTATAGGCGGATTTCCGATATCATCCATCATGTGCATGTGGATGGGACGGCCGCCAAAATCACCCATGAGAGCAATTTCCTGCCGCTGTTCCCGACCAAGGCGAGCGAACAGGTGATCGAGGCCTATCGCGCCTGTGCCCATTCGCTCGGTCTCATGATCGAGGGCGAGCCCACCGGCGGCTCGGCCGATAGCGGCTTTGCCCTGGCGGCGGGTGCCCCCACCGTCTGTGGCACGGGCCCCGTGGGCGGCAATGCGCACACCCCAGAGGAATATTGCGATCTCAGCACCTTCGTGCCGAGGGCCCAAGCGGTTGCCGCCACCATTCTTGCGCTCGAAAATGCCTGATTTCCAAGCCATGCCGCACCATCCGGGAGAAGACCGATGACCCAGAAGAAATTGATGGCCTGCTTGACCTTTGACTTCGACGCATGGTCGGGGCTTGCCGCCCGCGGCATGCTGACCCCGACGCCGGTCTCGCGCGGTGAGTTCGGCGTGGTGGCCGTTCCCCGCATCCTCGAGCTGCTCAAGCGCTACGGCATCACCGCCTCGTTCTACACGCCCGGAATTGTCATCGAGACCTATCCACGCAGCGTCGAGGCGATCGTCGCAGCCGGCCATGAGATGGGCAATCATGGCTATACCCATGTTCCCCCCTCAAATCTCTCGAGAGAGCAGGAAGAAGAGAGCCTGGTGAAGGGCGGGGAAGCGGTCGAGAAATTCTGGGGCCGCCGTCCGGCCGGCTATCGCTCGCCCTCATGGGATCTCAGCGACAACACCGTCGATCTCTTGCTGAAGCATGGTTATCTCTATGACAGCAGCATGATGGCCCATGATCACTCGCCCTATCGGGTCCGGCAGGGCGACAAGGTCTATGTCGACCGCCCGATGGAGTTCGGAACCGTCACCAATCTCTATGAAATGCCCGTCGCCTGGAGCCTCGATGACTTCCCGCATTTCGAGTTCATGCGCACGCCGACCAGCGTCACCAACGCGCTGATGAACACCAATGGCGTGCTCTCGAACTGGCTGGACGATTTCGAATATATGCGCCGGACCTGCGATTGGGGCGTGCTCACCTATACCTGCCATCCCTATGTGATCGGCCGCGGCCACAGAATGCTGTTCCTCGAGCGCCTCATCGAGGGTCTGATGTCGAAGGGCGCCGAGTTCGTGACCATGGAAGCGGCGGTTCATGCCTTCCAGGCGCGCGAAAAGGCGGGCCTGGCGTAAGCTGAGACAACGAAGCCGCGGGCGATCACGGGCTGATCGAGCCCGCCCGCGGGCTGCCACGCCGTACGTTCCTTGGTGGCTTGTAACGCTTCAGGACAGCTGAGAACGATTGGCGGCGAGATTACGCGTCGTGAACGGCCCAACTGGCGGGCCGAAGCCGACGCAACGGAAAGCTGGGTCTAGCTGTCGATGAAGGTGAGAGCGAATGTCCGAATTGCGGTGGTTTTTGCACGGTTCGCTCTTGGCCATTGCGTACATCCACACTCGGACGACGGCCAGCGCCGGTTTGCGGCCACTCAAGTGGCCGTCAGGGGCAGGAGGTCACCCACCCTGCTAATCCGAATCATCAAACAGGGCTTGTAGCAGCGCCCGGCCGTCGGCCTTGCCCACGGCTGAACGCCACCGACTTAGCCCTGCCGACCAGATCGTAAGATCAGGCCGGAGGAGCCACAGCCGAGGGGCGAAGTCGCTTACGTTAGCGGTTGAGAGCGGCCAGGGCATTAGGTATCGTCAACCCCATGGCAAGATGCACAGCACCAGTACATGGCCATCGCACAGCGAGCGGTCGAGCGGCCTGCCCAGCGTGTGGTGGCGGCATTAGCCGCCATAGCGGCTACGGGTCGTACTCGTACCGACCCTACTCTTCGTCAGCGAGTAGCGGAGGCGGCCGGAGCAGTGGAGGTGGGTCCGGCAGCAGCAGGAAACCGAGATGGTCGCCAGCAGGTTCGTCCGTCGTGTACACGGACGCACAGGTGCGATCACTCACGCCAATCCGCAGCAGCGTCGAGAATCGACCGCTCCTACCTGACCGTCGAGATGTCTTTCTCTGCCACGCGTGGGACGACCGGAAAGGGGCCGCCAAGCAGCTGCACGATCTGCTCGAGTCGCACGGTGTCTCTGTCTGGTTCAGCGAGAAGGACGTCTCCCTCGGCACGACGTTGCTCCGCGAAATCGACAAGGGACTGGCGAAGTCGCGAATCGGGATCGTGCTGGTAACCCCTGCTCTGCTGCGCCGCATCCAAGGAGAGGGCGTCGCTGAGAAAGAGTTATCTGCACTGTTGGCGCGTGACCTGCTCGTTCCCATCGTGCACGACACGACGTACGAAGCTCTTCGTGAAGTCAGCCCCCTACTCGGCTCGCGAAGCGGCTTGAGCACTGCAGAAGAGCCGATGGCAGACGTCGCGGCCAAGCTCGCGGAGCTGGTCGCCCCCTAGCTTATGGCCGGGGTGGCGCATCTGACGTCGCACAAAGCGGTACAGGGCTGGCGAGGCCGCGCCCCAGTGTGTTTCCACACACCCTTTGCTACACCGCTGCTCCCGTGTCGACCCTGTAAAAGCGAGTTTGCATGCAACGAGTGCCACGCGTCTCGACGGTCAAGCGTGCGTTAGAGCTGCGAGTGCGGCAATCGGCGGAAATCTCGCACCACAGGGGGCAATCGGCGGCGGTTGGCGGAGGGGGTGGGATTCGAACCCACGGTGCGCTTGCACGCACGGCGGTTTTCAAGACCGCTGCCTTAAACCACTCGGCCACCCCTCCAGCGCGATCAGGGCAAAGCCCGCTGATATGCCTTAGGCCGGACCGGGTTCTATCATCCGCTCGCGGCCTTGCAAACCCCGCAATGTCGATACGCGCACAGATCCCGCCGAGAGCCATGGATTGCGACGGCATTGTGCGATGATCTCGCAACTTCCCTCAACGCCATTGCTTCGAGGGCACTCTCACTCAAAAGCAAGGCCTGAGCGCTGCGAGCACCGGTCCCTCCCACTCGGGGAAGACGTAGAGATCAACCACCGTTTCGCCCTGGGACAGCACCATGAGGCGCACCCAATAGGGCCGCAACGGCCCAATGAGGTTGTCGCCGTAGAGAGGCGCGACCTTGGCGATGACATTGGGCTCCTGGATGCTCACCCGATGCAGGATCGGCAGGCCGGCCGGGGATGATTGCTCGAAGGCCCGGTCCAGCGCGCCGACAACGCAGGCGATGCTGGCCTTGAATGGCCGCTTCGCCACCCAGCTCGCCACCGGCGGCTCATCGCGCAGGGTTGGGCCTCCGCAGCCGGCCAGCAGGAGCGCCAGCGCTAGCGCTAAAACATACTGTTTCATAGCTGTTTCCCCGGTCTCGCCCGCTGCGCCGACGTGTAGCTTGATTCTCTCTGAGTGAATAATGCGCGGAGAGCGCGGCGCAATCAATGATAAGCGGTGCTTATCCCCTCGCCCGCTCAGTTTCTTGGGGTTCCAGGCGGCGGCAGGCGCTCTGCCCGGTCTGCCATGCGCAAAAGCGCGCCCGCCAATGCGCGTGCCTGCGCGGAGGTGAGCACGAGCTGCACCGCTTCGAGCCCGGGTTTTTCCGCATGACCCGAGCCATGCTCGATGCGCAGGGCGCAGGCTGTCTCCGCCACGACCGCCGTCTCATAGCCCGCGAGCGGCCGGAGCAGGATCATGCCGCTCTCATCCTTGGTCCATTCGGCCATGCCATTCCCCTCCGCTGATCAGCCCGGGACCTTAGAGCATTTTCGAGCGAAGCGGGTACCGGTTCGCGTGAAGAAAATGCGAGCAAGGGAACTGGCCGCGCGAAGCTTACTCGCCGGCCAGTCCGGTTGAAACCTTGGGGCTTAGTGGGTCCAGCTGGACTCGGTGGCGTTGAGATGGTCGGCCGGCTGGACAGGTTCCTGCGCGACCGCCGGGTGATGCAGGTGAAAGACCGGCGGGAACGGGTTCCAAGACTTCACGACGATTGTCTCGACCGTGCCTCCATTGGAACCAGAGCCGCTTATATCCACCGAAGCGGGGTCTTGGGTCATCACCGGAGCGAAAGTCATAATGTGCCTCCAAATTTCAGAGCACGCCGACCTTAAATGGCTGATCAGAGTTTTCCTACTTAAGGTTGTGTAATTTGGCCCCGCTCAACGCCTCCGGTGGATTTGGCACCCACCAAGGCGCGCCAAGCTGCAACGACCGGTCTCATGGCGAGGGGCTAGAGCTTCGCTGTTCTTGTGGCGAAACGCTCTAGCCGGCCTCCTGTCGGCGGCGAGAGTGCCGTGGCTTGTCCAGATGGGCGCGACTGGGATCGCGTCCACTCACCGTCTTTGAAATTGCGAGGATGCGGTTCCAGCAAGGCTCAGCACCGCCTCGGACGTGGCGTCGTTGCTGAATTCCCCTGCGTTTTCGAGCGCGAGGAGCTCGATGAGGCGACGCCTCGCGCGGCTCACCCGGCTTTTCACCGTGCCGACCCGGCAGCCGCAGATCTCCGCTGCTTCCTCATAGGAAAAGCCGGAGGCGCCCACCAGGATGAGGGCCTCGCGCTGCTCTTCCGGCAGATCGGCGAGGGCGGCGCGAAAATCCTGGAAATCCATGTGGCTGTCCTGGCGGGGAATGTCGACGAGCCTGGTTTCAGCCTCCCCTTCCCCGTTATCGACCTCGTTGCGCCGCCGTCTTCGCTCGGAATAGAAGGCGTTGCGCAGGATCGTGAACAGCCATGCCCTGAGATTGGTGCCTTCCTGGAAGCTCTCGATATTGGCCCAGGAGCGCATCAATGTCTCCTGAACGAGATCATCCGCCTCGTCGCTATTGCCGCATAGCGAATAGGCGAAGGCGCGCAGATTGGGGATCTGGCTGATCAGCAATGTCCGCAGATTACCTGATACGGTCATGCGTCATCCGACCCTTTCTTCTGCGCCTCTAGCTGAGCCATGAGGTTCAGCAGGCGATCGGGGATCGGTTGCTTGACAACGTCCTCGTAAAGGGCCTTGAGCTGGCGTCCGAGCCTTTCCTGGATTTTCTTATCCACTACCGGATTGTTCTGGTCGCCTCTTTGCTCTTCCAAATTGGTCGAGGGATCGACGCTCGCCCCCATGTCATCATTTTCCCTGGTCACCATGATCGTCCATTTCGCAAGGCCCCTTTTTGCCGGAACAGCGCACTGGCCCCACCGGTAGAATTTAACGCCGGATGCTCTGGACCGGTTCCCTGAGCCGGGGAACTTTTTGATGGCCCATTCGTTTAGCGGGTGCCAACTTATTCATCGGGCGCTGTCGCGGCTGAGGTTGCGGCTGCTCCGGCCCGAACCCCACCGGTGGTATCAGAGAGGGAACCAATGCCGCTTACTGAGAAGATTGCCCCGAATATCCCTTATCTGAGGCGCTTCGCCCGTGCGCTTTGCGGCAATCAGAGCAGCGGTGATGCCTATGTTGCAGCCACGCTGGAGGCGATCATCGCTGATCCCTCCTCCTTTCCGTCAGACCAGGACCCGCGCGTTGCCCTGTTCAAGACCTTCCTGAAGATCTGGCAATCCCTTGAAGTGAACCAGCGCGAAGATGGCCCCGGTGCAAGTCCTGCGGCCATGGCCGAGCGTCGGCTGGAGCAGCTGCCCCCGCGCCCCCGCCAAGCCTTCTTGCTCACCGCTGTCGAGAGCTTTTCGCCCGATCAGGTTCAGACCATTCTCGATGTTTCCCCGGAGGAGCTGGACGAGCTCCTGGATACGGCAGGTCGCGAGATCGCCCGGCAGGTGGCGACCGAGATTTTGATCATCGAGGATGAGCCGATCATCGCCATGGATCTGGAGGCGCTCGTCGAGGGTCTTGGCCATTCGGTCCTGGGCATCGCGCGCACCCACAAGGAAGCGGTTGGCGAGGTCCAGAAGAAGCGGCCCGGCCTCATCCTCGCCGATATCCAGCTGGCGGATGGAAGCTCGGGCCTTGATGCAGTCAATGAGATTCTCGGCGGGCTCGAGGTGCCGGTGATCTTCATCACTGCCTATCCCGAACGGCTGCTGACCGGAGATCGCCCGGAACCCACCTTCCTGATCACCAAGCCATTCCAGCCCGATATGGTGAAGGCCATGATCAGCCAGGCCCTCTTCTTCGACACCAGGGCCCATAACCGGGGCGCCGCAGCCTAGAGGGCTTTCGCTTATCTTCGAGTGCGCGATCTCTAGCCCCTCGCTTCCCAGTCCCGGGGGGCAAGATCCCGATCAGCCCTCGATTTCCTCGCGTAAAATTTCGAGCTCGAGCCAAGCCTCTTCCGCCTCGGCAAGCGCCACCTGAGCTTTTTCCAGAGCTTGCGCGGTGGCTGCAAAGCCGCCTGCGTCCTTGGCGTAGAAATCCGCCGATGCAAGCTTCGCCTGCAGCATCGCAACCTCACCCTGCAGGGCCTCGATCCGGCCCGGCAGCACCTTGAGATTATGCTGCTCCTTGGGCGAGAGCCGTCGCTTGCTCGGCACCTGCTGCGGGGTGGATGCTGCTTTTTCAGGGCGCAGTCCTATAGTGGCTGCCGGCTTCTTCTCGCCCATTCGCGGCCGGCCGCCGAGATCCTGGCCTCGTTGAGCGATCATATCCGAATAGCCGCCCGCATATTCGATCCAGCGCCCGCGCTTGACCTCGTTCAGGCTCTCCGGCGTGATCACCGAGGTGACGACCCGGTCGAGAAAGTCGCGATCGTGACTGACCAGCAGCACGGTGCCTTCATAAGTGCTGAGCAGCTCTTCGAGCAGATCGAGCGTTTCGAGATCAAGATCATTGGTCGGCTCGTCCAGCACCAGGAGATTGGAGGGCTGCGCCAAAGCCCGTGCCAGCATCAGGCGGCCCCGTTCGCCCCCTGACAAGGCATGCACAGGTGTGCGCGCCTGCTCCGGCGTGAACAGGAAATCCTTCATATAGCTGATGACATGCTTGGGCTGCCCGTTGACGAAGACCGTATCGCCCCGCCCGCCGGTGAGGGCCTCCGTGAGGGTCCAGCTCGGATCGAGCGCCGAACGCTTCTGGTCAAGGCTCACCATTTCGAGATTCGTGCCAAGTCTGATAGTGCCGCTGTCCGGGGCCATGATCCCGGTGAGCAGCGCAAGCAGCGTGGTCTTTCCCGCGCCATTGGGCCCGACAATCCCAACCCGATCGCCACGGCCGATCCTGATCGAAAACTCGCGGACGATGGGCACTCCATCGAAGGACTTGCTGAGATCCTTTGCCTCGATCACCAGCTTGCCGGAGGCTTCCGCTTCGGATGCGGCCATGCGCGCCACGCCCTGCACGCGCCGCTGCTCGGCCCGCTTCTGCCGAAGCTCCTCGAGCCCGCGTAACCGGCCCATATTGCGCTTGCGTCGGGCGGTCACCCCATAGCGCACCCATTCGAGCTCCATCGCGATCTTCTTGTCGAGCCGCTCGCGGTCGCGCTCCTCCTGTTCGAGCACCTCATCGCGCCAGGCCTCGAAATGAGAAAAGCCCCGATCGATGCGCCGCGTCAGACCGCGATCGAGCCACACGGTCGCCTTGGAGAGATTGGTGAGGAAGCGGCGATCATGGCTGATGATGACGATCGCCGACCGCATCGCGGAGAGCTCGCTGTCCAGCCATTCGATCACCGGCAGATCGAGATGGTTGGTGGGCTCGTCCAGCAGAAGGATGTCCGGCGAGGGCGCGAGCACCCGGGCCAGCGCCGCGCGCCGGGCTTCGCCCCCGGAGAGCGTGGCGGGATCCTCGGTACCCGTCAGGCCGAGTGCGTTGAGAAGATATTGGGCGCGATAGGCATCATCCGCAGGTCCAAGCCCCGCCTCGACATAGGCGAGCGTCGTTGGCGCCCCGCCGAAATCCGGCTCCTGCGGCAGATAGCGGATGGTGACGCCTGATTGCGCCACCCGCTCGCCTCTATCGGCCTCGATGAAGCCGGCAGCGATCTTGAGGAGCGTCGATTTCCCCGAGCCGTTGCGCCCGACGAGGCACAGCCGGTCACCGGGCTCGACGGTCAGATCCGCTGACGTGAGCAGGGGCGTGCCGCCAAAGGTGAGCTGGATATTCTGAAGCGTAAGGAGTGGGGCAGCCATGATTTCGGAAAGCCAGGCAATTCGTCATGATCAGATCGGGCTCGTGCCTATAGCACAGCGCGCCAAACCGCGCGACTTGGCGCATGTCACAAGGCTTGCGAACAGTGCTCAAGTCGCAACACGGCCAAACGGGCCGGTTCTCTGCCTATTCTCCGGCCTTTGCGGCGTTCAGCAGCGCTTTATCGATCATATGCCCGGCACGCTCGCGCTTGGCCTGGAGATAGCCGCGATTATAGATATTGAGCCGGCCTGTCAGCCGCTGCGAGCCGACAACCGTAAGCCCCGATTGCTGCAGCGCCGCAATCTTGGCCGGATTGTTGGTGAGCAGTGTTATCGTCTCGAAGCCCAGCTGCTTGAGCATGCTCGCGGCAAATTCGAAACGGCGATGATCCATGTCGAAACCGAGGATCTCGTCGGCCTCGAACGTATCATGCCCTTCAGCCTGCAGCCGATAGGCCCGAAGCTTGTTCGAGATCCCGTTCCCGCGACCCTCCTGATCGAGATAGAGGATCACACCGCCGCCATGTTCGGCCATATGCGCCATGGCCCCGCGCAGCTGATCACCGCAGTCGCATTTGAGGCTGCCGAACAAATCACCCGTGAGGCAGGCCGAGTGCAGCCGGACCAGCACCGGCTTTGTGGGATCGGGCTCGCCGGGCTTGGTGCCGATGAGGATCGCGATCTGATCGCGCATCCCCTCGCCCCCGCGAAATACCACGAATTTCGAGTGAGGGGCCATTTCGAGCGGCACCGGTGTTTCCGTGACGATCCGCACGCGCGCCGCCCGGCTTGCACGATAGGCCTCGACCGCAACCGTGTTGACCCGGCAGAGAGCGGCGAGCTTCTCGCGCGTGGCCGTGCTCACCGGCACGGTGATGACCGCCGGCAGAAGCAGGGCCAGCCGGACGAGATCGAGCGACGCAAGTTCGATGGCGGTGGGCGCCGACAGGTCTTCTGTAACGTCCGTTGTATCGCTTGTAACGAGCTCGGCGAGCCGCTTCGTGTTGATCGGCTGATCTAGAATCACTGCGGCCCCACGATCGGCAACCATCCCGAGATGGCGCCAGCGCGCCGAGGTCATGACCAGCCGCAGCGGTCCCGAAGCCACTGCTTCGAGCTTGGCAAGGAACGCTTCATCCAGCGTCTCGACAGCGGCCACCACACTCACCGCATCGCCTTGTGAGACGAGCACTGGCCGGCCGGCGCGCAGCTCCCCCATGCTGCGTTCGACGGCGAGCGTCTCGGAATCTCCCAAAAGGGTCATGAATTGGCTAACTGCCTTATGTGTGGAGGACACCATCAAGATTTGCCTCTGGACGCGAGCTTACTCTCGGAGTGAAGCGCCAATCCGATTACTATAGGGTTCAGCAAGAGAAGCAAATTGCTATCGCCGCACAGTAGGTTTTCGATGTCGCAGTATGAGGCCGCGTTCTCGCCGATTGCACAATCCGATCCCCAAAAGGCCTTCGTGATAGCCCAGCTGGGGCAATCTCTGGATGGACGCATTGCCACCGTCACCGGTGCCTCCCGCTATATCAACGGTCCGGCCGCTTTGGATCATCTGCATCGCCTCCGGGCCGAAGTGGATGCCGTGATCGTTGGCGTCGGCACCGTCATCGCCGATGATCCTCAGCTCACCGTGCGCCGGGTTGAGGGTGCGACACCGGTGCGGGTCATCATCGATCCCCATGGCCGGGCCCCTGCTGAGGCCCGGTGCCTCACCGATGGTTTCGGTCCGGTGATCCGAGTGACGTGCGAAACCAGCTCCTGTGCTGCGACAAGCGCGGATGTCATCACTTTGCCCCTATATGGTAACGCATTCGATCCGCATCAAATCGTGGCGGCGCTGATGCAGCGTGGACTGCGACGGCTGCTCGTCGAAGGCGGTGCGCGGACCGTTTCGTCCTTCATCGCCGCCCGCGCGCTCGACCGCCTTCATGTTCTGCTCGCTCCGATTATTATTGGGTCGGGCAAGACTGGGCTCAACCTGCCGCCAATCTCAACTCTGACCCATGCCCTGCGGCCGCGTATGCAAGCCCATCCCTTGCCCGGCGGCGATGTGCTGCTCGACTGTGATTTGCGGTCCACCCCCTGAAGCAGGTGCCTTTTGCCCTCACGGCCTCGCGCCGAAACTCTTGGCGGGAGCATGGGGCCGGACACGCTGTGGCCGGTCCGGAATGGCAAAGATGTCCTTATGCCCGATGGCGCAGGCCTGGGCGGTCTCTCGCGCCTGACGCCAGTCCTCGACATCGCGAGTGGGAAGGCTTCCCTCGCGCGCGACCGCATCGGCAATACTATGGGCAAGCGCCCGGATCAGCTGGCCGTCGGCGGTTGTCAGCTGCCAGTCGCTCGGTCCCATGACGATTTGATAGCCCCGCGCCTCGAGCAGCGTCACCAGCCAGTTCCAGGCATCAGGGCCCAGGGCAGGACCAAAGCCCTTATCCCGCCTCTGATCCCGCAGGAAGGCCGCCAGAACGTCTGGATCTAACCCGTGGAGCGGCAGCCATCGCTCTACGCCCGTATAAATAAGGCTCACATAAAGAGGCAGCCTGCGGCTGGCGACGAAGCCCACGAACTGTTCGACCCATGGGGCTGATACGAGATCGAACAGGGCTGAGGCGGTGACGAGCGCGCAAGGGGCGGATAAGCAAAATGCCTGTGCAAGGTCAGCCGCGAGGTCGATCTGCTCCCGATCGATCTCGATCGCCGAAGTGGTTGGCTCTATTTCCTCAAGCAACGCCGCATCGTGATCGATCACCGTCCAATGTTGCGCGGGCGGAAGCAAAGGCGCGGTTGCGCGAAGATTGGAGCCGGTCCCGGCGCCGAGATCGACGACCGCCAGCTCGCTGCGGCCGGAGAAATAGGCCCGCACCGCATCAGCCACCCGCTTGTTGCGAGAGCGATGGTCCACGGGTTCTCTCAACGCTAACCACTCCGCGGTGAAGCTCATCTCTGTGACCGCTTCAGAACATTGGCAATGATGCCGGCCGTTTCTTTCCACCTTGGCAGTTTCTGGGCATGGTCCCAGGCGCCATCCGCCAACCGGCGCCGAAAGCCCGGATCATCGATCAAACGAAGGATCGCGCCCGCCAGAACATAGGGATCATCCTTTGGCACCAGCAATCCCGCGCTTGATGGCACCACCTCCGGCAGCGCGCCGGCTGCCGCACCGATCACGGGAAGACCATGGGCCATTGCTTCGGCGAAGACCATGCCATAACCCTCATAGCGCGAGGGCAAGACGAACATGTCCGCTTGCAAATAGATCTGCGCGAGGCGGTCGGGCTGGATCGCGCCGGGCAGCGCGATCCGGCTCTCAAGACCGCGGGCGGCAATCTGCTTGCGCAGCGCAGCCACGCTATTGGGATCGAGGTCGGTCGCGCCGATGATCGAGCTCTCCCAGGCCCGGTCGGCGATCAGGGCCAGCGCATCCACCAGAATGTCGAAGCCTTTGCGCGGAATGATTGATCCAACCGACAGGATCTTGAGCGGTTCGTTCGGCTCGAGCGGGCGCGGCGCACGCGGCACGGGCTCGATGCCCGGCGGCGCGATTGTGATAGCCGATGCGGAAAGTCCAAAAAGGCTTTGGATGGTGAGCGCTGTGGTCCGGCTTGGCACGATCACATGCTGGGCCATGGCAAGGGCAGCCCGCTCCGATGCGAGGAGGCTCTGCGCCTCCTCAGTGCTCAATCCATGTTCGAGCCCGAGCGGGTGATGGACGAGGGCGATCACCGGCCGGCCGAGCGCCTTGAGCATCGGAAGAGGCAAGGCCCCGAAAACCAGACCGTCAGCGATGAGAGCCATGTCTCGCGGCACCGCTTTGAGGCGGCGATAGGCTTCCCCGAGCTCCGCCTCGCTCGGCCGTGGAAAGCTCTCCGGCAGCTGCAGGGCTTGTGCGGAGACCCCGTGCTCGGGCAAGGCCTCCAACACCTTCCGCGCATAGGCATAGCCTCCGGTCAGTGTATCGATCGGCGCTGGCAGCGCGAGAACGACCGCAGTCACGGCGAGACATCCCCCTCATACCAGGCGCGCGCGAGATGGGTTTCCTGGAGGGTGATACGCACCCGCTCGACCCCTTCCGACCCAGGCCCGAACGCGCCGGCCCGTAGCCGCTCGACAACGGCATTGAAGATCAGACGGCACAAGAATTCGGTGGTGGTGATACGACCTTTCAGATGCGGCATCCGATCGAGATTCTGGTAGTTCAGCGGTTCGAGCACCTCCCGCAGCACGCTCGTAGCGCGTCCGATATCGAGCACCACCTCATCTTCCGTAAGGTCGGGTCGCATGAAGGCGGCATCGACCACATATGTTGCCCCATGGAGATTCTGTGCCGGCCCGAACAAGGGTCGCGGCAAGCTATGGGCAATCATGATATGATCACGCACCTCAACAGCGTACATGTGGGCTCTCCTCAGACTTTCTCGTAGCGCACGGCAGTCACCAATCCTGCGGCACCGGCCTGCAACAAGGTCGGCAGCTCCCGCGCCAGGTTCTCGAACGCGACCTCACCGGTGATCATCTGGTCCAGCCGTTCATCCGCGAGCAGCGTCACCGCCTTGGCCAGCCGTCGCCTGTGGCTCCAGCGGGCACGCCGTATGGCGGGCAGCATGCCAACCTGGGACGAGATCAGTCGCAAACGGCGGCTGTGAAAGGCAGCCCCGAGAGGAAGCCCCACGGTTTGGTCACCGAACCAGCTTGCCTCGACAATGGTTCCCTCCACCCCGGCAAGCTCAAGGGCAAGCGCGCATCCTGCTGCACTGCCGCTGGTGTGGATGACAATGTCGGCCTCCCCTGGCGCTTGGTGCGGCTGTGCGAAGGCCGCGCCGAACAGCTCCGCCAGGCCTGCGCGCTCTGGGACGATATCGACCACCGTCACCTCCGCCCCCGGCAGTTGTGCGGCCAGGAAGCATACGAGGAGACCGACAACACCGCCGCCGATGATCACGATCCGATCGCCGGGCGCAGCACCGCTATCCCACACCACATTGAGCGCCGTCTCCAGATTGGCCGAGAGGATGGCGCGCCGTGCTGGCACTGCGTCTGGGAGCGGGACCAGAGCTGCGGCATCGACCTCGAACACCTCTTGATGCGGATAGAGGCAAAAGACGTTGCGCCCCACCAATTCGCGAGTGCCAGCTTCGACAAGCCCGACCGCGCTGTACCCATATTTCACCGGAAAGGGAAAATCTCCGTCCTGGAAAGGCGCGCGCATGCGCTGCCATTCCGAGGGCGGCAGCTTGCCCTCGAAGACGAGCCGTTCCGTGCCGCGGCTTAAGGCAGACCACCGCATGCGCACGAGGCAGCGGCGGCTGGGCTCGCCCGCCTGGCGCGCATTGCGCAGGAGCCCTATTCTACGCAGCTCAGCCCGACCCGGCTCTACATAGTAGAGCGCTCGCGGACGCTGATCCTGTTTCACGATGGGGGTTCCTCCGCGAGAGCAATGTCCAAGGGGAATTCGCGCAGACGGCCCGATGGGCCTCTAAGAACACCGGAAGCGCTACCTAAGCGTGCACTGGCTATGAGGTCGCGGCGGCAACCTTTCGATTGCGGCCCATATCCTCGCTCTCACTCTCATCCGCGTCGACGATCACATCCTGCTGAGTAATTTTGCCATTCTCCAGCAGACAGGCTCGGTCGCAAACCGTCCGCCCTACACGCAACTGCCGCTCCGCCAACAGCAGAGCAACCCCCTCGCCGCGTATCCTGTCCAATATGCGCACCAATTCGAGGAGATCTTCCTCGGCAATTCCCTCCGCCGGCTCATCCAGAAGGACCACTTCGGGATTGCCCAGGAGAGTACGCGCGAGAATGAGGAGCCGCTGCTCGCCCGGACTCATGTCGCCCGCAAAGCGGTCCTTTTGAGCGGCAAGCACGGGAAACAGATGGAATACCCTCTCGAAGCTCCATTCGCTCCTGCTCGGCTTTGAGCCGAGACGACGGCCGATCTCGAGATTTTCATAGGCCGTCATGCGGGCGAAGACGCGCCTCTCCTTAGGCACGAAGCCGATGCCGAGCTTGGCAATTTCGTTGGCGGGGCGCCCTTCGATCTGCTGGCCCTTGAACAAAATATCACCGCCGCTGGGCACCACCAGGCCGGCAAGGGCGCGCAGCAAGGTCGATTTGCCGGCCCCGCTCGGGCCGGTGAGCACAATCCCACCCCCCTGGTGGATTGAGAGGTCCACGCCGCGCAGCACATGCTCGCGGCCCTGATGCGCATTGAGCCCCCTCGCCTGAAGAACCGGGCCAATGACTTCGCCGGCCATCTTCACCTCCATCCCGCCTTGCCGGCCCTACCCGTCCGACAGCGCGCAGCTAACATTTTATGGATATTGTTCCTGTCCGGTACTCCAAAGGCATGCCATACGCCACCATACGTACTGGCCGTCGGTAGACTAAGATGAGTCGTCGCGCTTCGGCGAGTACCGAGAATGAGTCTCAGGCAGAGGCCTATTGCCGCGCAGCCTGTTCCCGCGGGCCGGCCAAGGCAGCGTCGATCGCCCGGGTCACCTTCTCCGACTGCGGACTGGTCGGGCTTGAGAACCAGTCGAGGAACTCGCCATTCGCACCAATCAGATACTTATGGAAATTCCACTTGGGCCGGCCGAGCATCCCCGCCTTGGTCCCCGCCCACTTAAAGAACGGATGCGCGCCTTCGCCGGTGACCACGGTCTTGTCCGTCAGCGGAAACGTAACGCCATAATTCAGCTTGCAGAAATCAGCGATCTCCTCGCGCGACCTCGGCTCCTGACCGCCGAAATCGTTGGAGGGGACACCGATCACGACCAGCCCCTTGTCCTTGTAGCTGTTCCACAATGCCTCCAGCCCGTCAAACTGGCCGACCAAACCACATTCGGACGCGGTATTCACCACCAAGAGCACATGTCCCTTGTAGCGTGACAGGGGCATGGGTGCACCGTCGATGCCCGTGAAGCCGAAGTCATAAGCGCTCTGTTCGCCCGCAGGCTGGCCTGCCGTCGCGCCGCTCACCGCCAAGATCATGGCGATCACAGTGCCCGTGAGCTCTTTCAGCATGGCCTGATCCTTTCCGAGCATCGCCTGCCTCGCGTTGTATTTTTAGCTGCGCCGCGGATGCCGGACAAGCGCTGACGAATCAGGATTTCGAATAAGCACGTCCCCGCCAGCGCACTTGCCTGCCGGTAAACCAGCGAAACAGGGCAGTCCACTGCAGAACGAGCATGAAGATAATGCCCAGCGGATGCAGGAGCGCACTCACCCACGATTGGCGAAAGCGTATTGCCAGCAACACCCTTACCGCCCACGCGCAGGCAACCGCCGCAAGCAGGACGCGAACGGTGAGCTCGTCGGCGCCGAGTGCCCAGGCGACGGGCAGCAAGATGAATGGCAGGACATGCCCGCCAAAGAGCAGAACGGTCCAGATCGGCAGCGCGACGGGCGT
This sequence comes from Rhodoligotrophos sp. CJ14, assembly GCF_038811545.1. Classification (GTDB taxonomy): domain Bacteria; phylum Pseudomonadota; class Alphaproteobacteria; order Rhizobiales; family Im1; genus Rhodoligotrophos; species Rhodoligotrophos ferricapiens. Next base: position 798,486 of record NZ_CP133319.1, read on the forward strand.
CGCCATGCCCTCATGCGCATTCTTGGAAAATCCGGCCCAGAGCGCCCGCAGATTGTCATACATCTGTGTGGCGGCCAGGCGCTCCGCGTCGAACAGCTCGGTCTTCAGTCCCCGTCGTCGGAACACACGGGCAAGCTGCACCCCGTCATGGATCTTGTCGTGAATGCTGCCATGGCCGCCAACCGCCCGGTAATCGGCCAGCCGAACCGCGATCAGCTGACCGCAAGCGGTTGCGAAGGCCGGCGAACGACTGAGCTTGGCCCCGATCATCGGTAGATAGCCGAGCAGCACGAAATGAATGAGCGGCACGATCAGCCGCTCCCAAAACCCAACCGCGATCTGGTGGGGGAAGCCGCTCGCAAGACTCACGCCCTTGTCCCGCATGAACGAGGCGACGCGCGCGATCGCATCCGGTGCAAGCCTCACATCCGCATCGAGAAACAGCGCGATGTCATAGCGCGCGGCCTGCCCCAGCGCCTGGCAGGCATTGTTCTTGCCCATCCACCCCTTGGGCAAGGGCGGCGTCGCGATGAGCCGTACCCGTGCATCGCGCTGGCCAAAGGCCTTGATGACATCGGCCGTGCGGTCGGTCGAGCCATCGTCCGCGACCACCACCTCGAACGGGCAGCCACGATTGGCAAGGACTGCCTCGAGCACCGGACCGATCCGCTCTTGCTCATTGCGCGCTGGGATCAGCACGGAGACGCTGGGAAGATCATCTTCATCAATGACTTGCGGTGATTTGTAGAGAAACAGATTCATCAGGCACAGCCCAAGCGGAAGGGCGGCAAGCGCAAGGCAGGCGATCGCAAGTGCCAGCAGCATTGATCCACTCAGTCCTTGTGCCGCGCCGAGAAGCGCTCGCCCTTCATCCTGGCCTTGGCCCATCGCCAGGCATCATAGACCGGGCTGACGCGCGCGTGGCCGACCACCAGCTCATCGAACTGCGCTGCATCGCGCGCAATGGCGGCCATGGCGAGCCGATCCATCTCGGATTGGAGCGCCTGCTCCAAGTGATCAGTCCATTCCGCCCGGCCCAATCCGCCCTGTTCACGAGCAGCAATCGGCTGCCCGAACGACATCAGCGCCTCCGGCTGCCGCTCCGACCAGAACGGATATTCGATCGCAACTGGCACCAGCACCGGCTGGCTCGCGTGAGAGGCAAGATGCGCCAGTCCCGGCCTGAATGTGACCGGCCGCGCGCGCGCATCCGCGAATGCTCCCTGCGGTGTCAGCCACAACGCAACAGCCGGCTCGGCGAGCAGCCGCCGCGCCGTCATCAGGAATTGTGCCGCGCCCCGCGCCGTCTCTTGACTGACCGGGAACAGTCCGACGCGCCGCAGAAACCCGTATTTGCGAAGCGCCGCCTCATCGATCGGGCCGAAATGGCGATGCTCGGGCAGCAGCCTCGCGCAGATCAGCAGGATGAAGATCGGGTCCCACCAGCCCACGTGATTGCTGAAGAAGATCAGCGGCTGCCCGGAGGGAAGTGCCGGCAGGCCTGGCTTCAGGATGCGCACGGCCGTGAAGCTGCGCGCAAAATAGCGATCGAGATAACGCGTGAACAGCTTGAACAGGCGCGGAGAATAGGCCCTCAGCGCCGCCTCCGCAGCCGCCTGATCACGGCTCAAGCTGCAATGCGCCCCTTCGCGTCCTGGTCGAGCGCATCAGCCGCGATCCACCCCGACATCATCACCATCGGCATGCCGGGCCCGGGATGCGCGGCCCCGCCGGCAAGATACAGTCCGGGAACATGCCGGCTGCGATTGCCCGGCTTGAATGCCCCGAGGAACCTTCCATGGCTTGCAAGGCCATAGATAGCGCCGTTGAGCACCTTGTAGCGGTCATGAATATCCTGAGGGGTCAGCGCCGCCTCGAAGGTGATGCGCTGCTCGATATCCTCCATGCCGGCCGACCGCTTGAGCTTGTCCAGAATGACCTGACGATATTCCGGCAGCATCTTCGACCAGTCGTGATGCGATCTGAGATAGGGCGTGTGCACGAGCACATAGAGGGCTTCGCCCCCTTCTGGCGCAACCCCTGGCTCGGTGCGCGCCGTCGCCGCGAGATAGCAGGTGGGATCGGGCGCAGGTTCACCCTCATTGTAGATCGCGTCGAACTCCTCCTCCGGGTCGCGCGAGAACACGAAGCAATGGTGCAGGAGGTGATCATAGGCCTTGTTCAGGCCGAGATAGAGCACGACACCCGAGCAGGCCGGCTCATATTTCCGCATGTCCATGTATTTGGCGCCGGCCTCGCCCCCGATCAGCTCGGCATAGGTGCGGATCGCATCCATATTGGAGACGACCGCATCGACCGGAAACTGCTCGCCGCTATCCGTCACCACCCCGACCACCCGGCCCTGTGCCTGGGCAATGCGCCGCACATTGGCGCCGAGATGAAACTTCACCCCAAGCTCGCGCGCGAGCCTTTCGAGCGCAACCGGAACCGCGCGCGTGCCGCCCATCGGGTACCACACCCCGAGCTCGGTCTGCATATGGGCGATCGAGCAGAGAACCGCGGGCGAGGCATAGGGCGATGAGCCCACATATTGCGTGAAATGGTCGAGCATCTGGGCGACGCGCTCGTCCGAAACCTTTCGCCGAATCGTGCCGGCAACAGTCGCCCCCATCCTCAGCGACATCACATCCGCCAATGTCTTGGCATCGAGGTTACGCTTGAAGTCGATCGTATCCTTGAGATCCTCGACCGACTTCCAGAAGAAGAACCGGTTGGACACATCGTGCAGCCGCTCGGAGAGCTTGATGAATTGCTTATATCCTTCCGAAGAGCGCGGCTCGCCCGTATAGGTCTCGATATTCTTGGCCATCGCCTCGACATTTTCGACAAGGTCGAGCACCGAACCATCATCGAAAAAGCAGCGCCATTGCGGGTCGAGCCGAACGAGCTCGAGATAATCCTCAAGCTTGCGCCCGGCCTCGGCGAAGATTCGGTGCAGCACCCCGGGCACGGTGAGGATGGTCGGCCCCATATCGAAGCGGAAGCCCTGCTCTTCGAGCACCGCAGCCTTTCCGCCCGCCCATTGATTCTTATCGAACAGCGTGACGTCATGCCCTCGGGCTGCCAGCGTGCAGGCTGCGGCCAAGCCACCGAGCCCACCGCCCACCACCGCAACCCGCTTCGTTGCTGCAACCTTCATCAGACCTTCTCCAGCTCGAATTCCAAGGGCAGCTCCAGCCTTTCAGCGGCCCCATAGCGGCTTTCGCTGAGCGACAGTTCCTCCGCGAGGAGCTTCGAAGAAATGCGCGCTGACTCGAAAATCACCGGCAATCCGCTGCCGGGATGCGTGCCGCCGCCAACGAGATAAATGCCATCGACATCCTCGAAGCGGTTATGGGGCCTGAAATAGAGCATCTGCCCGAGTGTATGGCTCAGATTGAACGTGGCCCCCTTGTAGATGGCAAGTTCATCCTGCCAACCCTGCGGTGTGAGGATCCGCTGCGACCGAATGCGATCGCGCAAGCCCTCGAGGCCCATCAGGCCAAGGCGGTCGATCACATGTTCGCGGAACTGCGGTGCAGCACTCGCCCAATCGATCGCACCCGTGAGATGAGCGACCGGCACCAGCACATAAAGCGTGCTCATCCCAGGCGGGGCCAGTGTCTCATCGCTGACCCCGGCATTCTGCAGATAGATCGAGGGCGTCTCGGGAAGCGCGAGCCCCTGCTCGATGTCGCGAACATTTCCCCTCAGATCGTCCGCAAGCAGAATGCTGTGATGCGGCACATCTTCATAGAGCCCTTCGATGCCGAGATACATCATGAAGGTCGAGCAGGAATATTTCTTCTCCGCGATCTTCTTGTCCGTCCAGCGTTTGCGCAGACCATCGGGCACCAGCCTCGCCATCGCCTGGCCGAAATCCGCATTGATCACCACCGCATCCGCGGCATAGCGGCCTCTGGCCGACTCAACCCCTGTGGCGCGCCGTCCATCGAAGGTGACGCGCGTGACGGGTTCGTTGAGCCGGATCTCGACCCCCATCTCCTGCGCGATCTCGGCCATCCTGTCCATGATCACCGCATGGCCGCCCACCGGGTGCCATACTCCGTACTCATGCTCCAGAAAAGCGAGGATCGTGAACAGGCTCGGGCAGTTGAACGGCGACATGCCCAGATATTTCGCCTGGAAGGAGAAGGCCTGCCGCACCCGTTCATCGGCAAAGTAAGTCTTGAGGTCCCGGTCGAGCGACAGCTGCGGGCGGAGCATGAACAGCGACTTGAGCACGTCTCCCCTGAGATAGTCCCGCAGCGTGTTGAACGGACTTTCGAGCACCGGCCGGAACGAAGCGAGCTTCTTGCGATTATCAGCGAGATAGCGCGGCAGATTGGCGGCGTCTGCAGCGCTCAGCCTTGCAATCTCTGCCGCCATGGCAGCAGGTTCTGATTTTGCATCGAGATATCCGCCGCCCTCGAATAGGACGCGATACATGGGGTCGATCCGCGTGAAGGCGATCTCGCTCCACAGATCGCGGCCGCACTCCTTGAAAATGTCCTCGAGCACCCGTGGATAGAGGAAGAAAGTCGGCCCGATGTCGAATGTGAAGCCGTCCTGCCGCCAGCGCCCCGTGCGGCCGCCCACCTGTGGTAAACGTTCAAGAACCGTGACCTCCGCGCCTCTCGCGGCCAAAAGCATTGCGGAGGCAAGTCCCCCTGGCCCCGCGCCCACGACGATAACGCGACGCTTCCTCTGGTCTCTCAATCGCGACTCCCGCTCACCACTTGCTTGTCAGCTCACTGACCTTGCATGAGGCTCCCTGCTCAGGGGTAGTTTACGGGATCGCATATCGCTTATGCTAGCCAAATAACGCCACTACCGGTAATTGTTCATTCATTCCCAATGAACGTATATCGAGCACAGCCCATGAACCGCCCAATGTCCGTCCGCGACCGCATTGTCTATTTGCGCGCGGCGCAACGCGACTGGGCGGCCACACCCTTGGCGAGGCGCCTCGCCATCATCACGGAGTTGCGCCGCTTGCTGGCTGAGCGTGCGCCGGCTTTCGTGCGCGCTGTGGGCCCGAATCAGCGAAAGCCGCTTGCTGATTTTGTCGCCGCCGAGATCGTACCGCTGGTCGATGCCTGCCAGTTCCTCGAGCGGCAAGCTGGCGAACTGCTGAAGCCTCGTCCGCTCGGCCATCAGAATAGGCCGCTGTGGCTCTCCGGCAGCGAGGTGACTATTCACCGCGAACCCTTCGGGCTCGTGCTGATCATCGGTCCTTCCAACTATCCTCTGTTTCTGCCGGCTGTTCAGGCCTTGCAGGCACTCGTGGCAGGCAATGCGGTGCTTATCAAGCCGGGAGAAGGTGGCGAGGAACCAATCCGCTGGCTGATTGATCTTTTGGACGAGGCAGGCTTGCCGCCAAATCTCATCGCCTGCACATCCGACACCATCGATGACGCACGCGCCGCACTCCGGGACGCCATCGACAAGGTCGTTCTCACGGGATCAGCGAGCACGGGCCGCGCCATTCTTGGCCGTCTCGCCGAGCGCGCCATTCCGGCCGTGCTTGAACTCTCCGGCAATGACGCAGCGCTCGTGCTACCCGATGCGGATCTGGATCTTGCGACCAATGCCATCGCCTATGGGCTGCGCCTGAACAATAGCGCGACCTGCATCGCACCGCGCCGTGTCATTGCCATCGGCCCCATCTTCGAGCCCTTGCGCGACTGTTTGCGGGCCCGCACCGCTGCCATGCCGCCCATGGAGGTTCCCGAACCCGTCCGGGTGAAGCTCGCCGAGTTGCTCGGTCGAAGCGAGGCTGCGGGCGCGATCGTTCATGGCATTCCTCCCAAGCCCGGCAATGCGGCCATGGCCCCCCTGCTCGTCGAGAATCTCAGCGTGGAGGATCCTCTCGCACGGGAGGATATCCTCGCCCCCGTCCTTATGCTCTTTCGCGCCGAGGGAACCCAAGAGGCGGTTGCAATCGCCAACGCGTCTCCTTACGGGCTCGGAGCCTCGATCTTCGGCTCCGAGCAGAGCGCCGTGGAGATTGCCGGACGGCTTGATGCCGGCGCCGTCTGTATCAATGACATGATTGTGCCAACCGCCGATCCCCGAGGCCCCTTTGCCGGCCGGAAGCAATCCGGTTACGGCGTGACCCGTGGTGCGGAGGGCTTGCTCGAGATGACCCAGATCAAAGCCGTGTTCCTGCGCAAGGGCACCTTTCGGCCCCATTTCGATCCGCCGGGCAGCAAGGATCATGAATTCCTGCTCAATTACATTGCCGCAGTGCACGGACGTAATTGGACAATGCGGCTGCGCGCCGGTATGACAGTCATGAAGCACATGATCACCCGTGGCGCCCGGCGAAAACGCCAACGGGCATGAGAGGGACCAATCCAGAGTGCTGCACTGGCCCAGGCGTAAGGTCGCAGAGCGTCAGCGCGTACCCGCCGGAGAGCATCGCCCGGCGATCGTGATCGAAAATCTTCGCAAGGCCTATGGCGCTGTCGAGGCCATTCGCGGCATTTCACTTCAAGTGAAGCGTGGTGAGACGTTCGCCCTCCTTGGGCCGAACGGCGCCGGCAAGACCAGCACCATCGAAATCCTCGAAGGCTACCGCCGCAGAGACAGCGGCAAGGTTTCGGTGCTGGGCATGGATCCCGGCACGGGCGGGCGCAAGTTCCGCGAGCGGATTGGTATTGTGCTGCAGGCAACCGCGCTTGAGCCTGAGCTCACCGTGCGCGAAACGGCGGCCGCCTTCGCAAGGCTCTATCCGAGAAGCCTGTCGGTCGGCGAGGTGCTGGATCTCGTCGATCTCGGCAACGCCGCCGACAAGCAGGTCAAGGTTCTCTCCGGTGGGCAGAAGCGCCGCCTCGATCTTGCGCTCAGCATGGTGGGTGATCCCGACGTGATCTTCCTGGATGAGCCCACCACGGGGCTTGATCCCGATGCGCGCCGCAATGTCTGGTCCTTGATCGGCAGGCTCAATGAAGCCGGCAAGACCATCCTTCTCTCTTCCCACAATATGGAAGAGGTGGAGGCACTGGCCGACCGCCTTGCCATTCTGGTGAGCGGCACGATCTGCGCGCAAGGCACCCCGGCCGAGCTTCAGGATGCCTTCGGAGGCAAGAGCGAGATCCGCTTTGCTCTTGGCGCGAGTGAATTGCCGGGCTCCTATCCCACGCCCTTGCGTGGGGTCACCAGAATACACCGCGGCTGGGCCGAGATCCGCGTTGGCAATCCCACGCCCATTCTCGCCGATCTCACCCACTGGGCATTCCGCGAGCAGATTATCTTGCGCCATCTCACCGTCACCCGGCCGACGCTGGAGGACATCTATCTTGAGCTGGCCCATGCGGCCGAAGCCGTGCAGAAGGGGAATAGCGCCCGGTGAAACTGCTGCTCGATCAGACCCGGCATCAGCTGCTGTTGTTCACGCGGCGGCCGGCAGCCGTCTTCTTCGTGACGATCATGCCGCTCGTGCTGTTGATCCTCTTTACCGAGATCTTCGGCAACGAGCTCGTCGAGGGCGAGAACTACACGACCGCGCAGTTTTATTCTCCCGCCCTCGCCGTCTTCGGCGTGGTCACCGCCTGCTATACCTATCTCGCCGTATCGACAGCGACCGCCCGCGATCAGGGCATCCTGAAGCGGATCCGTGGAACCCCGTTGCCGCCGGCCACCTATATCGCTGCCCGCATTCTCGCCGTTGCCGCGATCGCCATTCTCTCCGCCGTCATCGTCATGGGTGCAGGCGTTCTGTTTTACGGCATCCAGATCTATCCTGAGCGACTGCCCGCAGCCATCACAGTGCTGGCACTCGGCAGCTGCTCATTTGCAGCACTGGGTATGATGGTCGTGGCATTGTGCCGATCGAGCGAGACCACCCAGGCCGTGACCAACGCCACGTTGCTGCCCCTCGCCTTCCTCTCCAACATCTTCATTCGCCCCTTCCATGACCTGCCGGCCTGGATGACCATGGCGGCTGACATCCTGCCCCTCAAGCATTTCGCTGTTGCCTTCGGCAATGCCTTCAGACCTGATCTCTCAGGGTCCGGCTTTGTTTGGAACGGACCCGAAGACGTCTATGTCATGTTGCCGGATTTGCTGAATGTGACTGCATGGGGCTTGGCGGCCGCCATCATCGCGGCCCAGCTCTTCGTCTGGGATCCAACCGGCAACCGCTAACCAAGGCCGGACGAGCTCAAGGCTGCCTCCGAACATTGGGTCTGTGCTGCTTGATGGTGATGTGCTCGGAGCCATGCAGCGAGATCTCCTCGCCATCCCCGAAGATTGCGGAACAGCCCGTCCGGCAGAAACCCACCAAGGTTTCGCCCGCTTCGAGTTCGAAAGCCTGCTCCTCCCCATCCGCGATGATGACGACCATGTTCGTCCTCTCGTCCTGGTTGACAACGGTCAGCGCCTGGACTGGCCCGCCGCTGGCGAGGCACAGGATCATAACCGCGGGATATGCCGCTCGCGCGAGAGTGACGGGACGATGAACCATGGCAAGCGCTCCAGTGCACAGGCCCCGCAACGGGGCGGCGCGCACTGGGATGCGCTGAAACCGCGCCAGGACAATGGCACGGAAGAGGCTAATGTCGCATATCAGCCTTGCAGCAGTCGCTCAGGCATAGCCCGGTGGCGGCGTGAACGCCCGATAGTCCTGCTCGAGCAGCTTCGCGAAGGCAATCGTCGTATAATCTCCGTATTGCGGCCCGACGATCTGCACGCCGATCGGTAATCCGTCCGGGCTAAGCCCGATCGGCGCCACCGTTCCCGGCAGATAGAACGCGCCGGAATATCCAGCCCAGAACAGCTGATCCGTGGTCGGCACGCGCTTGCCATTGACCGCGACTGTACGGTTATGGCGTTCCCCCTCCTGATCATGTGGGAAGGCCGCCGACGCCGCCGCCGGGCACAGGAACAGATCCCATTCCCCGAAGAACCGTGCCCAGGCATGCCGCATATGGTGCCGGCGCTCGTTGATCTCGAGCCACCGCCGATGGGGCATCACATAGGCGCGCAGCATGCGGGCATAATAGCTCTGGTCATTGGGATCGAGCTCGGCCACGATCCTGCGATTCTGCGCGAAGACCTCCTCGCTCTGTGCTCGGCTGGTCGCCGCCCGCAACAGCCCGATATAGACGTCGAACGCTTCCTTGGTGCTGAAGTCGGGCCGGGCGGTGAAGCTGACGGTTGCGCCACGCGAGGCGAGGAATTCGGCCAGCTTGCCGATCTCGTCCTGAATCGGCTGATCGACCTCCGAGCAGGGATCGCTGAGCATGACCGCGATCTTGAAATCGGAGATCTTGGTTTTTGTGCACGGTTTGAGGTCGAGCCGCCAGCCTTGCGCCTCGATTGCGTCCGGGCCCGCGATGATCCCCAGCTCGAGTGCGAGATCATCCGCCGACCGGGCGAGTGGACCCGCTACTGTAATATCCGAGGTGGTCACGATCCCCGGCAGCGCATGTCCCGCGTAGGACACAACCCCATAGGTCGGCTTATGGCCGAAAATTCCGCAGTAATGGGCGGGATTGCGGATCGAGGATCCGATATCTGAACCAACGTCCAGCGCGGTCATGCCCGCGGCCAGCGCCGCAGCCGATCCGCCGGACGAGCCGCCCGGGGCCCGTGACAGATCCCAGGGATTGTTGGTCGTCCCGTAGATCACATTGAAGCTTTGCCAGTCCGACAGCATGAACGGCACGTTCGTCTTGCCGAAGATGATCGCGCCTTGGCCTTTGAGCCGCGCAACCGCGTCGGCATCGGTCTTCGTCACATTGTCCCGGTACTGCGCCACACCCCAGGTGGTTGGCGATCCCGCAAGCTCGAAGGATTCCTTGATGGTCATCGGCAATCCATCGAGCAGCCCCATCGGCTTGCCCGCATCCAGCCGCTTGTCGGCCTCGTCCGCCGCCCGGCGCGCGCCCTCGATATCGCTCCAGATGATCGCATTGAGCGATGGATTGAACTTTTCCACCCGCGACCAGTAAAGCTCCAGAAGATCGCGTGCCGACACGGTACGATCCCGCAATGCCCGGGTCAGGGCCGTCGCGGATGAAAAGGCAAGATCGGCCGATTTCGCCGAGCTTTCGCGCTGCTGCTTCAAGTCCAAGGTAAGCGCCTCCTCCGATACCGAATCTGTCTTTTCACTTTAGCGCGATGAAAGCCGCCCCACGACCCTGAAACCCACCCTCGCCTATGCATCCCCTGCCGGTCAGGTCAGCGAATCCGGCAGCACCGCCTTTCGGCGCGCCATGAAGTCGCTGAGCGCCTCGTCAATCCCGGGATCAAGATCCGGGGCAGCATATTCCCGCAGCATCTGCTTGTAGATGGCATTCGCCCGCTGTGCTGCATCCTGCTGCCCCTCGGCAAGCCACTGCTCATAGGAATTGTTGTCCGCAATGGTCGAGCGATAGAAGGCGGATTCGAAATTCGCTTGAGTATGGCCGCAGCCGAGGAAATGGCTGCCCGGCCCGACCTCGCGGATGGCATCGAGCGCCTGGCCGTTCTCCGAGAAATCGACCCCCTCGGCGAAGCGCTGCATCATGCCGAGCTGGTCCGCGTCGATGATGAGCTTCTCATAAGACGAGACGAGCCCGCCCTCGAGCCAGCCCGCCGCATGCAGCACGAAATTGACGCCCGCATAGAGCGTTGGGATGAGTGTCTGCGTGCTTTCATGGGCCGCCTGCGCATCCGGCACCTTGGAGGCGCACAGCGAGCCGCCCGAGCGGAACGGAATGCCGATGCGGCGGGCAAGCTGCGCTGCGCCATAGAGCACATGGGCAGGCTCCGGCGTGCCGAAGGTGGGCGCGCCCGACTGCATGGAGATCGAGCTCGAGAATGTGCCGAACACGACCGGAGCGCCAGGCCGGCACAGCTGCGAGAAGGCGCAGCCGGCCAATGCCTCGGCGAGAATGGTGGTGAGCGTGCCCACCACCGTCACCGGCGACATGGCGCCGGCCAGAATGAAGGGCGAAACCACCGTCGCTTGGTTGTTGCGCGCATAGACCTTGAGCGCCCCGAGCATGGTCGCATCGAAGACCAGCGGCGAATTGGCATTGATGAGATTGATGAGGACGCAGTTCTGATCGACGAACTCATCGCCGAACACCAGCTTCGCCATGGCCACGGAATCTTCCGCCCGCTCCGGCGCGGTCACCGATCCCATGAAGGGTTTGTCGGAGTAGCGGATATGGGAATAGACCATGTCGAGATGTCGCTTGTGCACGGGCACATCGACCGGCTCGCAGACCGTGCCGCCGGAATGATGCAGGGTCGGCAGGACATAGGCGAGCTTCACGAAATTCCGGAAATCCTCGATCGTCGCATAGCGGCGCCCCTCTTCGAGATTGCGAATGAAGGGCGGCCCATAGACCGGGGCAAAGACCGTGCTGTTTCCGCCGATCACCACATTGCGCTCGGGGTTGCGCGCATGCTGCGTGAAAATCTTCGGCGCGGTCTTGAGGAGCGCGCGGCAGAGACCTTTGGGGAAATGCACCCGTTCGCCGCGCACATCGGCGCCGGCCTCCCGCCACATGGCGAGCGCCTCCGGATCCTCGCGGAACTCGATACCGATCTCCTCGAGCACCGTATCGGCATTGCGCTCGATGATCGCGAGACCTTCTTCGCTCAGGACCTCGTAGAGGGGTATGTTGCGCGAGATATATTTGAGCTGTGTGCGACCGCCGCCGCTGCGCCGTTGCCGCCGCTCCGCCGCACCGCCGCCCCGGCGGGAATGCCGCTCCCGCGCAGGCGTTCCGCCCGTCTCACTGCCCACCTCACCCATAGCTCGCATGCCTCCGATGCCAGACCTTAGCTTTGCATAGCGCTGATCGGCTGAATACGTTTCGCATGAAACGTCAGCCCGTGGCTTAAGAGCGACCTGATCTTCGGGCGACCGTTTGGCCCGCGTTAACCCCCGAAACCGATCGCCAATTGTAGCAGCTCCGGCGCCGCCTAACTAAGGAGACGACGTCCCTCGGAGAAAAGCCATGCCCTTTTTGCCCCCGATGATCGAGCCGCCTCTTCCGGCGTCCCATGATGTGACCGTCATCGCCCATGTCCCACTGCCGAGCGAGCAGACCAATCTGTTTCTTATCCGCTCAGACGGGAAGGTCGTGCCGGCCGGCAGCAAGACCGAGGCGGGAAAGTCGAACGCCTCCACCCACACCAAAAAGCAATCAAGGCAAACAAAAGAAACAGCCTCTGCGCCCGCCACTCAAAAGCGTCGCTGGAACCCGCTCTGGGGCATCGGCCCCGTGGCCCCCAGCCCCTCGATGCCGGGCTATAAGGAGATCATGCGCCGCAATGCGGAGCGCGATGGCAAGCCGACCCCGGTGGAAAAGCCCGTGCCTGCGCAGAAGTCTGCACCCAAGACGAAGCCGATGAAGGGCGATCAGTCCTGATCGGAAACAGTCGCTGATCACTGCCCATGGGGCTTGTCGTTTTCAGCAAGCCCCATGTCGGCACAGTGCGCGCTGCAAGCTCGGCTCTCCCGCCATATGTCTCGAACCGATGCGGTCTGCCCCCTTGGGCGAAGAGGCATTCATGGCCGAGCTCACCATTTTGTACTGGCGGGACATACCCGCGCAACTCATCGCCAAATCCGGCCGGAAGTCGGAAAAGCGCCAGCTCTCTGACCGTTTTCAGGAGGCCATCGACATGGCCGCCATGCGCTCGGGCGCGTCCGAAACCGGCGCCTATCTCGAAGAGTGGCGTCGCGGCACCCCTGAGCCCTGCCCCGATGATCTCGCCGCAGCGGTTGATCGTGCCGCAGCCGAGCTTGAGCAGGCCTATGACCGCGAGCGCCTGAAGGCGCTGATCGCCAATGGCGGCTGGGCCGATCCCCAACCCAATCCCCATCAGCAGCACACCGCCGGAGACGGAGAGACGACATGACCGAGACAGTGCTGGCCTCCGCCACCAAAGAGGTAGTGATCGGCTTTGACCGCCCCTTTTGCGTCATTGGCGAGCGCATCAATCCCACCGGGCGCAAGAAGCTCGCCGCCGAAATGAAGGTGGGGGACTATTCAACCGTCGAGCGCGATGCCCTGGCCCAGGTTGCCGCCGGCGCCAATATGCTCGACGTGAATGCGGGCATTCCCCTGGCAGACGAGCCGCGCATCCTGGCGGAGACCATCCAGCTGGTCCAGAGCCTGGTCGATGTGCCGCTGTCGATTGATTCCTCCATCATCGATGCGCTTGAAGCCGGCCTTGCCGTCTATAAGGGACGCCCCCTGGTCAATTCCGTGACCGGCGAAGACGAAAGCCTCGAGCGCGTCCTGCCGCTGGTGAAGAAATACGATTGCGCCGTCGTTGCCATTTCCAACGACGAGACCGGTATCTCACAGGACCCGGATGTGCGCTTCGAGGTCGCGAAGAAGATCGTGCACCGGGCCATGGATCACGGCATCAAACCCTGCGATGTGGTGGTTGACCCTCTCGTCATGCCGATCGGCGCCATGGGCACGGCCGGCCGCCAGGTCTTCGCGCTTCTGCGCAGGCTCAAGGACGAGCTGAAGGTGAATTCGACCTGCGGTGCCTCCAACATTTCCTTCGGCCTGCCCAACCGCCGGCTGCTCAATGGCCACTTCCTCTCGATGGCCTCATCCAACGGGCTCACCTCCGCCATCATGAACCCGCTGCATGATGAAGATATGCACGCAATTGCCGCGGCCAACGTTCTCAATGGTGTGGATCGCGATTGCCGGGCCTGGGTGCGGAAATTCCGCGAGCCCGTGCCGGAGGCGGCGGGTGCCGATGGCGCACCGGAAAGCGAGATCGACGCCCGCCGCCGCGAGCGCGAAGCACGCCGCCGGCGTCGCTCCTGAGGATTGGCCATGTCGGATCACAAGGGCGAGGATGCTCTGCTCGTATTCACCCCCTCGGGCAAGCGGGGACGCTTCCCGCTGGGCACGCCGATCCTGCAGGCCGCCCGCAGCCTCGGGGTGGACATTGACAGTGTCTGCGGCGGTCGGGCCATTTGCGGCCGCTGCCAGGTGGAGCTCTCCGAAGGTACCTTCGCCAAGCATGGGTTGACATCCGCCCCGTCCCATCTCTCGCCCCTATCCGCAACCGAGCAGCGTTACGCCGAAAAGCGCGGGCTCGGAGCGGGCCGCCGTCTCTCCTGCCAGGCCCGGCTCATGGGCGACGTGGTCATCGACGTGCCGCCGGAAAGCCAGGTCCATAAACAGGTGGTGCGCAAGCGCGCCGAGGTACGAGCGATTGCCCTCGATCCCGCCACCCGCCTCTATTATGTCGAGGTGGCCGAGCCCGACATGCACAACCCCTCGGGCGATCTCGAGCGGCTCTGTGACGCGCTCGCCACACAGTGGGGGGTAAGCAGCCTTTCCTGCGACCTCGGCGTGATACAGGTGCTGCAGAAGGCCTTGCGCGCCGGTCAGTGGGCGGTCACGGTGGCCATTCACCACACCGAGCGCGACGCGAACCGCATCATCGCTGTCTGGCCCGGCTTTCATGACCAGATCTGCGGCATCGCCTTCGATATCGGCTCGACCACCATCGCCGCCCATCTCTGCAATCTCTCGACCGGCGAGGTGCTGGCCTCGGCCGGCATGATGAACCCGCAGATCCGCTTCGGCGAAGATCTCATGAGCCGCGTCTCCTATGTGATGATGAACCCGGGTGGTGACGCGGAGATGACCGCCGCTATGCGCGATGCGATCAATCTGCTCATCGGTCAGGTCTGCGAGGAGGCCGCAATCAGCCGCGATACGGTGATGGAGGCGGTGCTGGTCGGCAACCCCGTCATGCATCATCTCCTGCTCGGCATCGATCCGGTCGAGCTTGGCGGCGCGCCTTTCGCGCTCGCCACATCCGGCGCCCTGAACCTTAGGGCCCGCGAGCTCGACCTCCACATGAACCCGGGCGGCCGCCTCTATATCCTGCCCTGTATCGCAGGCCATGTGGGTGCGGATTCCGCGGCGGTGGTCTTGTCCGAAGGGCCCCACCTCCAAGACGAGAACTGGCTCATCGTCGATGTCGGCACCAATGCCGAGATCGTCCTGGGCAACCGCCAGCGGCTGCTCGCCTGCTCATCCCCCACCGGCCCTGCCTTCGAGGGCGCACAGATCTCGTCCGGCCAGCGCGCGGCCCCGGGCGCCATCGAACGCATCCGCATAGATCCCGCAACCCTCGAGCCCCGCTATAAGGTCATCGGCTGTGATCTGTGGTCGGACGAGCCGGGCTTCGCCGAGGCGGTCGAGATCACGGGAGTGACCGGCATCTGTGGCTCCGGCATTATCGAGGCGGTCGCGGAGATGTTCCTGGCCGGCATCGTCTCTAAGGACGGCGTGATCGACGGCGCCCTTGCTGCCCGCTCGCCGCGGATAGAACCGCAGGGGCGCACCTTCAGCTATCTTATCAAGGATGGTGAGCCCGAGATCCGCATCACCCAGAACGATATCCGCCAGATTCAGCTCGCCAAGGCTGCCCTCTATGCCGGGGCGCGCCTGTTGATGGACACCATGGGCATCGACAAGGTCGACCGGATCACTCTGGCCGGTGCCTTTGGCAGCCATATTGACGTGAAACATGCCATGGTGCTGGGCATGATCCCCGATTGTCCCTTGAACCGGGTCTCATCGGCTGGGAATGCCGCGGGCACCGGCGCGCGCATTGCCCTCTTGAATGCCGGCGCACGCCGCGAGATCGAAACGGTTGTACGCTCGATCGAGAAGGTCGAAACTGCCATCGAGCCGCGTTTCCAGGAACATTTCGTGGCAGCCATGGCCTTTCCGCACAAGACGGCCCCCTATCCCAACCTTGCTCAAGTGGTCGCCTTGCCCGAACCCAAACATGTGGGCGGCGCTGACGAGGAGCGTGAAGGCCGCCGCCGCCGGCGGCGGGCAAGCTGAACCACTCTGCCGGCAATCAAGCAGGCCGGTCCGCCTGCGCCTGCTCTGCCAGCAGAGCTGCGATTGCCGGATCAGCCGCTGCCTGTTCGCGCAGCCAGGCCTCGAATTTGCGGATCTTGGGCTGGCTGCGTTCTGCCCCCTCGCAGACGAAATACCAGTCGCGCACATGCCGCACCCCTGGCGTGAAGGGACGAACCAGCCGCCCCAGCCGGAGCTCATCCTCCGCAAACGGGCTCAGGCTCATGGCGATGCCCCTGCCATCGATCGCTGCCTCCTGCGCCAAGAGATAGCTGTCATAGATCGGGCCATCCTCGATGATCCGACTATCGATCCCATGGGCATCGAGCCAGACCCGCCAGTCCTCGTCCGCCCCGAGCACCCGGATCAGCCTATGGCGCGCGACATCGGCCGGACTGCGCAATGGAGCATCGCCGCTGAGCAGGTCCGGGCTGCAGACCGGCGAGAGCAGGCCTGGGAACAGCCGTTGATAATGCAGCCCCGGCGTCTTGCGGCGCACCAGCAGGAAGGCCGCATCAACCTCGCCCCGCTCGAAATCCCAGCCGATGGACGTGGTCGAGAGCCGCATCTTGATCTCGGGACAGCGTCGCTCGAAATCGTGGAGCCGCGGAATGAGCCACTTGAGGGCCACGGTGACATAGACCTGAACCACTAGCTCGACATTCTCCGGCGGCGGCTTGATCGCTCGGGTCTTCGCTTCGATCTGATCGAAGGCATCGCGCAAGACCGGATAGTAGTCATGCCCCGCCTCGGTCAGATCCGGCCGCTGCTTGTCGCGCCGGAACAAGGTCACGCCCAGAGTCTCCTCGAGTTGGCGGATCTGGTGGCTCACCGCCGACCGGGTCACAGCCAGCTCCTCCGAAGCCAGTCTGAAACTGCCGAGCCTTGCTGCTGCCTCGAAGGCCTGCAGTGCGCGCAAGGGTGGAAGATTTCGTCTGGCCACGTCTTAACCTCCAAACTCACCACGTCCAACCACTAGGCTTCGGTCCGATCCAGGGCTTTGCACCAGTCTCCGTCGGTCTGGATAGCAAACTGAGCTCACCATGGGTGAAGTTTTGCGAGCTCCGCCAAGCAAGCATTGCACGTCTTACAACCCAGCCATGCCCCACGACCGGGGCTGCTTTTCCACCTTGGTCAATGCGTTCAGACAGGATAGAGCCTGAGCGGTTTTAGCATCTGGCATGCGTGTCGTGACCGAACGTCAACTAGAACAAAAATCCGGTGCGGCAGGCTTTCAGGGACATCTCGCCCATGGCGCCTTGCAACGGTCACCGCGCAAGGCACTGCTTTTCGCCTGTGCTGCTATCTTCTGCCTTTGCGTGCTCGATACCCTGGTGAAATGGTTGGCCGAGCACTACTCGATCCCGCAGATCATTTTCCTGCGCTATATCGGCGGCCTCGCGTTGGCGCTGGCCGTGGCGCGCGGCAGCGGCGGCCTCGGCCAGTTCCGCACCAAGCGGCTTGGCGGGCACATCACGCGCGCGATCTTCAACCTGATCACCATGCTCTTGTTCTATTACGCGTTGCGCGCCCTGCCGCTTGCGGATGCGGTTGCCATCGCCTTCGCCGCGCCGCTCTTCATGACCCTGCTCTCGATCCTTTTGTTGGGCGAGCGGGTCGGCCCCTATCGCTGGAGCGCGCTCATCGTCGGCATGATTGGCGTGGTGATCATCTTGAAGCCCGGCGGCGACGGGCTCGGTCTTGGCGGGCTTGCAGCCCTTGCCTCGGCCTTCTTCTATGCCCTGACCCAGATCTCGGCACGCCAGCTCAGCAATTCCGAGACCAGCGCCACCATCCTGTTCTATTACAGCATGGGTGTTCTGGTGATCAGCGGCGCGATGATGCCTTGGTATTGGGAACTGCCCAGCGCCCATGACTGGATGCTGTTCGTTCTGCTGGCCGTGTTCGGCAGCTTCGGCCAGCTGTTCCTCAATCAGGCCTGCCGCTATGGCGAGGTCTCGATGATCGCGCCCATGGAATATACGGGCCTGTTCTGGGCCGTGCTGTTCGGCTTTCTCGTCTGGGGCGAGGTGCCCACCTGGACGGTTCTCCTGGGTGCGCTGGTCATCATTCTCAGCACGCTCTACATTACCCGCCGCGAGATGATGCAGAAGGGGCGCGAGACCAGCGCCTGAACAGCCGAGGCTGAAGTGGTTTCTGCGCTATTTGAGCTGATCGAGACGGCAGGCTTTACCGCCCTCGGCTGGTTCGCGCCGCGCCGCGAGGATGCCGTGCCCGACATTGCGCCAGGCCGGCCCACCCAAGGCCTGATCCTCATCGGCAATGCCGGCCCCGGAATGTGGACACGCTTCTCGGCTGAGTGCCCAAACGGCGATCATCCCCTCGATCAATGGACCCGCGCGGCAGTGGGACAGCTCATCGCCGAAATAGGCCAGGATACGAGGGCGGTGTTCCCCTTCGATCAACCTTATCAGCCTTTTCAGCGTTGGGCCAAGGCATCGGGAATAGGTTTTGTCTCGCCTTTGGGCCTCACCATCCATCCTGTTTACGGCCTGTGGCATGCCTATCGCGCTGCGCTCTTGTTCTCGGATGTCCTCGATCTGCCGGCGATATCGCCGCACGAGCATCCTTGCGAAGGCTGCCCAGGGCAACCCTGCCTCAAGACTTGCCCTGTGAATGCGTTTACCGTCTCCGGCTACCGCCTGGAAGCCTGTGTCGAGCACCTCCACACGTCCGCCGGCAGGAGTTGCTCTGGAGGCTGCCTCGCCCGCCATGCCTGCCCCGTCGGGCGCACCTATGCCTATCAGCCGGACCAGGCGCATTTCCACATGCGGCACTTCCTCAAAGCACATAGCTAGGGGCTTGCCCCGTCTCGGCGATCCCACGCGATGCCGGCTTAATCCAACCTTAAAGCCCGCGGCGCACCGTATTGTCCCGGGTTTTCCGGGGATCACGGCCTGAAGCAACTTTGCTCGAGGTTCTCTAATGGTCTTTCTCACCGCACATGGGCTGCCTGCCGCGGCGCTCGAATTCCCGGCAGCCAAGGAGCCCAAATCTGCTCAACAGCCCGAGCACTCGGCGGATAAGAGCTCAGCGGACAAGCGCGGCGCATCAGATGCTGACATGCGCGAGATCTCGCGCTTTGTGGCGGATGCCCTGGCGGGTAATCGCGACAAGCTGAAAGCTGAGACACTGCCAAAAAGCCGGAGGCCGACCGACTGCATGCCGATCGGCAAGGCATCCGACGCAAAGGCAGCACCCGCAAATGCCACGGACGCCAAAACACCGGCCAAACCCGAGCCTAGCGCGCCTCAGCCTGCGTCTGCGACAGGAAAAGCCCAAGATCCCCAAACCCGGTGAAGCGCCGCTCATAGGCAAGACCGAGCATTTTTGCCGCCGCTTCGGCCTTGTCCGCCAGTGCGCGATCATCGGTCTGGGCGAGATAGACGAGCTTTTCGTAATTGCCGAAATAGATCGGCAGCAATTCGGGATGGCGATCGATGCCAAGTCCCTCCCAGATCAGCTTGTCGAAATGCCGGGCGAGATAGTCGGTGAGGAAAAAGCTGGTTACGTCCTCATCCGCTCGCGCCTCGAACGCCACATTGCCCGAGAAGAATGAATAGCAGTGAGGCCCGGCAATGCGCTGAGCCCCCTCCTCTTCGAGGACAGCATCCAGCCGCCCGCCCGTGCCGCAATCGCCATAGAGCACGAAGATCTTGGCATAGCGGTCCCGGTTCGCGTGGATCTTCCTCCGCACGGCCTTAGGGATCTGTTGCGGATAGTTGTGGAGCTTTGCGGGCAGGCAGGTCACATCGAACATTGACCAGCGATTGGCTTCGATGAGCGCGATGATCTCGCGCGCAAGCGCCCCGCAGGCGATCAGCAGCACACGCCCCTGCCCGCGCTTGAAGTCGTAATCCTCGTTCGGCGCAATATCCATGGGAAACATATAAGTGATCGCGATAGTCGTGGAACCGGCGGGGGCCGACCAGCGTAATGTCAAAACCGACGATTAAGCATGCCGGTCAAAACCGAAAAGACGAGTGAAGTCGTTCACCACACGTTATGAGCGAATTCCTATGGTTTATCCGTCAGCGTCCGACGGAGCTTTGCAATGGGATGGTGGTTTTTGAATATGTTCGGTTGGCGTAAGCAACGCCGGACGGAAGCATTTGATGAGATCTATGAACTTTCAGACGAAGATAGCTTCTTGCCGATTACCGTCGATATGCTGAGCCCTCCCCCGCCGCGCGGCTTTGCGTTTTCCCGGCGCGCCGGCATGTCTGCTCGGCACTTGGAAATCACGGAGTTCAAACGGGTTACCGTTCACGACGTCCAGCTCGCGACGGTGTTGATTTTCAATCTCGAGGATTGTTTTCTCATCCAGTCCGGCCGGCGCTCAGCCTATATTCCTCATCCTCTGGATGCCCAGAACTACACGTTTTTGTCCGAGCAATGCGGGCGCGATGTCGTGATCCACTTCTATCGCAACCACGCGAGAACCCGCAGCTACCGCTACGACAACGAGAAGGACTTCGACAGCTTCCTTGATGCCTGATCCGCTTAGACGGCTGAGCGCAGATTGTGCCGGCGGCGGATCATCTCCCGGGCGGTCTCGACGGCCACCGCAGCATCGCGGCAATAGGCATCCGCACCGATCGCGGTCGCGAATTCCTCATTGAGAGGGGCGCCTCCGACCAGGACGATATAGTCGTCGCGAATGCCCTTCTCCTTCATGGCATCGATGACCACCTTCATATAGGGCATGGTGGTGGTCAGCAGCGCTGACATGCCGAGAATGTCGGGCTTGTGCTCCTCGATGGCCTCCAGATACTTCTCGACCGGGTTGTTGATGCCGAGATCGATCACCTCGAAGCCCGCGCCCTCCATCATCATACCCACGAGATTTTTGCCAATGTCGTGGATATCGCCCTTGACGGTGCCGATCACCATCTTGCCGACCTTCGGTGCTCCGGTTTCCGCAAGCAGCGGCCGCAGGATCGCCATGCCGGCCTTCATCGCATTGGCCGCGAGCAGCACCTCTGGCACGAACAGGATGCCATCGCGGAAATCGATGCCGACGATCCGCATGCCCTCGACCAGAGCTTCCGTCAGCACCTTGTAAGGCGCCCAGCCGCGCTTGAGCAGAATATTGACGCCCTCGACCACCTCCTCCTTGAGGCCGTCATAGAGATCGTCATGCATCTGCTGGACGAGCTCGTCATCGTCCAACGAATTCAGGTCGAGTTCGTCGCCGTCGCTCATCCCGCCTCCACACCGTCATGATGTTTCGCAAACCGCGTCTCACCTAACCGATGCGGCACTCCTCCTCTCCGTGCACCGCGGCTTGCGACCTGAACCCGACTGAAATCGACATTGCCTCCGGTGAGGCCGATGAGGAACTGGCGCGAGGGATGCTTGCCCGCACTGAAGCAGGTGATCACAACCTTGAATTGAGCAGGGATGCTCCCCAACTGACCTGCAGATTGCATCTATGGTTCTGGTTTGAGGAAAGCCTTAATGAGTTGGAGATTTGGTACCCCTGTCACTTTCTCAGTCGACGCACGGCAGGAGCAGCCGACGACCGCCGCGGTTTTCGACACCAATGGTCGCCTCACTCGTGACCTTCGTTCCACGGACTACAAGCAGGTCACGTCAACCGTGACCGGACATGTGAAGATCGAGCATGTCTCGTCGGGGGATGTCAAAGTGGATGACACCGGCGAGAAATACGTGATTTCGGCCCATGGCCAGACGCTCATCCTCGAACATGAGCCCAAGTCGTTGAACGAGGATGGTTTTGGCTACCGTCCGGCTTTCGAGATCGCGTCTGACCATGACATGGTGGAGATCCGCCTCATCGATCAGCAGATCTCACAGGACCCGAACTGGGCCGAGCATATGCATATGACTTGATGCTGCTTGTCACGTCAGGCGCATAATTCACCGAGACCGCCTTCGCGCACCGCTCCGTCCGGTACGCGCTGGCCCCTCTCCGCGTGCAAGCGCCGACACCTCGCCTAATCGGGCGGCAACCTCGTCGATCGCAGGTCGGTCCCCCTTCTCATGCCTCTCGAGCGCTGCCCGCATGGCCCTGAGATGATCGGGCTCTGTTCCGCAGCAGCCGCCAATGATGCGTGCACCGGCATCCCGTACGAGGCGCGCATAGTCGGCCATGATTTCGGGCGTCCCGCTATAGTGGATGTGACCATCGACGAATTGCGGTATGCCGCAATTGCCTTTGGCCACGACCACCGCATCGGGCTTCGCCGCCGTGATGCCGAGCACAGTGGCAACGAGCTCGGCTGCGCCCGTGCCGCAATTGGCGCCGATCGCTACAGGCTTGACCGGCAAGGCCGTGGTCATCTCCGCGAAGCCTTGCGGTGTAATCCCCATCATCGTGCAGCCATTAGTGTCAAAGCTCATGGTGGTGACGATCGGCAGGCCCGCCATGGAGGCGCCGATCACCGCTGCGCGCAGCTCCTCCTCCGAGGAGATGGTTTCGATCCACAGGACATCGGCGCCACCCGCGGCCAGCGCCCGGGCCTGCTCGGCGAAGGCATCTGCGGCCTGCTCGATCGAGAGCGTGCCTACGGGAGCGTAAATCTCTCCCGTTGGTCCGATGGATCCCGCAACAACCCTCGTCCATCCCGTGGCAGCCTCCGCCGCCTCCGCTTCTTCTCGCGCGAGCTCCGCCGCCCGCCTGTTGAGCTCCGCAACCCGATCCTGCGCATCATGCAGCTTGAGCCGGTAGCGATTGCCCCCGAAACTGTTGGTGAGCACGATGTCGGCGCCTGCCTCGAAGAACTGGCGGTGCAGGAGCCTCACCCGATCCGGATGATCGATGCACCAGAACTCGGGCGCATCCCCCGACTGCAGGCCCATTTTGAAGAAATTGGTGCCGGTTGCCCCATCGGCCAGCAGCCAAGGCCGGGTCTCGAGAAGATCAAGAAATGTCGACATCGGGGGCTCTCGCTTTGCGGTTGTTGTCGCCTCGGCTCCGTCGGGTTCGGCGCCCTATGGACTTGCCTTGCTGGCTCGCGCCGCGATTTGAGCGTAGAACAAAGCGGCGTGCAATCGCGTTTGCTGGAGACGACGAACATGTTGATTGGAGTGCCGAAAGAGATCAAGCCGCAGGAATTCCGCGTCGGCTTGACACCGACGGGCATACGGGAGCTCCGTCATCACGGCCATGAAGTGCTGGTGGAGTCGCGTGCAGGCGAAGGGGTTGGCCTCACCGACGAAGCCTATCGGAATGCCGGCGCTGAGATCGTCGACACTCCTGATGAGATCTTCCGTCGTGCCGAGATGATCGTGAAGGTGAAGGAGCCGCAGGCGGTGGAGCGGCGCATGCTGCGCGACGGCCAGGTGCTCTTCACTTATCTTCATCTCGCCCCCGACCCCGACCAGACCCGCGATCTCCTCGCGAGCGGCGCTATCTGCATCGCCTATGAGACCGTGACCGGCGCGCGCGGTGGTCTGCCTTTGCTCGCACCCATGTCGCAGGTGGCCGGGCGCATGTCCATACAGGCTGGCGCCCACTGTCTCGAAAAGCGCCAGGGAGGCATGGGGCTGCTGCTTGGCGGCGTGCCCGGTGTCGCTCCCGCCAAAGTGGTGATCATCGGCGGTGGCATGGTCGGACAGCATGCCGCCGTGATGGCGGCGGGCGCCGGCGCCGATGTGGCCATTCTCGAGAAGAATGCCGAAACCATGCAGGCGATCGACAACCGGTTCGGCGCACGGGTTAAGACGCTCTACTCGAGCCGTGGCAGCATCGAGGATGAAGTCACCCAGGCTGATCTGGTTGTGGGCGCGGTTCTCGTGCCCGGAGCAGCCGCCCCGAAGCTCATCACCCGCGATCTCGTCTCGCAGATGAAGCCGGGCTCGGTCATCGTGGACGTCGCGATCGATCAGGGTGGCTGCGCTGAGACCTCCCATCCCACCACCCATGCGGACCCGACCTTCGAAGTGGATGGCGTCGTCCATTATTGCGTGGCCAATATGCCCGGCGGTGTGGCGCGCACCTCCACCTTCGCGCTCACCAACGCCACCCTGCCCTTCGTCGTGGCGCTGGCAGATAAAGGCGCGCGCCGCGCCATGGAGGAGGATCCTCATCTTCGCAACGGTCTCAATGTCTATCGCGGCAGCATCACCTGCCAGGCTGTCGCCGAGGCTTTGCACTATGACTATGTAGAGCCGCTCCAGGCCCTCGCTGCCTGAGGTCTGATCCGCCAGCGGGTCCGGCGCTGGGTGAGCATCCCTCACGCCGGATCGATGCCAAGCCCAATCACCGGATGGAGGTTTCATGGCCCTGCTTACCCTGCCCGATGGCGATAAGCTCTATTACGAGATCCATGGGTCTGGCCCGCCGCTCTTGCTCATTTCTGGCCTCACCGGCCTCGCCTCGTTCTGGTCGATGCATATCGATGCGCTCTCAAAGCGCTTCACCGTCGTCACCCATGATCATCGCGGCTGCGGGCAAAGCGCGAAACCGCCTTTCGACTACAGCGTCGAGCAGATGGCGGAAGACGTGGTCACTCTGATGGATGGGCTCGGTCTGGAACGCGCCCACGTGGTCGGCCGTTCAACCGGCGGAGCGATCGGGCAGGTCCTTGCGATTGACCATTCATCGAGGCTGGATCGTCTGGTGATTGCCGCAAGCTGGGCGGGTCCTGACCCCTATTTCGACCTTCTGTTCGAGATGCGCAGCAAGGTTCTCGCAACCTTTGGCCCCGCCGAATATCTCCGCCAGGCCGCGCTGATCATGCGAACACCCGCCTGGCTCATGCAGCATCCGCAGGAGGCGGCCATGCCCGACGATGCGACCGTGCGGATGCTGGTCGCTGATGTCGACTGCACCTTGCGCCGTATCGCGGCCATTCGCCGCTTCGACCGCCGCCGCGATCTTCATCGCGTCACCACGCCCACACTCATCTCGGCAGCGGCCTGGGACATGGTCACCCCCGTTCACCTGTCCAAAGAATTATCTGAGCGTATTCCTTCAGCAATCCTCGACATCATTCCGGAAGCCGGGCATTTTTACCCAGTGACCCATGCGAACCAGTTTCGCGCCACCGTCTTATCCTTCATCGCTGCCCGCTAACCGCGGGCTCATCCAAGAGAAATTCTCGATGCGTGCAGCGGATCTCATTGTCGAGGCCTTAAAGCAGCAAGGCGTCCAGCGGCTGTTCTGCGTTCCAGGCGAGAGCTATTTGACGCTGCTGGACGCGCTGGTCGATGCCCCGGAGATTGCAACCGTTGCCTGCCGGCATGAATCGGGCGCAGGCTTCATGGCCGTGGCCGAGGCGAAGCTGACGGGCAAGCCGGCAGTGTTCATGGTGAGCCGCGGCCCGGGCGCAACCAATGGCTCGATTGCGCTGCATGTCGCCGAGCAGGATGCCGTGCCCGTCGTTTGCCTCATCGGCCAGGTCTCGCGCGAGGAGCGCACGCGCGGCGCCTTCCAGGAGGTGGACTATACCGAGTTCTTTGGCTCTATCGCCAAGGGAGTATGGGAAATCTCCGATCCGGAGCGGCTGCCCGAGGTGATGGTGCGTGCCTTTCACCTTGCCGCGAATGGCACCCCCGGCCCGGTGGTGATCGCCCTTCCCGAGGACGTGCTCGCCGAGCAGGTGCGCACATCGCTGCCCTCTCCCTTTCCCTTGCCGCGCAGCGCGCCCGCCTTGGACCAGGTCGGTGCCGTTGCCAAGCGCCTGGCGGCAGCCCAGCGGCCCCTGATCATTGCCGGCGCCGCGATCAAGACCGCTGAAGGAATGGCGGCCCTGGCCGAGGTTGCGGCGCGCCATCAGGTGCCGGTCGCGGTCACTTGGAAAAACCAGGAGGCATTCGACAACACCTCGCCTCTCTATGCCGGCCATCTCGGCTTTGGCGCGCCGGCCGCCCTCAGAGAGCAGCTCTCCAGGGCGGATCTCCTGATTGCCGTCGGCACCCGGCTCGGCGATGTCGCCACACTGAATTATCAGCTTCCTAGCGCCCCCGAACCGCGCCAGCCGCTGATCCATGTCTATGCCGATCCCAATGTGATCGGCCGCGTCTTCCGGACCGAACTGGGCATTGCCGCTGATCCCGTGCTGTTCCTGCAAAGCCTCGCGGCCTCCCCGGCCTCGGTCGCCTCCGACCGGGAGCGCTGGCTCCATGACATCGCGAGCTTCATGAGCACTTATTCCGCCTTTACGCCGCGGAATGTGGATGATGGCGTCGACTTCGGCATCGTGGTTCACGCCCTCAGCCAGCAGGCGGCGGAAGATGCGATCCTCATCACCGACAGCGGTAATTTCTCGAGCTGGCTGCATCGGCATTGGAAGCTCACGCCGAAAAACACGCTGCTCGGCGCGATCGGTGGCGCCATGGGCTTCGGCGTGCCGGCAGGTGTGGCCGCCAGCATGATTGCGCCCGATCGGCAGGTGATCGTGCTGGTAGGCGATGGGGGCACCCTCATGACCGGGCAAGAGCTGGCGACCGCGATCGCCATCGGTGCCCGGCCCAAGCTGTTCATCTCCGATAATGGCAGCTATGGCACCATTCGCACCCATCAGGAGCGCGAATTTCCAGCGCGCGTCTCCGGCACGACGCTGGCCAGCCCCGACTTTGCCGCCTGGGGCCGCTCATTTGGCGCCGAGGCGATCACCATCGATAAGGGCGATGACGTGATTGCCAAGGTCAGGCAGGCGCTGGAGACCTCCGCCCCCGTGGTGGTGCATGTGAGATCGAGCCTCGAATCCATTTCCGCCTACACGACCTTGTCCGCACTCCGGGGCGGACGGTAATCAGATGAACCAAGTCGCGACGAGCCCCAGGCTCGCGAGGAAAATTGCGGCCGTTGTGATCCAGCCAAGCGCGTTAAGTCCAGGACCATTGACCTGATGCCCCATGATCTTGCGGTTATTGGTCATGAGCATGATCAGCAGCAGCAGCGGTGGCGTCGAGAAGCCCTGGACGATGCCGGACCACACCAGCGCCTTCATCGGATTGAAGCCGAGAAAGTTCAACGCCACCGCGATGAGCGTAAAGGCGCCGACCGCGAGATAGAATTTGCGCGCCTCTGCGAATTTCGCATGCAGGCTGTGACGCCAGCCAAGGGCCTGGGCAAGGTCGTAGGCGGCACCTGTGGTCATCACCGGCACCGCCAAAAACCCCACCCCGATCACCCCGGCGGCAAAGAGGATGCCGGCTGCATCGCCCGCGATGGGGCGCAGCGCCTCGGCCGCCTGCGCCGCTGTTTCGATATCGCTCTGCCCATGGGTATAGAGGGTCGATCCCGTGGACAGGATGATGAAATACATGACCAGATTCGAGAACATCATCCCGATGATGATGTCGCGGCGGCTGCGGCGCAGCTCCTGCCGTGTCGCCCCCTTGCGCTCCTGCACAGTGGTCCGCCCCTTGGCAATCTCTTCCTCGACCTCCTCATTCGACTGCCAGGTATAGAGATAGGCCGAGAGCGTTGTTCCGATGATGGCAACAAGGATCGACAGAAACTCCTTGTTGAAATGGATGGTCGGGACCAGCGTGCCCCTGAGCACCGCAGCCCCATCCGGATTGGCAAGAACCGCCGAGCCCGCATAGGCCAGCAGCGCAAGCGCCAGCCATCGGAATATAGTCCTGATCAGCAGGTATGAGCCGTAGATCTGCAGGGCAAAGATCACCAGCGCGATGCACACCACGATGATCGGCACGTCAACGGCAACGAACAAATTGATCGCCGCTGCCATGCCGCCGAGATCCGCAGCCGCCTCGATCGTATTTCCAATGAGGACGCCCACGAGAACCGACCAGAGCAGCCAGCGGGGGTAATGATCCTTGATCACGTGGAAAAGGCCGCGGCCAGAGACCTGGCCGAGCTTCGAGGAGAGATAGACCACCGCGAACATCATCGGCAGTGTGACCGGGGCGGTCCACAGGATATCGGGTCCAAACCGCGCGCCGGCGCTGGCATAGGTGCCGATCGCGGAGGGATCATCATCGGCAGCCCCGGTGATCAGCCCCAGGCCCAGGGCGCGGCCAATGCTGCCATTATCCTTCGATTTTGCGCACTGATCGAGCTGCGCGGATGACTTGCTCTCCGTCATTCGCGGCCCAGGACTGGTGGGCGCCGCGTTCTCAAATCCCAATGCCGCATGTTTTAGGCTCCGGCCGAGATGCAGGCTCTCAACGGCCGGACTGGTTCATAAGTTCCTCGTTGGAAATGCAAACTGCCATCGAGGGCCAAGCGCGGGAGAGGCGGATGGCGCACCGCCCATCAGACATTGAGCAGCAGAAACTCGCGCTCCCATGAGGAGATGACCGTGCGGTACTGCTGCATTTCATATTCCTTGACGTCCTGGAAGGCCTCGACGAAGCGCTCACCGAACACCTGCTTCAACGGCTTGGTGTAGTTGAGCTTGGAGAGTGCCTCTTCCAGATGCAGCGGCAGCGTATGCGCATAGCGATACGCGCTGCCTTCGACCGGCGGCGTCGGCTCGAGTTCCTCCACCATGCCGAGATAGCCGCAGGCAAGCGATGCGGCGATGGCGAGATAAGGATTGGCGTCCGCTCCCGGCACCCGGTTCTCGACGCGCATATTGTTCACGTCCGATGTGGGCACCCGGAAGCTCACGGTCCGGTTGTCGAGGCCCCAATGCACATTGGTCGGTGCGTCCGAATCCGGCACCAGCCTGCGATAGGAATTGACGTTCGGCGCACAAAACGGCATGGCCGCGCCGAGATAGCGCTGTAGACCACCGATATGGTGGAGCAAGAGGTCCGAAGGCTCGCCCGATTCGGTCGAGAACAGGTTCTTGCCCGTTTTCGCGTCCACCACCGATTGATGGAGATGCATGGACGAGCCCGGCTCCTTTTCATGCGGCTTGGCCATGAAGGTCGCATACATCTCGTGCTTGAGCGCAGCCTGCCGCACCGTGCGCTTGAACAGGAATACCTGATCCGCCAGGAGCAGCGGATCCCCGTGGTTGAAGTTCATCTCGAGCTGTGCCGGACCGCTTTCATGGCTGAGCGTATCGAGATCGATATTCTGTGCCTCGCACCAGTCATAGATGTCTTCGACAACCGGATCGAAATCATTGGCGGCATCGATGCCGTAGGCCTGGCCGAATGCCTCCTGCCGCCCGGAACGCCCGACCGGCGGCTCCAGTGGATAGTCCGGATCGAGATTGCGCTTGACCAGATAGAATTCGAGCTCCGGCGCGACCACCGGCTTCCAGCCGCGCTCCTTGTAGAGTTCGATCACCCGCTTCAGCACGAAGCGCGGCGCCATCTCCACCGGCCGGTCATCGAGATAGAAGCAGTCGCAGATCACCTCGGCCGTGGGCTCGCTATACCAGGGCACCACGCGCAGGGTCGCCATGTCTGGCTTGAGATACATATCGATTGCCGCGTCGTCGAACGCATCGGTTTCCCAGACATAGCGTCCGGTAACCGTAAGGCTGAAGACCTCTTCGGGCACCCGCAGGCCGCGGCTGGGTGAACCCTTTATAAACTTGGTGGCTGGCAGAATCTTGCCGCGCGCCGTACCGGACATGTCAGCCAGCAAGCATTCGACCTCATCGATTTTGCGCGAACGTAGCCACTCTTCGAAATTCTCGGATGCCATGAGAACCGCTCGTTGGAGGACGTCGGAAGGCAGCCCAGCGCCCATTGGATGGCGTTCGGGCCATGAATGAAGGATAAGCCGGTTGCTTGACGAAAGGAACCGACATCTAAAGAATGAACTCAGGTGGTTTATCGGGTCTTCCCGGACCGCCTTGGGGAAACAATGCAAGGCTATCATGCTAAAGCAAAGCGCCGGCGTAACCGAAGCGGAGAGCTTTCTGGTTGCGCATCCGGATATTGTTGCCGTGGACATGCTCGTCCCGGACATGAACGGCATTTTACGAGGAAAGCAACTGGCTCGCGACTATCTGGGCAAGCTTTATAACCATGAAGGTGTTCGCCTGCCCGGCTCAATTTACCTTCTCGATTCGACGGGCCAGAACGTCACCACCTATGACTACGGCACCCGCGATGGCGATCCCGATTATTTCTGCTTCGCCGTGCCCGAGACCTTGGCTCCCGTACCCTGGAGCAAGCGCCCGACCGGCCAAGTCCTCGCCTCCATGTATCAAGGCAACGGCACGCCTTTCTTCGCCGACCCGCGCCATGTGCTGAGCGCCGTCATCGAGCGCCTGGCCGAGCTGCGCCTGAAGCCGACGATCGCGATCGAATATGAGTTCTACCTGCTCGATGGCGAGGCTGCCGCTCGCGACGAGATCAGGCCTGCCGCATCGCCGAGCTCCGCCTTTCGCGCCCACCAGACCAATGTCTATGGCGTCGATGATCTCTATGAGTTCGAGGAATTGCTGTCCGACATTCACGCCGCCTGTCAGCTGCAGTCCTTGCCAGCCGAGACCTTCGTGTCGGAATACGCAGCCGGGCAGTTCGAGATCAACCTGCATCATTGCGAGGACGCGCTTAAGGCCTGCGACCAAGCCATTTTGCTAGAGCGCTGCATCAAGCAGATGGCGCGCCACCACGGGCTTGTCGCAACCTTCATGGCCAAGCCCTTTGCCGAGCAGGCGGGCTCCGGCCTCCATGTTCATGTGAGCATGCTCGATGAAAACGGGCGCAACGTGTTCGGTGGCCCCATCGATACGCGTATTGGCCGGCCAGTGAGCGACACCATGCGGCATGCGATCGGCGGCCTCATTGCCGCCATGCCGGAATCCATGGCCCTGTTTGCCCCCAATGCCAATTCCTATCGGCGCCTGCGCCCCGGCACCTATGCGCCCACCCGCGCCAATTGGGGCGGCGATAACCGGACCGTATCGCTGCGCCTCCCCGGTCAGGACGAGAAATCCGCGCGGATCGAGCACCGGGTTGCAGGAGCCGACGCCAATCCCTATCTGGTAACTGCCGCCGTGCTTGCCGGCATCCATTATGGCATCGTCAATGAGATCGAGCCGCCCGCGCCGGTGGTCGGCGATGCCTATGCGCAACATGCCCTGGAGATGCCCGTGCGCTGGTCGCGTGCGCTTGATGTGTTTCATCAGGGCAGCATCATCCGCTCCTATCTCGGCGACCGCTATACGGACGCCTTTGCAACCGCTCGTCGCTTCGAATGCGAGAACTTCCACTACCAAATTCAGCCGCTCGATTATCAGTGGTATCTGAGAAACGTGTGACCCGCCCGAAACCTCTTGACCGAGCGGACCCTGCGGCCGAGGCGGTACGGCCGCTCACCTATTATCACGCGACCGCGAACGCTCATAAGGCGCGTGCTCGTCTGCAGGGTGAGCACCAGGCGGATGTCTGTGTCATCGGCGGCGGCTTTACCGGCCTGTCCGCCGCCTACGAGCTCGCAAATCGAGGCTTCCGGGTGATTTTGCTGGAGGCGGCAAGCATCGGCTGGGGCGCCTCGGGGCGCAACGGCGGGCAGATCTGCACGGGTTTCTCGAGCGGCATGGCGAGGATCGCAGCACAGCTTGGCCGTGAGGATGCTCAGCGCTGCTTCCGCATCGCCGAAGAAGGCAAGGTGATGATTGCCTCCAACATCGCCGAGCATGGCATCGCCTGCGATCTGCAATGGGGCTATCTGCATGTGGCGCCCAAGCCCTCGGCAATGGACGACCTCAAGGAAATGCAGGAGGAGTTCGACGCCTACGGCTATGGCGGCACCGAACTCATCGATCGCGATGCCCTGATGGCGCGCCTTCAGACCAGTGCCTATCACGGCGCTCTTCGCGAAGCGCGCGCTGGCCATTTCCACCCGCTGAATTACTGCCTCGGCATGGCGGATGCCTGCGAGGAGTCCGGCGTTGCCATTTTCGAGGACTCGAGAGCCTTGGCGGTCGAGGACGGGGCGCGGCCGAAGGTGATGACGGCCCAAGGCAGCGTCTCCGCCAAATTCGTTGTCGCTGCCGGCAGCGCCTATTTGGGTGGGCTCATTCCCGCCATCCGCCGCAAGATCATGCCGGTGGGCAGCTTTGTCATTGCCACCGAGCCGCTTCCCGATGACGTCGCTTCCAACCTCATTCGCGACGATGAGGCGGTTGCCGACACCAATTTCGTGCTCGACTATTTCCGCATGACCGCTGATCGCCGGCTGCTCTTTGGCGGCCGTTGCGCCTATTCCGGCTTCATTCCGAATAATGTCGAGCCCTGGATGCGGCCGCGGTTGCGCCGGATTTTCCCCCAGCTTGCCGATGTGAAGATCGACTATGGCTGGGGCGGCTTCATCGATATCACCATGAACCGCATCCCCGATATCGGGAGGGTGCAGGACACCATCTACTACGCGCAAGGTTTTTCCGGACAGGGTGTGGTCGTCGGCACCGTCTGCGGCCGACTGCTCGCGGAGGCGATCGCCGGCCAGGCGAACCGCTTCGACCTCCTGGCGCGCATTCGCCACACTCCCTTCCCGGGCGGTGTGGCCCGCACGCCCCTCCTGGTTTTGGCGATGATGTGGTACCGGCTGCGGGATGCGATCAGTTAGAGCCTGTTTGACCGAACCTAGTCGCTAACCGGTATTCCCCGCGCGCCCTTCTGATAGGCCCTGAGGCAGAGATATTCGAGCGCGATCAAGGCTGCGGCATTGGCCGTGATCTCCGAGCTGTCGAAGGGTGGCGATACCTCGACGAGATCGGCGCCGATGAATTTGATCGAGGTGAGTTTACGCAGGATCGCCAGCGCCTGATAGCTCGACAAGCCCCCTGGCACCGGCGTGCCCGTTCCCGGCGCGAAGGCCGGATCGAGAAAATCGATGTCGAAGGAGAGATAGGCGGGCGCGTCCCCGACCACATTGGTGATCACCTCGGCGATTTCCTGTGGCGAGGATTGGTGGATCTCATCCGCATACATCACCCTGATCCCATGGTTTTTCTCCCCATGATAGGTGGTGCGGATGCCAAGCTGCACCGAGCGGGCCGGATCGATGAGCTCATCGCGGATCGCATAGCCGAACATGGTGCCATGATCGATGCGTCCGCCCAGATCCGGCTCGACATCGCGGTGAGCATCGAACTGGATGAGCGCCAAGGGCCCGTGCTTGGCCGCATGCGCCTTGAGCAGCGGATAGCTGATGAAATGATCCCCGCCAAGGGTCAGCATCTCCGCCCCGCCCGCCAGGATGGTGCGGGCATGGGTCTCGATCGCCTCCGGGATCTGTGCCTGCACACCCCAATCGAACCAGCAATCGCCATAATCGACCACGGCGAGGGTGTCGAACGGATCGAACATCCAGGGCCAGACCGGGCCCCAGGCATGCTGCACCGAGGCGCGGCGGATCGCTTCCGGCGCGAAGCGCGTTCCGGGGCGATTGGTGACCGACTGATCGAACGGCACCCCGCTCACCGCGATATCAACGCCTGCAAGATCGCGCGTATATTTCCGCCGCATGAATGAGCGCGCGCCGGAATAGGACGGCTCGAGATTGGTGCCATAGAGGCTCATCCGCCGGAAGGCCTCATCCCCTGGTACCGCCATCGCCTTATCGTCACTCACCTGGTTTGCCTCCTGCATCTCTGGCAATCGCCATCCCGCCATCATTCAAGCCAACGGGGCCGCAATCCTGTCACTCATTTTCCCTCTGCATGCTCCAGGGGCTCAGCCATTTCAGTCCATTGCTTGCCCCTGGTGAACATCATGCATCTCCGTCTTCTCGTGGTCCTCGCGGCTCTGCCGCTGGCCGGCTGCTTCTTGATGGGACCTCAGCTCGACATTTATGTGGGCGGCCCATTGAGCCGAGCAGTCGCCGATTTCGGTCCCCCACAGCAGAATTATAGGATTAGCGGCTCTGTCAGCGCCTTCGTATGGCATGAAAGGGAAGACTGGGTCGAGCCCGCGCGCAGCGAGGCCGAGACCCGCATCGATGAGGAGGAAGGCACCGAGCACACCACCTATAAGCACACGCCTCCGACCTATCGCTCATCCCGTTGCCGCAAAGTCCTCTTGGCTGAACGGGTCGTCCCACGGCCTCGTCATTTCAACGACTGGCGCGTGGTGGGCTTCCAGCCCGAAAAGTGCCAGCGCTCCGCCCAGCCGGCGGCAGCCCCGTTTCCCTACGGCAATGGCTATGGCTACGGTGGTTATGGCTATGGGCGAATGTCCTATCCAGGCTGGTGAGCAGGGGTGGCGAGCAAGCTCCTTGGCCAGGCCTGAATTCACGACTGAAGGATGAGCGAGTCCTCTGGCCGCCAGGAAATCCAGACCCCCTCGCCCACCCTCAGGCTGGCCTCAGCCAGACGCGCCTCGTTGCGGATATCTGCGGTGATCTCGAGCCCGCTCGGCAAGGTGACGAACACATGACTGAAATCGCCGAAATAGGCGATGTCGCGCACGGTACCGTTGAGCGCGATGGCGCGGCCCACCGGCTCGTTCCGGGAGAGCACGAGCTTTTCGGGTCGCACCATCACCGCGACCTCCCGGGCCGTAACGCCCGTCTGGGGCACGCGGATCTCTCCCAACTTGTCGATGGCAACCGTCACCCCCGCTGCATCCTGCGCGGCAACCTTGCCCTCGAACAGATTGACCTGCCCGATGAAATCGGCAACGAACCGCGAGGCGGGGTTCTCATAGAGCTCGGCCGGGGTGGCGACTTGCGCCACCTTTCCCGCCTCCATCACGGCGATGCGATTGGCCATGGACAGCGCTTCATCCTGGTCATGGGTGACGATGATGAAGGTGATGCCCACCGAATGCTGCAGCCGGGTGAGCTCGAGACGCATCTGGTCGCGCAGCTTGGCATCGAGCGCCGATAACGGCTCATCCAGCAGCAGAACCTTCGGGCGTTTGATGAGCGCCCGGGCGAGCGCCACCCGCTGCCGTTGTCCGCCCGAGAGCTGGTCGGGCTTGCGCTGGGCAAGCGCCCCGAGCTGCGCCATGGCGAGCGCCTCCTCGACCCGCGGCCCGATCTCCGCCTTGGGCACCCCCGTCACTTTGAGGCCATAGGCGACATTTTCCGCGACCGTCATATGCGGGAACACCGCATAGGACTGGAACACCATGTTCACCGGCCGCTTATTCGGCGGCACCTGCGCCACGTCCTGGCCATCGAGCAATATCTCGCCCGATGTGGGCATTTCGAGCCCTGCGATCATCCGCAGGAGCGTGGTTTTCCCGCAACCAGACGGGCCCAGCAGCGCAAAGAACTCGTTCGGCCTGATGTCCAGGCTCACATTGTCGACGGCGATCACTCCGGGAAAGGCTTTGGTCAGGTTACGAATGGAGATGATGGCATCGGACACTGATGTGAGGCTCCGGCTATTGGGCTGCCGCGCTGGGCGACTGCAGCCGCACCGCGATGATGGTGGCAATGACGGTGATGAGGATGAGCACGGTTGATGCGGCATTGACCTCCGGCGTCACCGAGAACCGCACCATGGAGTAGATCTTCACCGGGAAGGTGATGGCATTGGGCCCCGAGGTGAAGAAGGTGATCACGAAATCATCGAGCGACAGGGTGAAGGCAAGAAGCGCGCCCGCAACCAGCCCCGGCTTGAGAAAGGGCACAATCACGTAGCGGAAGGTCTGCCATTCATTGCCGCCGAGATCGCGCGAGGCCTCCTCGAGCTCCCGGTTGAAACCCGCAAGCCTTGCCCGCACCACGATCGCCACGAACGGGAAGCAGAACGCGATATGCGCGATCATGATGGCGGAGAGGTTGAGCGGCCAGGGCCCACCGCTCGGCCAGCCAATGCCGCCGAAAAAGGTGAGCATGGCAACCCCCATGCAGATCTCCGGCACGACGATAGGGAGCGCCATGAAGCCTTCATAGGCCGGCTTGAAGGGAAATCTGAACCGCCACAGCATGAGCGCGATCATCGCGCCGATGATGGTGGACACAATGGTCGCCACCACCGCGATGGTGAGCGAATTGATGAAGGCCTCGAACAGCGAGGCGTTGTTCCACGCGCGGATATAATAGTCCGTCGTGAACCCCTGCCATACGACGTTGCGGCGCGAATTGTTGAAGGAAAACACCATCAGCGACAGGATGGGCATATAGAGCAGCGCGAGCGTCACCCCGAAAACGGCCCACAGCCAGCGTCGCCGGTGGAACTCGAGCGGCCCCACCCGGCTCTTTGCTGGCGCCAATTGCGGCGCCTTGGCACCCGCCGCGGAGACGTTCCTATTGTCCATTGTCGCTTGCGCCATCCGGCCGCCCCCTAATACCCAGTGCGGGGCTGACGCCCGGCCAGAAGCGAGCGGATCGCGAGCGCAGCAAAGGTCACATACATCAACAGGAACGACAGGGCGCTGCCGAACGGCCAGTCATTGGCTTCCTTGAACTGCCGCGTGATGACATTGCCGATCATCTGCGCATTCGTGCCCCCGAGCAGATCCGGGATGAGGAAGGCGCCGAGGCAGGGAATGAACACGAGGATGATGCCGGAAATCACCCCAGGCATGGTGAGCGGCAGCGTCACCGAGAAGAAGGTGCGCACCTGGCTCGCCCCAAGATCGAGGCTAGCCTCGAGATAGGACTTATCAAGCCGCTCGATCGTGGCATAGAGCGGCAACACCATGAACGGCAGGAAGACATAGACGAGGCCCACCATCAGCGCGAAGCTGTTGTACAGCATGGGCAGAGGCACGAAGCGCTCGCCCAGCAGATGATAATCTCCAAGGCCCACCAGCATCAGCAGTGAATTGCCGAGCTCCCACAGCCATTCGAGAATGGCATTCACATAGCCGTTGCGGCGGAAGACCGCGATCAGCGCATAGGTCCGGATCAACATGTTGATCCAGAATGGCAGGATCATCGCGAGCAGCAGCAGCGTCTTCATGCGCGGCGGCATGAATGCGATGAGAAAGGCGATGGGATAGGCGAGCAGCAGGCACAGCGCCGTGGCAATGGCGCTGATCCAGACCGATTTCCAGATGATCTCGAGATAGATCGGCTCGAGCGCCCGCTGATAATTGGCGAGTGTCCAGGTGATGGCGATATCGAGGATGGAGGTCTTCTCGCCGAAGCTTAAGATCCACACCATCCCCAACGGGATCAGGAAGAAGGCGACGAGCCAGAATGTCCCCGGCAGTGCGAGCACCGCAAAAACGAGCGGATTACGCCTCCAGCTTTCCACGCGATCGCGCCCCCTTCAGCCCTATCTCATCTGCCCGATGGCGAGCCGCCCTCAGCGCCCTCAAATTCAGGCGTGGCGCGGCCATTCACGCGACATGCTCCCCCTTTTGAGCATGCACCGCAATCACGCGGCGTTGATGCGCGTCCAAGCCTCGTCGTAAAGCCGCGTGACCTCCTCGCCCTGATAGAGCCCGGCCTCATATTTGTCCAATGCCTTCTCGGGCGGGAAGATGACGGGGTTCTTCGTATAGCTGTCCGGCATCAGCTTCAGAGCCGCCGCATTGGGTGTGGCGAACTGGATGGTCTTTGCGATCTCCGCATTGACCTTGGGCTCGTTGATGAAGTTGAGGAACTTGTGCGCATTCTCGGGATGCGGAGCACCCACTGGAATGGCCAGGCAGTCCTGCCATAGAAGCCCGCCCTCCTTGGGTGCGGCATAGTTCAGCTCATCATCCTCAGCCATCACCTGCAGGATATCGCCATTCCATTCCTGCGCGAGCACGACTTCGCCGGATGCGAGGAGATCTTGGCCGTTATCATCGGCGAAGACCTTGATCCTGGGCTTCTGAGCGATGATCAGCTCCTCCGCCTGCTTGATCTGTGCGGGATCCTTGGTGTTGAGCGAATAGCCTAGATATTTCAGAGCCGCCTGGATGACGTTCTGCGCGTCGCCCAGCAGCGACATCCGGCCGGCATAGGTGTCCGAATCATAGAGCCACTTCCAACTGTCGGGCGCCTCCTCGACCTCGCTCTTGTTATAGCCGATGCCGATCGTACCCCACATATAGGGCAGCGAATATTTCCGGCCGGGATCGAAGGTTGCATCCTGGAAGCGCTTTTCGATATTGGCGAAGTTCGGGATCTTGTCATGATCGAGCTGCATCAGCATGTTCGCCGCGATCATGCGCTCCACATAATCATTGGTGGGCACAATGACGTCATAGCCGGGATTGCCGCCGCGCAGCTTGGCGAAGAGCTCGTCATTATCCGCAAACAGGTCCATCTTGACCGAGATGCCGGTCGCATCCTTGAACTCCGATAGAGTATCCGGGCCGATATAGGTGTCCCAGTTATAGAAGGTCAGCGCCTTCTCCTCTTCGGAGAACACATCGCGGCTGGCGAAGGTGAGCCCCATCGCGAACACGGCGCTGCCGGCAAGGAACGACCGGCGGCTGGGATGGAGGCGTGGCTTCCTGCGGATCATGCTGAGAGCTCCCGGTTGGGCTGGCTAGGACACCCTGAATGGGTTTTGGGACAGTATTGAATCATGCCATGCGCGCTTCAATACTGTTATCGCCGTTTCATCCCTTAGTAGGAGTTTATTCGATCTCGCTCTTCACATCTTGGTAAGTGAGATCGAAGGCATGCCGTGCCGCAGCGACCAGATCATCGATCTGCTGCTCGGTGATGACGAAGGGCGGCGCCACCACCATCGTATCGAAGCAGGATCGCATGATGAGGCCGCCATTGAAGCAGTGATCGCGGCAGATGAGGCCAACCCGCCCCAGCTTGTCGAAGCGTGCCCGCGTCTTCTTGTTTCTGGTGAGCTCGCAGGCCCCGATGAGCCCCACTGACCGCACTTCCCCGATGATCGGGTGATCGGCGAGGGTCATGAGCTTCTCATGGAAATAGGGCGCGAGTCTGCGGACGCGGTCGACGAGCCCCTCCTCCTCGAGGATCCGGATATTCTCCAGCGCGACGGCGCAGGCCGCCGGATGGCCGGAATAGGTATAGCCATGCAGGAATTCCCCGCCATGCTCGTAGAGATAGTTCGCAACCTCATCGCAC
Organism: Rhodoligotrophos sp. CJ14; assembly: GCF_038811545.1. GTDB lineage: Bacteria > Pseudomonadota > Alphaproteobacteria > Rhizobiales > Im1 > Rhodoligotrophos > Rhodoligotrophos ferricapiens. The sequence continues at coordinate 837,168 of NZ_CP133319.1, forward strand.
ACCGCGACCGCCCCGATCGGCAGGTAGCCCGATGACAGCCCCTTGGCCATCGGCACGATATCGGCCTCGATGCCGAACGTGTCCAAGCCGAACCACTCGCCCGTGCGCCCGAAGCCGCAGATCACCTCATCCGAGATGAGCAATACGTCGTATGTCTTGCAGATCCGGTTGATCTCGGGCCAATAGGTCCGCGGCGGAATGATGACCCCGCCTGCCCCCTGAATGGGCTCTCCGATAAAGGCGGCCACATTGTCGGGCCCAAGCTCCAGGATCTTGTCTTCCACCGCCTTGGCGGCTTTGAGTCCGAACTCATCCGGTGAGAGATCGCCGCCGAGGTCAAACCAATGCGGCTGCAGCACGTGGTGTATGCCGGCCAGAGGAAGATCACCTTGCGCATGCATGCCCGCCATGCCGCCGAGGCTGGCCGAGGCCATGGTCGAGCCGTGATACGCGTTGTGGCGCGCGATGAACGCCTTCTTCTGCGGCTTGCCCCGAACATTGTTATAGTGCCGGACGAGGCGGAAGATCGTGTCATTCGCCTCCGACCCCGAATTCACGAAGAACACCTTGTTGAAGCGCTCCGGCAAAAGGCGCGCGACCTTTGTGGCAAGCTCGATTGCCGGCACATGCGATGTCTTGAAGAACGTGTTGTAATAGGGCAGCTCCAGCATCTGCCGATAGGCGGCTTCGGCAAGCTCCTTGCGGCCATAGCCGATATTCACGCACCACAGGCCCGACATGCCATCGAGCATGCGCCGCCCGGCACTGTCCCAAAGATAAACGCCATCCGCATGGGTGATGATGCGCGTGCCGCCCTCACCATCGAGCGACTTGTGATCAGTGAAGGGGTGTAAGTGATGGGAGCGGTCGAGGGCGCGGAGCTCATCCGCATTGAAATTGATGGGCTGACGGTTCATGTCTTCGTCTCCTGCTCTTCCGGATTTCCGCACAATTGCGGCACATGTGGTTTCGGCAAGGCTAAGGAGACCTAAGGATTGTACCCCATGCGCGCGCACAGGATCAGAAGCTCGTCATGCGCTGTTCGCGAGCTTAATATTAAGGCAGGGTCCTGTCGCGCAAAGTCGGTCACGCATGTCCACGTCGTTATTGGCCTGCGCCCAGTTTTGACGATGCCCGCCATAACCGTCAAGCCGAGGCCTTGGGTCGGCAACTCGCCCCTTGAGCTTGCAGCCCAAATCAGCGAAAGAGCCCGGCCATGAATGCAACGACTGAACATCAGACCGCCCTCATCGAGACCCCTTCCGGCAAGGGAGCGGCAGATGAGAACTTCCCCGTGGGCTCCTGGCTGCTGCCGGCGAGGCTTCGGCCGCATGTGGCATGCTATTATGCCTTTGCCCGTGCGATCGATGATATCGCCGATGATCCGCAGCTTTCCTCCGCCGCAAAGGTCGAGCGGCTCGATCTCTTTGCGCGCGCCTTGCGTGACCCCGTGCTGGCCGAGCGGCCGGGATTGGAGAAGGCGAAGGCCGCGGCCGCAATGCTCAGGCAGACGGGCATCGACGATCGCCACTGCCTGGATCTGATTTCCGCCTTCAAGCAGGACGCGGTGAAGAACCGGTACCGGAACTGGGACGAGCTCATCGATTATTGTGATCGTTCGGCATCCCCCGTCGGCCGCTTCCTTCTAGACCTGCATGGGGAGGATCGCTCGGGCTATGTGTCCTCCGACGCGCTCTGCAATGCCTTGCAGGTGATCAATCATTTGCAGGATTGCGGCAAGGACCGCGCCAATCTGGACCGGGTCTATCTTCCCATCGAATGGCTCGATGATGAAGGCGTGAGCGTCGCGGCATTAGACCGCCCACGGACAAGTCCCGGCCTGCGCCGGGTCTTGGATCGCTGCCTTGAGGGCACGAGCGCACTTCTGCGCGAAGCCGACCGTCTGCCCGGCCGCTTGCGGGATCGCCGCCTGGCCATGGAATCGGCGGTGATCGTGAAGATCGCTTGGAAGCTGGTGCATGAGCTTGGCCATCGCGATCCCTTGGCCGAACGTGTGGTCTTGACCAAGCCACAATTCGTCATTTGTGGCCTTTCCGGCGTGCGTACCGCCTGGCTTGCCCGCTAATTCCACGAGATCGCAACTATGGCAAACAAATCACAGTTCTACGTCGTGGAAACTATAAATCAAGCAATTGTGCGGGTTTCCGGGAAAGAGATTTGCCTGGAAGCCCGCGGATGTTAAAGTCATTCTCAGGAGCGTGCCTTGGACACGGGGTGGCAGAGCCGAAAGTGCCGCGACGAAACAAGGTTCGGGACGGCTGAAAGCACTGCTGGAGCGAGGACTGGGGCATCCGCTTCGACGGGGATGCGCTGAGCAATTCGAGGAAAAATGGTTGTTACACCGCTTCTAGATACGGTCGCGTGCCCGGCCGATCTGCGCAAACTCGACAAGCGTCAGTTACGTCAACTCGCAGATGAGCTGCGTGCGGAAACGATTGACGCCGCGGCCGTGACGGGGGGTCACTTTGGCGCCGGGCTTGGCGTGGTCGAGCTGACGGTTGCTCTCCATTACGTGTTCAACACACCGGACGATCGCCTCATCTGGGATGTCAGCCACCAGGCCTATCCTCACAAGATTCTGACCAGTCGGCGGGACGGCATTCGCAGCATTCGCCAGCGCAATGGGCTGCACGGCTTCACCAAACGCACCGAAAGCGAATATGATCCCTTTGGCGCGGCCCATAGCTCGACCTCGATTTCCGCAGGTCTCGGCATGGCGGTGGCCCGCGACTTCGCGGGACGCGACAACAATGTGATCGCGGTGATCGGCGATGGCGCCATGAGCGCCGGCATGGCCTATGAGGCCATGAACAATGCCGGGGCTCTGGATTCAAGGCTGATCGTCGTCCTCAATGACAATGGCATGTCGATCGCCCCCGCGGTTGGCGCGCTCACCAACTATCTCTCCTGGCTGATTTCCTCGCGCCCCTTCCTGTCCCTGCGCGATATCGGCAAGCAGCTTGCCAGCCGCTTCCCCAAGAGCTTTCAGAAGGCTGCGGCGCGTGCGGATGAATATGCGCGCGGCATGCTCTTTGGCGGCACGCTCTTTGAGGAGCTCGGCTTCTATTATGTCGGCCCAGTGGATGGGCACGACATGGACACGCTCGTGCCCATTCTGCAGAATGTGCGCGATGCCGACACGCTCGGCCCCGTTCTCCTGCATGTGGTGACCGAGAAGGGCAAGGGCCATCCCTTCGCCAAGCCGAGCCCCGAGAAATATCACGCGGTCGGCAAGTTCGATCCCGTCACCTTCGAACCGAAGACGGTCGTCTCCAACCATCCGACCTATACGGAGGTTTTTGCCGATGCGCTCGTAAAGGAGGCCGAGAAGGACGAGCGGATCGTGGCGATCACCGCCGCCATGCCGGGTGGCACGGGGCTCGACAAATTTGCCGAGCACTTCCCCAAACGGTGTTTTGATGTCGGCATTGCCGAACAGCATGCGGTGACCTTCGCCGGCGGACTTGCCGTGGAAGGCATGAAGCCTTTCACCGCGATCTACTCGACCTTCCTGCAGCGCGCCTTCGACCAGGTCGTGCATGACATAGCTCTCCAGCGTCTGCCGGTCCGTTTCGCCATCGACCGCGCGGGCCTTGTGGGCCAGGACGGCCCCACCCATGCCGGCAGCTATGACATCACCTACCTGGCCTGCCTGCCGGATTTCGTGGTGATGGCCGCTGCAGACGAGGCTGACCTTGTCCACATGGTGGCGACCGCCGCCGCGATCGATGACCGCCCCTGCTCCTTCCGCTATCCACGGGGCGAAGGCGTTGGCGTCGAGCTGCCGCAGGACGGCACGCCCCTGCCGATTGGCAAGGGCCGCATCGTCGAGGAAGGCACCAAGGTCGCGCTCCTCTCCTTTGGTGGCAGGCTCGCGGAATGCCGGAAGGCGGCAGCGGAGCTTAAGGCGCTTGGTCTCTCCACCACCGTTGCGGATGCGCGCTTCGCCAAGCCCTTGGACGAGGATCTTATCCGCCAGCTCGTGCTCAACCACGAAGTGCTGATCACCATCGAGGAAGGCTCGATTGGCGGCTTTGGCTCGCATGTGCTGCACTTCCTTGCAACGAACAACCTTCTCGATCGCGGCGCCAGAATCCGCCCGATGTGCCTGCCCGACCGGTTCATCCTGCATGGCTCCATGACCGAGCAATATGACGATGCCGGGCTGCAGGCTCAGCACATCGTCGCCGAGGTCTTCAAGGCGATCGGTCAAGAGCATAAGGTCCTCGAACTCAAGGCTAAGGCCTGAACGGCCGGCCAGTTTCGATATGGTTGCTGCAGGTCCTATTTCTGGCCAAACGAACGGCCGAGGCGCGGTGGAGTTTTCGGGCCCTCCCGATCTGGACCACGCCGAGGTTGAGGCTGTGGTGCGCAATGCCTCGTCTTCGTTCTTTTGGGCCATGCGGATTTTGCCCCGCCACAAGCGCTCGGCGATCTTTGCCGTCTACGCTTTCTGTCGGAATGTGGACGACATTGCCGACGAGGAGGCACCACTTGCTCAGAAGCAGGCGGGCCTTGATGAATGGCGGCGGGAGATCGATGCGCTCTATGGCGAAGGCGAGGTGCGCTCTCCCCTGGCCCGGGCGCTCGCCGGCCCGATCCGCGACTATGACCTCATGAAGGCGGATTTCGAGGCGGTGATCGATGGCATGGCCATGGACGCGGGCGAGCCGATCTTCGCGCCGAGTGTCGCCGAACTCGACCTCTATTGTGACCGGGTCGCCTGCGCGGTCGGCAGGCTGTGCGTTCATATCTTCGGCGAGCCCAATTCGCGCGGCCGCGCGGTTGCAGACGCGCTTGGGCGCGCCCTGCAGCTCACCAACATTCTGCGCGATGTCCATGAGGATGCCGAGCGGGGACGGCTCTATTTGCCGCGCGACCTGCTCGATCACCATGGCATCCGGGTCACGACCGCAGAGGCAGTCACGCGCCATCCCGCCTATCCCGCCTTATGGCGCGATCTGGCGCGGCGAGCCGAGGATGCATTCTCGCGGGCGCGCCAGGCGCTGCAGCGATGCGACCGCCGCAAGATGCGGCCTGCGCGGATCATGATGGAAGTCTACCATCGCGATCTGACCCGCATGGTGGCCTTGCCCGATAGCGACCTTGCCGACCCGCTCGTCTCGAAGCGTTTGGTGGGCAAAGGTGAGCGACTGCTGATCGCCTTACGCTACGCATTGCTTTAGAACACGCCAGGGGGATCTCGCCGGTAGGGATGGCTCGCGCCAAATCCGATTAATGTCTTATGTCCATATCATAGGGGCTGGCCTTGCCGGACTTTCCGCGGCGGTCGAGCTGACCAAGGCCGGCCGGGCGGTGAAGCTTTGGGAACAGGCTGCCCGTGCTGGTGGCCGCTGTCGCTCGTTCCACGACGCAGCCCTCGACCGGCTGATCGACAACGGCAATCACCTTCTGCTCTCCGGCAATCGCTCAGCCCAAAAATTTCTGGAGACGATCGGCGCAGCCGACCGGCTGATCGGACCGGATCGGGCGCGCTTTCCCTTCCTGGATGTCCGCACCGGCCAACGTTGGGTGATCGCGCCCAATTTCGGGAGGCTGCCCTGGTGGATGTTCGTGCCCTCCCGGCGCGCGCCGGGCACCCGCGCCGGTGATTATCTGGCCGGCCTGCGCCTCCTGCGGGCCGATCCCCGCGCGACTGTCAGCGAGGTGCTGGCGGTTGATGATCGCGCCATGGAGCTCTACTGGGACCCGGTCGTGGTGGGCATTCTCAATGCGCCCCCCGATCTTGCCGCCGCAACCCTGCTCAAGCCGGTCTTGACCGAGATCTTCGCCCGCGGCGGAGCCGCCTGCCGGCCGCGCATCGCCGCTCACGGTCTCTCGGACACCTTCATCGATCCGGCCCTCGCCTGGCTTGCCCGCCACGGGGTCGACATCACCTATGGCGCGCGGCTTGCAAGCCTCGTGCATGACGGCACGCGGCTGACATCCCTGTCTTTCACGCGCGAGGCGGTGGATCTTGGCCCCGATGACCAGGTTATCCTGGCGGTGCCTGCCCCCGTCGCCGCGGATCTCGTGCATGGCCTTACCGTACCCGCTGCCCATGCGCCCATCGTCAATGTCCATTTCCGCCTCGACCATGAGCCGCGCCTGCCTCCAGATCTGCCGCTGATCGGCATCGTCGGTGGCGTCGCGCAATGGATCTTCGTGCGCGACGATGTCGCCTCCGTCACGGTGAGCTCCGCGCAGGCCTTGGCGGAACGGGCAGCCGATGACGTTGCCGAAGCCGTCTGGGCGGATGTTGCAAAGGCGCTTGGCCAGCCTAACGCCCCGATGCCGCTCTGGCGGGTGATCAAGGAGCGTCGCGCCACCTTCGAGCAGACGCCGCAACAGATAGAGCTGCGCCCCAAGCCCCAGACCCGCTTTTCCAATCTGGTGCTCGCCGGAGATTGGACCGCGACCGGCCTGCCCGCCACCATCGAGGGCGCGATCCGGTCGGGCTCTTTTGCCGCTGATGCCTTGGCCAGATCCGGCAAGGCTTCAACTTGACAAAGGTCTGCCGACGCGCAACTCAACCCCGCGAGATCAATCTTGAAGAAACTGACCCTGCCGAAGGAAGATCATGACGTTGACAACACCCGGCCACCGATCGAGTGAAAACAAGGGAGGACCGGCTAGCGTCGATGCGGATCTCTTTTCCCGGATCGACCAGACCGTTACTGAAGCAGCAGAGGCGCTTGCGGCTCTGCAGCAGGATGATGGTCATATCCTGTTTGAGCTAGAGGCGGATGCAACTATCCCCGCCGAGTATATCTTTCTCAACCACTTCTTAGGGGATCTCGAGCCTGAGCTCGAGGCCGAGCTTGGCGAGTATCTCCGGCTGACCCAGTCGGAAAAGCATGGCGGGTGGCCGCTTTATTACGACGGCGACTTCAACATCTCGGCCTCCGTGAAGGCCTACTTCGCCTTGAAGCTGATCGGCGATGCCCCTGACGCGCCGCATATGGCGCGCGCGCGCGAGGCGATCCTGGCGCATGGTGGCGCGGAGACTTCGAATGTCTTCACGCGCTATATCTTGGCCCTGTTCGGTGAGGTCCCGTGGCATGCGATTCCGGCCATGCCCATCGAGCTGATGCTGATGCCGCGCTGGTTTCCGGTGAACATGTGGAAATTCTCCTACTGGTCCCGGACAGTCATCGCCCCCCTGCTCATTCTCGCGTCCTTGCGGCCACGGGCGGCCAATCCGAACCGAGGCTCCGTCCAGGAGCTCTTCCGCACCCCGCCGGAGAAGATCAAGACGTGGCTGACCAACCCGACCGGCAGTGCCTGGGGCGAATTTTTCCTCAAGCTAGACAAGCTGCTGCAGCCGGCCGAGCGGCATGTTTTCCCCCGCCTCTTCACCCGCAAGCGGGCGATCAACGCGGCCGTGGACTTCATCACCCCGAGGCTGAATGGCGAGGACGGGCTGGGCGCCATCTTTCCGGCCATGGCCTTCACGATCATGTCGTTCCATTCGCTTGGCTATCCCAAAGATCATCCTGATCTTGCGATTGCACGCCGGTCGGTCCGCAAGCTCATCGTTGATCATCGCGACAAGCGCGGCGACCGTCCGCGCTATGTACAGCCCTGTGTCTCGCCCGTCTGGGATACCGCGCTGGCCGCCCATGCGCTTGCCGAAGCCCGCATTCCAGATGCTGACGCCAAGATCAACAAGGCCTGCGAGTGGCTCGTCGACCGGCAAATCACGGACGTCAAGGGCGACTGGGCGATCAACGCGCCCGATCTCGCCCCAGGTGGCTGGGCCTTCCAGTTCCGGAACGACTACTATCCCGATGTCGATGACACCGCCGTTGTCGGCATGCTCCTGCACCGGGCCGATCCCGTTGCTCACAAGGAGGCGATCGACAAGGCACTTGCCTGGATCGAGGGCATGCAGAGCAGCAATGGCGGCTGGGGTGCCTTCGATATCGACAATAACGCAGATTTCCTGAACTCGATACCTTTCGCCGATCACGGCGCGCTGCTCGATCCGCCAACTGCGGATGTCACTGCCCGCTGCCTGAGCTTTCTCGCCCAGGCCGGCTATTCTCGCGAGCACCCGGTGGTGCGCCGGGGCATAGACTACCTCAAGGCCGAGCAGGAGGAAGACGGCTCCTGGTTCGGCCGCTGGGGCACCAACTACGTCTATGGCACCTGGTCAGTGCTCTGCGCGCTCAACGCCGTCGGCGAGGATATGCAGGCCCCCTATATCCGCAAGGCCGTTAACTGGCTGCTCACCCGCCAGCGCGAAGATGGTGGCTGGGGCGAGGATGGTGCGACTTACTGGCAGGAACGCCGCGCCGAAGCAAAGGAATCAACCGCCTCGCAGACGGCGTGGGCTTTGCTTGCCTTGATGGCCGCCGGCGAGGTAGATAATCCAGCCGTAGCTCGGGGCATCCGCCACATACTCGATTCGCCCAGGGAAGGCGCAAATTGGAAAGAGCCATGGTACACGGCTGTCGGCTTTCCCCGGGTGTTTTACCTGCGCTATCACGGCTACAGTTCTTACTTTCCGGTGTGGGCGCTCTCCCGTTTCCGCAATCTGAAGCGCGGCAACAGCAAGCAAGTCCTCTGGGGGATGTGACTTGAACGTCCGTGTCACGACTAGGCTGCCGGTCAAGCCCGGCATTGTCACCGGGCTGGCTTTCGAAGCAACGATCGCGCGCACCAAAGCACCATTTGCTCCCATAGCGTGTCACGGACCTGGTCTGTCCAGGGCTATAGCGGCGGCACGTGCGCTCTTGTCCACCGGCGTCGACGCCCTGGTCAGCTTCGGCGTCGCTGGCGCCCTTGATCCAAGTCTCCGCCCGGGCACCGCTGTCCTCCCACAGCGTGTGATTGACGGCAATGGTGAGGCGTTCTCCTGCGATGATGGTTGGCGCGGTGTGGTTCTCGCACGCACCCCGACCCTTGACAGCCAAGGTGACCTCCTAACCGCCACCGACCCGGTCACCTGTGCCCGGCATAAAGCAACCGTGTTTGAGACGAGTGGCGCGCGGGTGGTCGACATGGAAAGCGCCGGCATTGCGGCCGTTGCGCGCGAGCACGGCGTACCCTTCATCGCCCTGAGGGTCGTGCTGGATGAGGCACGTCACACCATCCCGCGAGCGGCGATGGCGGGAATGCGCCCGGATGGCGAGACGAGCGCCGCAGCAACCATTGCTGCCCTGCTGCGGCGCCCTCACGATATTGTGGATCTATTACGGCTGGCCCGCGCCAATCAGGCGGCGCGACAAGGCTTAGCTCGCCTTGCTCATCTCGCCTTTTGAACCTTTGCGGTTGATCAGCGTGACCTTCGCCCGCTTCGGTTTCTCTGGCTGCGGGTTCTCGTGGATCTCCGCAAGCGCCTTGCTGACATGGCTCTCGAAGACATATTCCGCCGGCCGCTGATTATCGAGCGAGATTTCCGGCGCCATGTCGCCTTCCGTCTTGAACCCGCCGAGCCACACCTTGAGTGCCTTCAGGGGATGCGCAACCGTGTCATTGACAGCCGTGGGCTCGAAGCCGCAATGCACCATGCAATTGGCGCACTTCTCGTACTTGCCCGTGCCATAGCTGTCCCAATCGGTGGTCTCCATGAGCTCCTTGAAAGAGGAGACATAGCCTTCGCCGATGAGATAGCAGGGCTTCTGCCAGCCGAAGATATTGCGGGTCGGGTTTCCCCAGGGCGTGCAGCTATAGTTCTGATTGCCCGCGAGGAAATCGAGATAAAGGCTCGACTGGTTGAACACCCATTTCGTCGCGCTCTGTTTGCCGCGGCGGAAGATGTCGCGGAACAGAGTCTTGGTTTGACGCCGGGAGAGGAAGTGATCCTGTGCCGGTGCCCGCTCATAGGCATAGCCCGGCGAAACCGTGATGCCCTCGACCCCCAAGCCCATCACGAAGTCGAAGAACTCGGCGGTCCGTTCGGCATCGGCCGTATTGAACAGCGTGCAGTTCACCGTCACCCGGAAGCCGCGCTTGACCGCTTCCTGGATGGCCTCGACCGCGCGATCGAAAGTGCCCTCCTGGTCGACCGCCTTGTCATGCTCATCCTTGAGCCCGTCCAGATGGATCGACAGGGTGAGATAGGGGCTTGGCGTGAACAGATCGAGCTTCTTCTTCAGCAGCAATGCGTTCGTACAGAGATAGACGAACTTCTTGCGCGCGACGATGCCGGAGACGATCTGATCGATTTCCTTATGGATCAGTGGTTCGCCTCCTGGAATGGAGACGATCGGCGCACCGCACTCATCCACCGCCTGCAGGCATTCCTCGACGGAAAGCCGCTTATCGAGGATCGGCTTGGGATAGTCGATCTTCCCGCAGCCTGGACACGCCAGATTGCACCGGAACAACGGCTCGAGCATAAGCACCAGCGGATAGCGCTTGTTACCGGCGAGCTTCTGCTTGAGGATGTAACCCCCTACGCGCACCTGCTGGATAAATGGTACTGCCACAGCAGCCTCTTCATGACCGCGCCGACCCGAGGAAGCTTTGCCAATATTGGCCGCCTCGTTCGGACGCTTGATAATCCTGAGCCAGCGTTCAGCAATGGCTGAAAAGACCCTCGACCGTCAAGTGCGACCGGATCGATCGCGTTCCAATACCGCACCCTTAGGTTAATTGATCCATGCTGTGACTTTGCTGCCGCAGCATTCTGATGCACTGCGGTAACTAATGGCTATCTCTGCGCAGGGTGAGCTGCACGAGTGTCGGCAGCACCAAAAAAATGCAGAGAAGAAGAAGGAAACCGCCCATCACCAGGAATCGACCGACCACCACCAGGCTCGGGAGCGGCGACAGCAGCAGCAGCGCCGAAACGGCCATGACGCACAGCAACGACCAAAACACGGCCCGCGGCGTGCTCGGTCTGGTTGCACCCTGATGGGCCATGCTTTCTCGGGCCCGCATGATCATCTTGACGCAATTGCCAACCCCGATGCCGATGAGGATTGGTAGCGCGACGAGGGCCAGGGGAATGATCTTGAGCCCCATGACCACAGTGGCGCCGGTGAGAATGAGACCCGCAAGCCCGATGGGAACCGACACGAGCAAAACGTCGTAAATCTTTGGCAGGGTGAGGAAAAGCAGGAGTGCGAGCCCCGCGGATGCGATCGCCAGGGCAAAGAGGCTCGAGGTCTTGAGAAACGAGCCGGTCGCCACCGCATCGATGGCAGGCCCGCTGGCATCTGGTGCAACGCTCTGCACCGCGCTGACGAAACGGCGCAGCGTTTCCGTATCCCCAAGGTCGCCCTTGGCTGATACCTCGATCAAGTAATCGTCACTGGGCGAGAGAAACCGCCTTTTGAGCTCAGAGTCCAGCGTGTCCAGCGAAATCCGATTGGCATCCGCAAGCGCCCTCACCCTCACCGTGGTCTCCCGCAGACTACCGACCAGCGCGGATTCGAGGCCCGTTACCGCGGCCCCATCCGACCCTACCTTCTCGATGTAATTCCGTATCGTATCCTCAAGCGTCCCCGCCGCAGCCCGCGCTTCCGGCGGTGCCGAAGATTGGGTGAGGCTATGGACCACCTCGCTCAGTTGCACCAGCGCATTGGTTTCCGCGGGCAATTCTCCCGGAACCTGCAGTTCGCTTTCTCTTGCCTCGGGCAGGCTCGCCTGAATACCCCTCAACATGGCCAGCTTGGTCGACTGGCCGCTGGGAATGAAGCTGAACACGCTCGCAACCCCGGCAACCTCGGGCATGGCCTCCAATCGTGCGATGACGTCGCGGGCGGGCCCCACACCCTTCACCAGCACATGCGCTGCCCCCTGCGAGCCGATCCCCGCCCCATGATCGAGATCCCGGTCGAATTCCACCTGGTGCAGCAGAAACATGGCCGTAATGGCCGCAACCATGATGGGCAATGTGATCGCCAGCCGAACCGGTTGCGCCGTGAGTGCCGCGCCGATCGTCTGTAACACTTGCCCGCCAACGCCCGCTCGCTGCCGTGGCGTGAGCGGCAGGATACTGAGCAGCGCCGGCATGGCCACCATCGTGACCAGCCACATGATGCCCATGGCAGCGGCGGCAAATCCCGCAAGCTTCGCGATGCCGGTCAGGCCCGTCGCCCAGAAGGCTGCAAAAGCAACGGCCATCACCAGGGCATAGATCAGCAGCGGCGGCCCGAACGAATAAGCGGCACCCGCGATCGCAAGCGGATGCTCGCGCCCCGCCAGCCGTTCCTCGCGATAGCGAAGCGCCGCCAGGAACGGCCCATCGAAGCTCAACGCCACAATGACGATCGCAAGCACATAGGCAGGCAGCGTGAGAGATCCGACGAGAGCACCGGCAGCGCCCGCAACGAGGGCAAGGCTCACGGCGGAGGCCAGGAGAGACGCGATGAACAGCCGAATGGACCGCAGCGCGAGGAGCGCAACGATCGCCGCCAGCACGAATGCGACAACCAGGGCATGCAACGCCCAGCCTGTAAGCCTGCTGAGGTCAAGCGGTCCGCTGCCTTGCCCAACCGCAAGCGCGATGCGCGCCCTTCCAGGGCCGGTGATCGCCGGATCCTGGGCGAGCGCCCTGAGGGTTGCAAATGCGGCGGGATCCTCGCTGAGCTGAACCGAAATCCGCCATTGCTGCCGATTTCGGTTGAGATCGCCGACCAGAATGCCCTGCCAATCGACCGTCGCCGGCTTCTGGTCGATGAGGCTCTGGATCACCCGATCAAGTTCCGTGAGCAGCGCAGCCCCCTCCCGCGGGAAGATATTCATCTGCGCCGCGATCCCGAGCTGGTCGAGTGCGGTCGACAGGCCGACGAGGTCCGGTTGGGTATGGAGGAGATCGATCAACGGCATCCACCGCCGCAACCGCGCCGCGACCGCCTGCGTCTCCTGTGGGCTCAGCAGCAAAAGGCCGTTCTGCTCATAGAATGGTCCAAGACCCGGCGCGAAGACATCGCTGAACAGGCTTGGTCGATCATCGAGCGCCGCAGTGAGCCGGCTGGCCGCCTCGCGCGCGATCGTCGGGTCATCCGCCTCGACGATGGCCGTGACGGCTCCCCCCGCAATCCAGGGGAACAGGGCCTCTGCTTGGCGCGCGGCCTGCCGGAACGGGACGTCCCTGGCCACGATCCGCGTCTCTCTGAAATCGAGATCGAGCACGCGGTAACCGGCATAGCCTGCCGCAGCCGCCAGCGCGATGAGACAGACCAGCAGCCAAATGGCATGGCGAGCTGCCCAAGCAGCCCACGAGGCGGCCAGCCCGCCGAGCTTGACACCTAGGCGCGACAAAAGCTTCAGCCTCCTACTTGCACCTCTACACGACCGATCACCCAACGCTCATCCGGAATTTCGCGGCCGCGCCGCACGACGAGCCATGAGATCATGTTTTTTCTATGCATGATGCGGCGGCCCCTAGTATGTGATCAGCTGAGCAGAAGGGGGGTGGCATGTCGGCACGGCACTGGGGCACGAGCATCGGCGCGGCAATGCTCGCAATTGGCATCATCGCCACCGCAGCAGCTCAGGAAGATCTCGATGAGACACCCGCCGGGCAATGCTGGCAATCTTACACCTTGTGTATCGAGGCAGCCTTTCAGGAGGAAGCCTGGCGCAGCGCCTGTTATGCCGATCTGACCGCGTGCCTCAATGAGACAAGGCCGGCGCGCTGTCATCCATCGGCTCAAGCCTATTGCGCCGATTTCCTCAACCGCTGCCGGGAAGTCGGCTCCGGAACGCCCGATATCCAATCCCAATGTCGAGCTGACCACGACGCCTGCCTAATGAGTTTCGGTTGTTGATGCAGGCCCGGTGCCCTGCTGATCTTCCAGAACCCGCTGCTGATAGGCGCGTGCCTGTCTCTGGTAGTTGCGATAACCGATCGGCAGCATCGCGAGATAGATCACCGCGATGGCCGTAAGCACTTGCCATGGGAAGCTCATCAGCAATGCGATGAACAGCACCATGAGCAGGAGGATGGGCAGCACGACATCACGGCGCACCCGCTGCCCGAGCGTCTTGCCGGAGAAGGTCGGCAGCTTGCTCACCATGAGCACGGCGATGATCGCCACATAGGGAAGGATGAACCACGCGGCGTCCGGACCATCGGGAATGACCCCGAGAAAGCCGAGGAAGAGCGGTGCCAGGGCGAGCCCCGCCCCGGCTGGCGCCGGCACGCCGGTGAAGAAATTGCTCTTGAAGGGCGGCGCATCCGGGTCATCCAGCGCCACATTGAAGCGGGCGAGCCGCAATCCACAACAGATCGCCAGCGCAAGACAAACGATCCAGCCGACGCTCTTGAGCTCGTGCAGCGACCAGAGATAGAGCAGGACCGCCGGCGCAACGCCGAAGTCGACGAAATCCGCGAGCGAATCGAGCTCCGCCCCGAAGCGCGAGGTGCCTTTCAGCAGCCGGGCGATCCGGCCATCCAGCGCGTCCAGCAGAATGGCGAGAATGATGCCGGCCACCGCGAGTTCGAACCGCCCCTCGACCCCGAGGCGGATCGCCGTCACGCCCGCGCACATCGCGAGCAGCGTGATCAGGTTGGGCAGAAGAAAGCGCACCGGCACCTTTTTGAACCGGCGCAATCTCTGCTCGCGGGATCGCTGAATGGGATCAAGCGATTCGCTGCCGCGCCACTCCATTCACGTCTCCTCTATTGACCATAGCCTCGGCCGCCGGACGACCAATGCAGCCCGCTTTACAGCATGTTCTTGATGCATGGTCACCTTGTTTCCCCGGACACGGATCATTTCAAAATGCTGAAGCCTGGCGCTCGCGCCTCAAGCTGCGCCCGTCATCCAAGTCGCGCCACGCGCTCCGGTTCGCTCGAGTTGAGATCCGCCAGCACCGTTTCGCCGGCAATCGCCCTCTGGCCAATCGCCACCAGCGCGGTCTTGCCCACAGGCAGGAAGACATCGACGCGGCTGCCGAAACGGATGAGGCCGACCCTCTCGCCCACGGCAACTTGGGTTTCCGGCCGCACGAAGGGCACGATGCGCCTGGCGATAAGGCCCGCGATCTGCACCATGCCGATCTCCGTGCCGTCTGCCATCTGAACGACGAGCGCCTGACGCTCATTGTCTTCGCTCGCCTTGTCGAGCTCCGCATTGATGAACTTACCCGGGATATAGTTCATCCGCACCACGCGGCCTGGAACCGGCGACCGGTTCACATGCACATCGAACACATTCATGAAGATCGAGACGCGCAGCCGCGGTTCAGGTCCAAAGCCAAGCTCCGGAGGCGGACTGACCGACTGGATCGCGCTGATTCGGCCATCGGCCGGGCTGATGATTAGGCCATCGCGTAACGGGGTGACCCGGTCGGGATCGCGGAAGAAATAGGCACACCACAGCGTGAGGATCACGCCGATCCAGCCAAGCGTGTCCGAGACCAGCCAAAACAACAGCAGTGTGATCACCGCAAAAATGGCGATGAACCGGTAGCCTTCCCGGTGGATCGGCGTCAGTGCCGCCCTGATGGAAGCAAGGATATCCATATCAGTGTCAGATCCTGCAAAAGCGCCGGGCCTATCGTCCGGCAATCTCCTCGGGAGTGCGCGCGCTTGCGCCAGCTTTATGTGCATCGTCCACATCGGGACGTGAGTCCGCAACGCTCATTTCCGCAAGCCTGTGGATAGGCCCAGATGATGTGCCCCACCCGACCTCTCCGAGAGCGAGCCCCTCGTCATGCTCTGAGCCCTCGATCACCTCGCGGGCATGCTCCTCCTCGCGCTGGCGGTTCCACATTCCAGCATAGATGCCGCCGCGCGCCAGAAGCTCGCTATGCCGCCCACGCTCGGCTATGAGGCCGTTCACCAGCACGATAATGTCATCCGCATCGACCACCGTGGACAGCCGATGGGCGATCACCAGCGTGGTGCGATTATGCGAAACCTCCTGGAGTGCAGATTGGATGTCGCGCTCTGTATGAGTGTCGAGCGCGGATGTTGCCTCATCCAGCACCAGAATGGGCGGCCCTTTGAGAATGGTGCGCGCGATCGCCACCCTTTGCTTCTCGCCCCCCGAGAGCTTTAGGCCCCGTTCACCGACGATAGTATTATACCCTTGCGGCAGGCTCATGATGAACTCATGCACCTGCGCCAGCTTTGCCGCTGCGATGATCTCCTCATCGCTCGCGCCGGGGCGGCCATACTCGATATTGTAGCGAATAGTGTCGTTAAACAGCACGGTATCCTGTGGAACCATACCGATCGCCCGCCGCAGGCTTGTCTGGGTGACATCAGCGATCGATTGGCCATCGACCCGGATCGTGCCGCTATTGATCTCGTAGAACCGATAAAGTAGGCGCGAGATCGTCGATTTGCCGGCCCCCGATGGCCCGACAATCGCAAGCGTCCGCCCCGCAGGCACCGTGAAGCTTATGCCGCGCAGGATCGGCCGCTCCGGATCATAGGCGAAGTGGACGTCATCGAAGGTGATCTCCCCAGCCCTCACCTGCAGATCCGGCGCTCCCGGCCTGTCCTTGATCTCCGGCGGCACGTCGAGCAGATGGAACATCGCTTCGATATCGATCAGCCCCTGCTTGATGTCGCGATAGGTTGAGCCCAGGAAATTGAGCGGCATGTATAGCTGGATCAGGAAGGCATTGATCAGCACGAAATCGCCCACGCTGATCGCCCCCACCGCCACATCCCGCGCCGCCATGACCGTCACGATGGCAAGGCCGATGGTGAAGATGATGATCTGCCCGGAATTGAGCACCGCGAGCGAGGTCATCGTCCGGGTGGCCGCCTTCTCATAGCGCGCCATCGACCGGTCGAAGCGGCTGGCCTCGTGCTCCTCATTGGCGAAATATTTGACAGTCTCGAAATTGAGGAGGCTGTCGATCGCCTTGGTATTGGCATCCGTATCCGCGTCATTCATGGCGCGGCGCAAGCCCAGCCGCCATTCCGTCGCCCGGTAGGTGAAGGCGATATAGAACAGCACCGTAACCCCGGTGACCAGCGCATAGAGCCAGCCGAACTGCCAGGCGAGGATGCCGCACACGAATGAGAGCTCGACCAGTGTAGGTACGGTGTTGAACACCGAATAGCGCAGGATCGTCTCGATCCCCTTCGTGCCCCGCTCGACAATGCGGCTCAAGCCGCCGGTGCGCCGCTCGAGATGGAATCGCAGCGACAGATTGTGCAGATGCCGGAAGGTGCGATCGGCAAGCTTGCGCACCGCATTCTGCCCGACCTTGGCAAAAAGCCCATCCCGGATCTGGGCGAACAGCACCATCGCGACGCGCCCGGCCGCATAGGCAAGGATGAGGCTCAGCGGAATTGCGGCGACCATATGCGCGATAGCCTCGGGCGAGGCGCCTTGGTCGGCCACGCTGGCCGGTGCCAGGGCATCCACCGCATATTTGAAGGCATAGGGGGTGGCAACCGTGGTGACCTTCGCGGCGACCAGCGCAATCAGCGCAAAAAAGATCCGCAGCCTGAGATCAGGCCGCTCCTTCGGCCAGAGATACGGCAACACCGCATGCATGGTGGCAATGTGGCCACCCCGCGGCATCTGTTCCGGCTTAGCTTTCGTGTTCGCGGACATGGGCTCCTTGTGATCGCGACGGGAGGCAAGCCCGGTCACACCGCGATCGAACCGAACGGACTGTTAAGCGGCGTTTATCGCTATTGCTGATACGCCGGCGCGTCGGGCCGCGGCGTTCGGCGCTGCGGCACTCACCGGCTCATGTAGGCTCATTGGCTGTGACAATCAAATCGCAAACCCTCGCACCGCCAGCAACGCGGCACGTGCCGGCTTTCGCCGGGCATCAGTCCAGGGCAGAATTTTGCATGGGCTCGCGTTCCTCCGGTGAAATCGTCTCCGGTGGCGTAGCGCCCGGCGTGCTGAAGATCTGGCCGGGATAAATCAAGTCGGGATCGCGGATCCTGTCCTTATTGGCCTCGTAGATCACCGTATACTGCACGCCCTTGCCATAAATCACCCGGGCAATCCGCCAGAGATTGTTTCCCGGCTGGATGACCACACGCCCTGCCCCTTGTTGTTCCTGCTCACGATCCTGAGTGCCGGCATCGGCGTGAGACTGGATCTCGGAAGAGCCCGTGATCTGCGCGCTGCCTGAGCCCGGCTGCTCAAGTGCGCCATCCTCTTGCGTCGGCGAAGGAGCCTGTGTTGGCCCCTGCGCGACCGCGCTCTCGCCGGTCCCGGTCGGCGTCTGCATCGGCTGAGACGAACCGGCAGTGGTGCCGGATGGTCCGCCTTCTCCCTCGCGTGCCCTGGCCGTGCCCGTGACCTCGGTTTCGGCGAGCCGATCGTTGCTCTTGAGCACACGGCCATCATTGCCGATCGTGGCGCTGCCATGCTGCTCGGAGGGCTGGGTGCGCGCCACCTGCTCCGGCGCCGATGTGGATTGTTTCTCATCGGCCGGCTTGGACGATGGCTTGGCCGAGGCTGCATCGTCTGCACGCTGATCGAGGAGTTGCGCGATCATTGCGTCATTCGCCCGCTCGAAGGGAAGTTCGATGCGCCGCTCGACCTTGCCCGCGCTCGAAAGCTGATCGGCCCTGAGTTGATGGGTCCCAACGGCGATCTCGCCCATATATTCTAGCGTCCAATTCCCACGACTATCCGTCTGGGCATCGGCGATATGCTTATTGTCGATATAGAGGCGAACCTTCGCGCCCGCCTCAGCTTGCCCGGCGAAGATCATCTCGCCGCGGCTATTATAGTCGACACTGGCAATCGCGAGATCATGTCCACCGGTCGGCGATATGACAGGCTCGGACCGCTCAGGCGCCTGCATCACTTTGGCGGGCTCGCCCGGTTCGGTCGCCACGATCAGCGGCCGCTCCTCGGCCCTGTCTGGCAAAGCCAGGGCGACGACCTGCTTGGAGCGAAGCGGCTGTCCGTCGGGTCCTGAGGCCTCGGCTGAGAGATCATGGCTGCCCGGCGAGATGGGATCATCGACCACCAGCACCCATTCGCCGCGATCATTGGCCTTTGTCTCGCCCAGAACCTTTGTATCGAGATGGACCGTCACCCCGGCGGACGGAGTAGCCCTGCCAGCGATCACCGCGGTGCCATCCTCCTCCACGCGCACGATGTCGAAACTGGGCTCTGCGCCAGCCTGCTTCTCGGACGCCCCCGACTGATCCCCGTCTGTCGGCGTGGCGCCAGCACTTGCGGCTGGTGATGATTGAGCGGTCTGCTGATCAGTAGGTCCGGGCGCGCCGGCCATGGCGGCCACGTCCGGGGCACTTGAGGGAGGTTGCTCTGCCTGCGCCGAAGCCGCAGGCTCATTCGATGGTGCCGATCCGGCCGGCTGAGTCGATGGTGCTGATCCGGCCGTCTGATCCGGTGGCGAGGATTGGGCCGGAGCCTCAGCAACATCCTTGCCGGCCGTTGCAGATTGATCAGCCTCATTGGGCGCTGCTTCAGGTTTGCCCTCATGCGCGGCGGTGATCTCGGTCCCGGGCTGTGCCCGTTGGCTTTCGGTCAATGGCGACTGAGCGGGTGCGGAACCACCGTCACTCGTATCGGCGACCGTTCCGGTTGCCGCAGGCGCATCGGTCCCATCCGTCGCCGCAGTCGTCTGGCCCGCCTTGCCCTCATTGGCAGCAATGGCATTCTCGGCAGGAAGCTGTGCCCATTGTCGCCATTGATTCCAATTGCCGCCGGTGACGTAAAGCAGTCCACCCAACGCGACGAGAACAAGCGCCACCATGATGGCGAGCGGATTCTTCATTGGCTGACCCGTGATGACCCTAGCGCCCGCGGTCGAGGCAATTACTCGCCCGCGTGGCATGGACGAATAAGTTCACTTTTTGCATGAAGCGATCCCTGCGGCAAGCGCGGCCTTAGCGCTTCTCACACTTGTGGCGTCGATGATACGAGATCTGTGCCTTGTCAGAGGAACCACTTTCTCCCATCTGAGCTTGATATCGATGCGGGCTCAAGCCCCCCAACTCAGGTCTCGAACACTTAAATGTCTTCGATCAATTCCGTTTGCGTGTATTGCGGTTCCAGCCCCGGCCGGTCTCCAATCTATGCTGAAGAGGCGCGCGTGCTCGGCACGGACCTCGCCCGCCACGGCATCCGTCTCGTCTATGGCGGCGGGGGGATGGGCCTCATGGGCGAAGTGGCCCGCGCAGCACTTGCCGAGGGTGGCGAGGTGACCGGCATCATTCCGAGCTTTCTCATCCAGAAGGAGCGGATGCTGGCCGACGCCAATGATCTTGTGGTCACGCAGAACATGCATGAGCGCAAGATGACCATGTTCGAGCGCTCTGACGCCTTTGTCGCTCTTCCCGGCGGGATTGGCACGTTGGAGGAGCTGGTGGAGATTTCCACCTGGTTCCAGCTCGGCCAACACACAAAGCCGATCGTTCTGGTGAACAGTGAAGGCTTCTGGGAGCCGCTGCTGAGCCTTCTCGACCACATGCGCCGCGAGGCCTTCATCCGCCCGGGGTTGGATGTTGCTCTTCATGTGGTCGATGGGGCCGCCGATGTGGTGCCCTATCTCTTGAGCGTGTCCACAACGCAGCGGGAAAAGGTGCCGGTGCGGCCGACACGCGAGAGGATGTAGCACTGACGCAATAGCCAGAAGTTTTTCCACGTCACCTGGGCACGACCTCGTTGACATTGTACGGTAGTTGCACCTCTGGTAATCAATTTAAAGTTGCAACATGCCGTGCTTCAACAAGGCTCCTCGAAATGACGTTCTCTCCGGAATACCTGTACCGGCCCGCGTTTACGCTCAGCACCAATGAGCGGGCAGACCGCATTTTCCAGGCAAATCATAAGTGGAATCTCGCCTATGACTTCGTACCCGGCGCAAATACGGCAACGTGGGGAGCATTGACCAATCCGCCTTTGGAGGCGATTCCTGCCAATCGGTCCACCCAGGTGAGGTTCGCGACACCATTGGAAACCCATATAGCGCCGCTCACCCCGCTTCTCCCCGGCGAGAATGCAACCGCAATATCGAAATTGGCGCCTATTGGACTAACGCTCGGCCTAGGGACTCTAGGGGCGACGGCGGCTGGTTACGGTCTCTATCACCTCTTGTCAGGTCACCACGAACAGCCTGAGACTGACATCTCATCGGCTCCTGTCCCACCGGAGCAGCCTGACCCGTATCTATACTGGTGACGTCGGACTAGCGCTCGCCCGGCGCTCCGTCAAAGCCGCCCAGGTGATGATCGCAAGCGCGATCCAGATCATCACGAAGGCGATCAGGCCCACCGTGGTCAGCGGTTCCTTGAACCACCAGATCCCGATGATGAAGCCGAGGGTGGGCGCGATATATTGCATCAGGCCCATGGTCGAGAGCGGCAGGCGCTGAGCCGCGGCCGCGAACAGCATCAGTGGCACGCCGGTGATCACGGTGCAGCTGACGAGATAGAAGAAATCCGCAGCACTGGTGAACATGTGCCCCTGCCCCGTGGTCTCGAACCAGAAGATGGCGACGATCGCCAAGGGCAGGATCATCAGGGTTTCGACGAGAAAGCCTTGGACCGCGCCGACCGGCACGGTCTTGCGCAGATACCCATAGACGGCAAAACTCACCGCGAGGCACAGGGCAAGCCACGGAAACTTGCCTTCAGCAACGATCTGCAGCAGCACCGCCCCACCGGCTATGGCGATGGCGATGACCTGCGCGCGCGACAGCCGCTCCTTCAGGAACACGAAACCGAGCAGCACGCTGACCAGCGGGTTGACGTAATAGGCAAGGCTCGCCTCCAGGATCATGTCATTGGCCACCGCCCAGATGAACATGCTCCAATTGCTAGCAATGATCAGGGCCGTGACGACGAGCACGCGCATGATCCGCCAGTCCCGTAACGTCGGCAGGACCGCCGAGCCCCCGCCCATGATGAGCAGGACGAGAATGGCGAACGGCACCGCCCAGGCCGCCCGGTGCGCCACGATCTCAATCGGCTGGATATGGGGCATCAGCTTGTAGAAAGCCGTGCTGAGGCCCCAGATACTATAGGCCAGCACACCGAAGGCGAGCCCTCGCCGGGTCTCGCGGTCGGCGGGCGCTCCCACCTTTGACTGAGTAACTGCCATGTTTGCCTTGAGCGCTGCCTCGCCTTGAGGCGGGATAGCTCTCATGCAGGCGCGTCAAAGGCAATGTCTGGAGCCCGATGGCCGCCATGCATGAAGCGCATGACTGGCCAGGAAACTGGTCAGGCAGCAGACCGGACCCGGCTCTCCGGCGCATTGTCACGCAAGAGCTTGAAGGTGATGGAGTCGCTCAAGGCCTGGAAGGAGGCATCGACGATATTGGGCGACACTCCCACGGTGAACCAGCGCGCGCCCGTGCTGTCACCGGATTCGATCAACACCCGCGTCGTTGCGGCCGTGGTGCCGTTGAGCACGCGCACTTTGAAATCCACCAGCTCGAGATCGGCGAGATAGGGCGAGTATTTGCCGAGATCCTTGCGCAGGGCGACGTCGAGCGCATTGACCGGGCCATTCCCCTCGCCCACCGACATCAGCACCTCACCATCGACCCGCACTTTCACGGTGGCCTCCGACATGGTGACGAGCTTGCCCAGCGCATTGTGCCGGCGCTCGACCATGACCCGGAAGCTCTCGACCTCGAAGAAATGCGGAACGGAGTCGAGCATGCGGCGGGCCAGAAGCTCGAAGGAGGCGTCTGCGCCATCATAGGCATAACCCTCCGCTTCCCTGATCTTCACCTCCTCGAGCAGCCGATCGACCCGCGGATCATCACGCTCGACGGAAAGGCCGATGCGCGCAAGCTCGGCAAGGAGGTTCGACCGCCCGGCCTGGTCCGATACCAGCACGCGCCGGCGATTGCCCACGGCTTCCGGTGGCACATGCTCATAGGTCTGCGGATCCTTGAGAATGGCCGAGGCGTGGATACCGGCCTTTGTGGCGAAGGCCGCCTCCCCCACATAGGGCGCCTGCCGGTCGGGAGCGCGATTGAGGAGCTCATCGAACGTCCGCGAGATGCTGGTGAGCCGGGAAAGCGCCTCGGCGGTGATCCCGGTCTCGAACCGGCTGGCATAGTCATCCTTGAGCAGCAATGTCGGGATGAGCGTGACGAGATTGGCATTGCCGCACCGCTCGCCGATGCCATTGAGCGTCCCCTGGATCTGGCGCGCGCCGGCCCGCACCGCCGCAAGCGAGTTGGCAGCCGCTTGGCCCGTGTCGTCATGGGCATGGATGCCCAGATGATCGCCGGGAATGAGCCGTGTCACCTCCCCCACGATCCGCTCGACCTCATTCGGCAAGGTGCCGCCATTGGTGTCACACAACACCACCCAACGCGCCCCCGCCTCATATGCCGCCTTGGCGCATGCCAGCGCGTAATCCGCATTGCCCTTGTAGCCATCGAAGAAGTGCTCGCAATCAACCAGCACCTCGCGCCCGCGCGCCCGCGCTGCGGCAACGGACTGGCGGATGCTGTCGAGATTGTCTTCGTTCGTGGCGCCAAGCGCCACCCGCACGTGGAAATCCCAGGACTTGGCCACGAAGCAAATGGCATCGGCCTCAGCCTCCAACAGGGTGGCAAGCCCCGGGTCATTGGCTGCCGAGCGGCCTGCGCGCTTGGTCATGCCGAAGGCGGTGAACCGGGCCTTACGCAAACTGGGGCGCTTTGAGAACAGCGCCGTATCGGTCGGATTGGCGCCGGGATAGCCGCCCTCGATATAATCCACGCCGAGATCATCGAGCAGGCCCATGATGGCGCGCTTATCCTCGATCGAATAATCAACCCCCGGCGTCTGCTGGCCATCGCGCAGGGTGGTGTCGAAGAGATAGAGCCGTTCGCGGGTCATCTAAAGCCTCTCGATAGGATGTGAGGGCAAGCGCGCGTCATCATCGCGCGAATTCCCAACTCGTGTCGGGCTCGCCCGTTTCTGGGTTCTTGAAATCCTTCAGCACAATGCCATGAGCCGCCAGGAGATCGCGAATACGGTCGGCCTCGGCCCAGTTCTTATGGCGCCGGGCCTCGAGGCGCTCGTTCTTCAGCCGCTCGATTTCATTGGCGGAGACCAAAGCCGCTGTCGCACCTGAAACAGCAGCCGCGCTGGCGTCCAGGTGCTGCACACGTGTGAGCCTGTCCCGCCTGCCTGCGATCCCCACGAAGTTAAGTGACGCCCGCAGCTCCGCGAAGCGCTTGTCGCGGTAAAGCTCATGCATTGCGGCGATTGCCTTGGGCGTATTGAGATCGTCGCACAGGGCATCGAGCACCTCCTGCGGCACCTCCTCTGCCGGTCCGACGCCTTCGATTGCCTCTGCCCATTTCCAGAGCACCTTATGAGCCTCATCGAGACCCTTGAGGGTCCAGTCGATCGGCTCGCGATAGAGCGAGTGCAGCATGGCGAAGCGGATCGCCTCGCCAGGCCAGCCGATCCCCTGCCAATTCTCGCGCAGCTCCCGGATCGTGACGAAATTGCCCAGCGACTTGGACATTTTCTGCCCCTCCACCTGGAGGAAGCCGTTATGCATCCACCAATTGGCCATCACCGGCTTGTCGAACGCGCAGCAGCTCTGCGCACGCTCATTTTCGTGATGGGGAAAGACAAGATCGATGCCGCCGCCATGAATGTCGAACTGCTCGTCGAGATAGCGCCAGCTCATCGCCGAGCATTCGATATGCCAGCCCGGCCGTCCCCACCCCCAGGGACTATCCCATCCCGGCTCACTCGCGGAGGAGGGCTTCCACAGCACGAAATCCATCGGGTCGCGCTTATAGGGCGCAACATCGACCCGCGCGCCTGCCAGCATTTCATCCCGCGATCGCCGCGCAAGCGCCCCATAGGACGGATCCGACGGCACATCGAACAGCACATGGCCGTCCGCCACATAGGCATGTCCCCGCGCGATCAGCCGCTCGATGATCGCGATCATCTCAGGGATATGCTCGGTCGCGCGCGGCTGATGCGTCGGCTCGAGGCAGCCAAGTGCTGCCACATCGGCCTGAAACTGCGCATTGGTCTCTTCGGTGACCTTCTTGATCGCCTCGTTCACCGGCAGGCCCGGATAGTCTCGCGCAGCACGTGCGTTGATCTTGTCGTCCACATCCGTGATGTTGCGGACATAGGTCACATGCTCAGCTCCATAGAGATGCCTGAGCAGCCGGAACAGAATATCGAAGATGATGACGGGCCGCGCATTGCCGACATGGGCGAAGTCATAGACCGTCGGCCCGCACACATACATGCGGACATTCGCAGGTTCGATTGGCGTGAACGGGTCCTTGCGCCGGGTGAGCGTATTATACAGCCTGAGTGTCATGCCTAATCCGTCCCTGCCGCTGGCGGGGCGGAGCTCTTCGGATCTAAAGGAGGGTGAGCGGCCGCAGCGCCAGCGCTTATGCTAGCCCGTAATAATGATGATGCCGCGGCAGGCGGCTTTGGTGAAAGCGGTGCTCATGGCGCGCACCATGCGCAAATTCGTGTCCATCCGTCAAGCCTCTCGAACAACGGCCTCACAGGAGACGGGGCGAGCAGGCTGTAATTTTCGCCTGTTCTCGGCCGGTTTGAGCCTAAGGGCCATCCCGCCATCGAGTGCCGGCTTCATTACATCAAGCGGACCCTCGACAACAATTCCTCTGACGCGGAGCACATCAAGGCATCGTAAAGCATGCTGAGCGACGGAACGATCGCCCCCGATGTCGAAGCCATCGCCGTTGCCGATATCAGCACGCGACAATGGCATAGCTGGCGGCGTTTCCCTCAGTGGACCGAAGCAGTGCTTCAGTAAATTCCCTGCACCACCCACTCACGATCGGGTTAGATAGCCAATTCTGAATATCGATCATCTCGGCGCACGAGCGCAGGAGGTCGGCAATAGATCGGGTTGCATAGCCACATGAGTTCGGCGGGTTTTGGCCCGACTGGTCGCGCATTCGCGCCTGATGATTTCGCCATCTACAGTATCGGAGGTGATTTCAGATGACCGTCATTCAGCAAGACGTGGTGCAATCGGCAGCGCGCTATTGCCTATCTTCTTGATCACTGATGTGGTGTCCGGCAGCACCCCGATCTCATCCATACTGCCCGAAGCCGACTACCAAGCCACACCAGTTCTTCTTTAAACATTCACCCCATACGGGTTATCTCAATGGACACATTCGAAAATACAGCCGCAAACGCGTCCTCTGACTGCGACGCGACCTGCCTCAGGGCAAATACCGAGAGTTCCGGGCGCACGTCGCCCAGCCATTTGACCCCGGCAGACGTGGCGAACGCGGTGCGGATGCCTATCGAACTGGCCCAGCCTTTAACCCAGGCCGAGCAGGATGAGCTGAAGGCCGATCTCGGCGACCACTACATGTTCTAGCCTAAGGTGGAAGCGCCGGTGCAAGCCGGCGCCTCTGCTTTATTCGGCGGCGTCCATCGCCTCCTCGTCATCGACGAAGCGCGGGCCTTCCTTCTTCAGCTCCTCCGCGATCAGGAACGCCATCTCCAGCGCCTGGTCGGCATTCAGTCTGGGATCACAGAAAGTGTGATAGCGGTCGGACAGGTCCGCCTCTGTGAGCAGATGGGCGCCGCCGATGCATTCGGTGACATTCTTGCCGGTCATCTCCACATGGATGCCGCCCGCATGGGTTCCTTCCGCCTGGTGCACCGCCATGAACCGGCGCACCTCGCTCATGATCTGATCGAAGGGCCGCGTCTTATAACCCGTCGATGCCTTGATCGTGTTGCCATGCATCGGATCGCAGGACCACACGACCGTCCGTCCGGCCCGGCTGACCGCGCGAATGAGGCCCGGCAGGTGCTTCTCCACCTTATCCGCCCCGAACCGGCAGATCAGCGTTAATCGCCCACCCTCATTGGCAGGATTGAGAATATCGATCAGCCGCAGCAGCTCATCCGGCGTGAGGCTCGGCCCGCATTTGATGCCGATCGGGTTCTGCACGCCACGGGCATATTCCACATGCGCCCCATCCGGCTGCCGCGTCCGATCGCCGATCCACAGCATATGGCCCGACGTCGCATACCAGTCGCCCGAGGTCGAATCGATGCGGGTGAGCGCCTGCTCATAGCCGAGCAGCAAAGCCTCGTGGCTCGTGAAGAAATCGGTCTGCCGCAACTGCGGCGCCGTGTCCGCGTTGATGCCGATCGCCCGCATGAAGTCGAGCGTCTCGGTCAGCCGGTCCGCGAGCGCCTGGTAACGGGCATTGGCTGGGCTGTCGCGCAGGAAACCCAGCGTCCAATTATGGACATGCTCGAGATTGGCATAGCCGCCCTGTGCGAAGGCACGCAGCAGGTTGAGCGTTGCCGCCGATTGCCGATAGGCCTCGAGCTGCCGCTCTGGGCTCGGCATGCGCGCCTCCGCCGTGAACTCGTTCGAGTTGATGATGTCGCCGCGATAGGACGGCAGCGTGACACCGTTGATGGTCTCGGTATCCGACGAGCGCGGCTTGGCGAACTGGCCGGCGATCCGCCCGACCTTGACCACCGGTGAGGATGCGCCGAAGGTCAGCACGATGGCCATCTGCAGGAACACCCGGAAGAAGTCCCGGATATTGTCGGCAGAATGCTCCTCGAAGCTTTCCGCGCAATCGCCCCCCTGCAACAGGAAGCCCTTGCCTTCCGCCACCCGCGCGAGCTTGCGCTTGAGCTTGCGTGCCTCGCCTGCAAAAACCAGCGGTGGAAAGCCTTTGAGCTGTGCCTCGACCGCACCCAGCCGCTCTGCATCCGGATAATCCGGCATCTGGACCACCGGCCTAGAACGCCATGACTCGGGTGCCCATTGCTGCGTCATCTCACAACTCCAAAAGCGGTCGACCCATCAGCCGCGGGTCCAAGAATGCTCCACTCGATCGCTGTTTGCTGGCTCACCAGAGCGGGTCTCGCCACGCCCGGGATCTTGAGCGCCGTCTGTCCAGGCTATGCGCCGACGGCTCTTCCCCAACAATAGCCGGCTTATACACGGGGGAAGCTGATGTGGAAAGGCGCGAATGCCACCGGCCATAATTTGTTTGCGAGGGGCTCGAGGCGCCAGTCTGCTCAGCGGATGCGGTTCAGCTCCACATAGCGCTGCATAGAAATATCGGCATTGGCATAGACCTCCTGCCGCTCGACGTTCCAATAGCGCACGAGATCCATGGGGATCGCCTCGCCCGTCACCGAGCAGCGGACGAAATCGCCGGGCACGACCACCTGATAATCGCCATCGAGATAGCGAAGCTTGGCTTCGCGGCCGCCAATGAATTTGGGTTCGTATCTGTTCATGTCTCAACTCCGCCACAGAGTGTAATGCTTGAGGGCTTAAACAACCAGTAGCCCAACTTCAAAAAAGCTCACCCTGCGACCCCGACGAGCCGGGTTCGCGGGCCTTTCGGCGCGGTAGCATCGGCGAAACGGCTGTGCCCTGCTCACCTCCGATGCGCGCGGCCCGTTCACCATCCTGAAAACGCAGCACAACCTCCTGACCAGGTCTCGTCTCTTCAGCTTTGCGCAGGGGATGCCCGGCATCGAGCACCAGCGCATAGCCGCGTTTGAGCACGGATTCAAAGCCGAGTGAGCTGAGGAGCTTGCCTTGCGTGTCGAGCCGGGAGGCGAGGTCGGTGAGCCTGCGCCGGACAGCGCGCTGCGCCCGGCCATCGAGCGATGCAAGCTGCTGCCGCTCGCGGACGCAGTGAGCCAGCAGCACCCGCCCATTGAGGCGACCCGCGCAGGCCGTCAGGGCATGTCGGTGATGGTGTGTATTGGCGCGCAACGCGCTCGTAAGCCGTCCGGCTGCCATATCGAAGCGCTGCCGGGCAAGCGACAGGATGTCCTGTGGCCGCGCAAGCCCTCGAGCCGCAGATCTGACCCTTTGCCGACGCTCGTCGATATGGCGGCGCATCGCTCCGGCATGGCGAAGGCTCAAGCCGTCCACGATCCCGATCAGCTCCTGGCGCACGGGCACCGCGCATTCCGCCGCGGCCGTCGGCGTCGGGCAGCGCAAGTCCGCCGCATGATCGATGAGCGTTGTGTCGGTCTCATGCCCGACCGCCGAGATCAGCGGGATCTCGCTTTCAGCCGCCGCTCGCACCACCTCCTCTTCGTTGAAGCCCCAGAGGTCCTCGAGCGACCCGCCGCCTCGGGCAACGATGATCACATGCGGCCTCGGCACCGGTCCGCCGGGGGCGAT
Organism: Rhodoligotrophos sp. CJ14; assembly: GCF_038811545.1. GTDB lineage: Bacteria > Pseudomonadota > Alphaproteobacteria > Rhizobiales > Im1 > Rhodoligotrophos > Rhodoligotrophos ferricapiens. Next base: position 866,210 of record NZ_CP133319.1, read on the forward strand.
GGCATTGAATCCGCGAATGGCAGCGGCAACCTCGGCAGCACAGGTCTCCCCCTGCACCCGGACCGGCCAGACCAGCACATGCCGCGGAAAGCGATCAGACAGTCTGTGCAGAATGTCCCGAATGACCGCCCCCGTCGGTGAGGTCACCACCCCGATCACGCCGGGCAGGAACGGCACCTTCACCTTGCGCGCGGCATCGAACAAGCCTTCGGCTGCAAGCTTGCGCCTCCGCTCCTCGAGCAGCGCCATGAGCGCGCCGATCCCCGCTGGCTCTAGCGTTTCGATGACGATCTGATATTTCGACGAGTTGGGATAGGTGGTGAGCCGGCCCGTGGCGATGACCTCGAGCCCCTCCTGGGGCTTGAACCGCAACCGCGCGAAGCTTGACCGCCAGATCACCGCATCGATCTTGGCAGTCTCGTCCTTGAGCGCGAAATAGCAGTGGCCGGATGAATGTTGCCCGCGAAAGCCGCTGATCTCGCCTCTGACTCGCACGAAGGAGAACGCATCCTCCACTGTGCGCTTGAGCGCGAATGCAAGCTCGCTGACCGAAACCTCCACGATATTGGCTGCGGGCCTCTCGGGAGCGCTTTGAGCGACTGGCCACCCGGCGGCGCTTGCCTCATTGGACATGATACTCGAATCCTGTTTTCTGAGCGCCATCTGATGCTAATAAGAGCTTAAGTTCAAGGTGCGGGCGTCTGCGGCCGCGCTCAACCAGCAGTTTGGATAGGGCCTTAATGAACATCCTGGTGATCGGGTCGGGTGGCCGCGAGCACGCCTTATGTTGGGCAATCAGTGCAAGTCCTCTGCTAGATAGGCTTTTCTGCGCGCCCGGCAATGGCGGCATCGGTGAGGTTGCGGAGCTTGTTGCGGATCTCGCCATATCTGACCACGCCGCGATCATCGAGTTCTGCCGCACACAGAAGATAGAGCTGGTGGTGGTCGGCCCCGAGGCCCCCCTCGTTGCGGGACTGGTGGATGATCTCACCCGCGCCGGCATCAAGGCCTTCGGCCCCTCCGCCGCCGCGGCTAGGCTCGAAGGGTCGAAAGCCTTCACCAAGGAATTCTGCGCGCGCCACAATATACCAACCGCCGCTTTCGCAAGGTTCAGCGACCCCCAAGCCGCCAAGGCCTATCTCGGCAAGACCGCGCCGATCGTCCTCAAGGCCGACGGGCTGGCGGCTGGCAAAGGCGTGATCATCGCAACCACCCCGGCCGAGGCCCACGCTGCTGTCGATGACATTTTGGGCGGACAGTTCGGGACCGCCGGCCGCGAGATCGTCATCGAGGAATTCCTCGAAGGCGAGGAGGCAAGCTTCTTCGTGCTGGTTGACGGGACGCATGGCCTTCCCCTCGCCACGGCCCAAGATCATAAGCGCGTCGGCGACGGCGACACAGGTCCCAATACCGGCGGCATGGGCGCCTATTCCCCCGCCCCGGTGATGACCCAGGAGATGATCGACCGGACCATGCGCGAGATCATCGCGCCAACCATTGCTGGAATGGCTGCCGAAGGGGCACCTTATAAGGGCGTTCTCTATGCAGGCCTGATGATCACATCGGCAGGGCCGAAGCTCATCGAGTATAATTGCCGGTTCGGTGATCCCGAATGCCAGGTGCTCATGATGCGCCTCAAATCCGATATCGTGCCCGCTCTGCTCGCCAGCGTCGATGGCGAGCTCGGCGATTTCGATCTGCGCTGGCACGATGAAGCGGCCCTCACCGTTGTCATGGCGGCAAATGGCTATCCCGGCGATTACGTCAAGGGCACCGAGATCCGCAATCTCGGCCATGCGGCTGAGGTCGAGGGGGTCGAGATCTTCCATGCCGGCACACGCCGCGACGGCGACAAAATCCTTGCCAATGGCGGCCGGGTGCTCAATGTGACCGCCATCGGCACGACCCTCGCGCAGGCGCAGGCCCGCGCCTATGCGGCGGTGGATCGGATCGATTGGCCCGAAGGCTTCTGCCGCCGAGACATTGGCTGGCGCGCACTCGGCCGGTCATCCGGCTGAGCCTGGCCCGCAGCACTGGATCTGGCAACGAGCGGAGGACGGACCCATGCAGGATTTCTTTCCAGGTTTCGACAGCCGCCGCGTGAACACATTCGGTGCCGAGATCGCCCTGCGCATTGGAGGTTCAGGTCCAGCCCTCGTGCTGCTGCATGGCTATCCACAAACCCATGCCATGTGGCACAAGCTGGCGCCGGGCCTGGCCGAACACTTCACTCTGGTGCTGCCGGATTTGCGCGGCTATGGCGCCTCGTCCTGCCCGCCCAATGATCCTGACAACTTCACCTACTCCAAGCGCGCCATGGCTCAGGACGTGCTGCAGCTCATGCAGCAGCTTGGCTTCCGCAGCTTCATGGTGGCTGGCCATGACCGGGGCGCGCGCGTTGCCTATCGCCTGGCGCTGGATGAGCCCGAAGCAGTACGCCGCCTCGCAGTGCTCGATATCATTCCCACTTATGAGATGTGGGCAAATTTCTCCGTCAAGCTGGCGATGAACACCTATCACTGGCTGTTCCTGGCCCAGCCCCATCCCTTGCCCGAGATGCTCATCGAGCCGCGCGCCCGGGAATTTCTCGATTACACCTTGGCGAGCTGGTCAGGAACGCGCGATCTCAGCCCATTCGCGCCCGAGGCGCTCGCCGCCTATCGTGACGCCTTCGCCGCACCAGGCCGGGTCTCGGCGAGCTGTGCGGATTATCGTGCGGGCCAGACCTATGATTTCGATGCTGACAAGGCCGATCATGACGCCGGGCGCATGATCACCTCGCCGCTGCTCGCGCTCTGGGGGGATACGGGCTTTCCAGCCAACATCGCAACACCGCTCGACATTTGGAAACGCTGGGCGATAGATGTGCGGGGACAGGCGATCTCTGCCGGCCATTTCCTGGCAGAGGAAGCAGCCGATGCGGTATTGGCGAGCCTCATTCCGTTTCTTAAAGAAGAGACCGCCTGAACAATGCGAGGAACCAACTGGGAATGAGCAACAGCACGGTAGAGCGGATTGATCGCCAGAAGGAGTTTTCCGGGGTGGACGCGGTGCGACCGGCGCATCGCTTCGATGAGGGCAGTCTTGCGGCCTATATGGCCGATCACGTGGAGGGCTTTCGCGGGCCTATCACGGTGGAGCAGTTCAAGGGCGGCCAGTCCAATCCCACCTACCGGATCACGGCTCACTCGGGCCGCTACGTGTTGCGCCGCAAGCCGCCGGGTAAGCTCCTGCCCTCCGCACACGCGGTTGATCGCGAATATCGGGTGATCGCCGCTCTCCATGCACAGGGCTTTCCCGTGGCGCGCCCCTATGTGCTTTGCGATGACGACAGCGTCATCGGCACCGCCTTCTATATCATGGACTTCGTGGATGGGCGGGTGTTCTGGGAGCCCTTCGCCCCCGGCATATCCCCCAAGGAGCGCGGCGCCATCTACGATTCACTGAACGCGACCATCGCCCGGCTGCACAGCTTTGACTACAATGCCATCGCTCTTGGCGACTTCGGAAAGGCCCAGGGCTATGTGGCGCGCCAGATCAAGCGCTGGTCTGAGCAATACCGTGCCTCGGAGACCAAGAAGGTCCCGGAAATGGACCGGTTGATGACATGGCTCCCCGAGGCCTGCCCGGAAACCACCGAAGCTGCCCTTGTGCATGGTGACTTCCGCCTCGACAACACCATCATTGCAGCCGCAGAGCCGCAAGTGCTTGCCGTTCTTGACTGGGAGCTCTCGACGATCGGCGATCCGATCGCTGATTTCACCTACCACCTGATGCAGTGGCGAATGCCGCCATCCGAGATCAATGCCGGCGTCGGCACCTTGGTGGGCCATGATCTCGATGCCTTGGGCCTGCCGCGCCTCGAGACCTATATCGAGCGCTATTGCGAGCGCACCGGGCGGTCGAGCATTCCGAACATCGACTTTTACTTGGCCTATAATTTCTTCCGCATGGCCGCGATCTTCCAGGGCATCGTCGGGCGGGTCCGCGATGGCACGGCCGCCAATCCCAAAGCCGCCGCCATGGAAACCCAGGTTGAGCCCATGGCCAAGGTTGCCTGGGATTATGCCCGCAAAGCAGGGGCTTGAGGTGCCCTCCGCCACCCCGAAGATCGGCCTCGCCTTGGGGGGTGGTGGTGCGCGAGGTCTTGCTCACATCGCAATTCTCGAGGCCTTTGACGAACTTGGCATCAAGCCCGCGCAGATTGCCGGGACCAGCATCGGCGCGCTGATCGGCGCGGCCTATGCTGGCGGGATAAGCGCTGCCGAGATCCGGGCCCATGCCGAGCGGATCTTGGTCAACCGCCGCGAGCTGATCCGCCGTATTCTGGCGGACCCGGAAATGAACCTCCGCCAGCTCTTCGGCCTGCGCCCTCCCCTGGGAGCGGCGATCGATGGCCGTGTGCTGGTCCGCACGGCGCTGCCCCCGGGGATCCCGGACCGGATCGAAGAATTTTCGATTCCCTTCACAGCCGTCGCGACGGACTTCTATGGCAGGCGCGCCCATCCCCTGATGCGCGGCCCGGTCGTGCCGACACTGGCCGCCAGCATTGCCCTTCCCGGGCTGATTTCGCCTCAGCGCTTGGGCAATGTGATCCTGATCGATGGGGGCATTACCAATCCCCTGCCTTTCGACCTGCTGCACCATGTAGACATCGTAGTTGCGGTCGATGTGACGGGACGGCCGATCAGCCGGCCCGGGCGGATGCCGAGCATGCCGGAGCTCCTGTTCAGATCATCCATGATAATGCAGCACCACCTGGTTCAGGCGAATATCGAGCGCTCCCCGCCAGACATATTGGTGGTGCCGGAGGTCGATGAGATCCGCGTCTTGGAATTCTTCCGGCTGCCGCAGATCCTGAGGCAGACACAACCGGCCAAAGAGGACGTGAAGCGAAAGCTCGACGCCATCCTCAATGGCCGGCCGGCACGGCGCAGGCGCCCTAGTCCTCCACAAAGCTCCGCTGGAAGGAGGCGATCAGCGGGTCCAGGATATAGCGCATGACCGTGCGCGTTCCCGTTGTGATCGCAACCTCGGCCGGCATGCCCGGGACCAGCTGAATGGCGGGCTGGATCTTGCCCAGCTCCTTCTGCGATACCTCGACCTTGCCTGCATAATAGCTTTGGCCAGTTGGCTCCTGAGTGGCATCAGGCGCCACATAGATGAGCTTTCCCTCGATACGCGGCAGGCTTCTTTGCTTATACGCCGTCAATCTGACCAGGCATTGTTCGCCCCCATGCACCACGTCGATGTCCATTGGGGAGATTTGCACATCAACGAGCAGTTTTTCCGCATCAGGAACGATGTCGAGGATCGGAGAGCTCGGGTTTATGACACCCCCGATCGTATGGTAACGGAGATTAACCACGGTTCCTTCGACGGGCGCGGTGATCCTGGTACGCGACAGCACGTCGCTGGTTGCAGAGAGCTTGCTATCGAGATTGGCAAGCTCCTGTTCAAGCTGAGCCCTTTGGCCCGACGCTGTATTGCGAGCCTCCGCATCGATATTGACCACCTGGATCTTCGCTTCGGTGAGCTGCTGCTCGGTGGTCGCCAAATCGGCTTCCGCTGTAGAGACACTCGTGACGAGCTGCGACCGGCTCCGCTGCAGCTCGATGAGCCGCGCACGCCGCTCAAAGCCTCGTTGGATCAAATCGTAGATGGTCTTGGCCTCCTGGTCGAACAGTCGAAGCTGATCGCGCGCCGAGGCGAGCACTGCCCTGCGACCGACCAGTTGCTCCTCAAGCTGGGCCACCCGCTGTTTCAGGGCATCACGCCGACCTTTCAAACTTTCCTGGTTCAGGTTGAACAGCCGGTTCTGGGAGGCAATGATCTCCGCGGCCTTGTGGTCCTTTTCTGCTGCCTGCAACAACCACTCGGGGTATGTGATCTTGTCTCGGCCCTCAACCTCTGTATCAAGTCGAGCCAACGCGGCGGCGGCGCCATAGCGCTGCACTTGCAGCACGTCCAGGCTTGCGACATTCTGTGTCGCATCGAGCACGATCAGCGTATCGCCCTCCTTCACGCGTGAACCGTCGTGAACGAGAATTTCTTGAATGATTCCACCCTCGAGGTGCTGCACCGTCCGCCGGTAGCCTTCTGGACTCACCACACCGCGTGCCATGGCCGCACTGGCCAGTGGCGCGACGGCAGCCCAGGTCCCTGCGCCGAACAGGAAGATGCCGACCACAAGCAGACCGATCGTGCTGACCTTCAGGAGGGACCGCCTATTGGCGTTTAACGCCTTCCGGGCTTCCTCCTCGCTGCTGGCGAACATCGCCTCGGTCAATTGTTGAGGCGCAGCGACTGCGTTAGGAGAAACCATTTCCTAAACCTCCTTGCGCGTGGAAGATCGTGTTGGGAATAGGCTTTCCCGCCGCACCGAAGCTGTTGGCGGCCGGCCTGAGTGCGCCGGTTGGTGTCATTATCGCCCCTGATCCTGAGGCGGCGCCCGGTGTCAGTATCGATCCTGGTCCCGAGGCGACGCCTGGTGTCAGCATCGCCCCTGGTCCCGAGGCGACGCCTGGTGTCAGTATCGACCCTGGTCCTGAGGCGACGCCTGGTGTCAGCATCGCCCCTGGTCCCGAGGCGACGCCTGGTGTCAGTATCGACCCTGGTCCTGAGGCGACGCCTGGTGTCAGCATCGAGCCTGGTCCTGAGGCGACGCCTGGTGTCAGTATCGACCCTGGTCCTGAGGCGACGCCCGGTGCCCCCATCGGTCCTGAGCTTGGTCCCGACATTGGCCCGGGGATGGGCGGCTGCATCGACGCTGGCGCCGGAGCTGGAGCGGGGGTCGCGGTGGCTCCGGTGAGCTTCGCCATCACCTCGTCGCGCGGGCCGACCATGGCGATTTGCCCCTCGGACATGACCATCAGCCGGTCGGCCGGGGTCAGAATGACCGGCCTGTGGGCCACGACGATGATGGTGATGCCGTTCTGCTTCAACTTCTCCAGGGAGTTGATGAGGACCGTCTCGCCCTCTGCGTCGAGATTCGCATTGGGTTCATCCAGCAGCAATATCCTCGGGTGACCGAACACGGCACGGGCGAGCCCAACCCTCTGACGCTGGCCACCTGATAGCTGGACGCCCCCCTCGCCGACCGGTGTGTCATATCCTGCAGGCAGTCGCAGAATGAGATCGTGAACCCCTGCGAGCTTGGCCGCCTCCACCACCTTGTGAGGGTCCGGCGCGCCCATACGCGCAATGTTTTCCGCGACCGTACCGGTAAAGAGTTCGACCAATTGAGGGAGATAGCCGACATAGGGCCCGAGATCCTCGTGTGGCCACTGAGCAAGATCAGCTCCATCGAAACGTACACTGCCAGCGGTCGGTTTGAGGATGCCGATCATCAGCTTGCAGATCGTCGTTTTCCCCGAGGCCGAGGGGCCGATCACGCCGAGCATTTCCCCGGGATTGATCACGAGCGAAGCCCCCTTGATGATTGGAGGAAAGTTAGGATGGGGTTGGAAAACGACCCGCTCGAGCTCGATACGGCCGCTGGGCGCCGGCAGCTTGGTTCTAGACTTGATCTGAGGCGCCGCCTCAAAGGCCGCCTTGATCGTCTGAAATGCCTGCTTGGCAGAAATGAACTGACGCCAGGCAGAGATTGACTGCTCCACTGGCATGAGCGCACGCGCGAGGATCATCGATCCTGCGATCATGCCGCCGCTGCTCATCTGGCCGGTGAGGACGAGATAGGCCCCCAGTCCAAGAACCAGGATCTGCGCGACGAGGCGCACGAACTTGGAAATACCGTTGATCACGGCGCCGCGGTCAGCCGCCTGTTCCTGAACCTGCAATGCACCCTCGGCGCTGGCTCGCCAGCGCGCCATGATATTGGGAAAGAGGCCCATGGCCTGCACGGTCTCGGCGTGGCGCACCGCTGATTCTGCAAGGCGATAGGCGGAGGCGAGATGGGCTGTTGCCGCCATCGAGGGAACCCGCTGCATCCTATGGTTTGCGAGCGCGAGCCCGAGCAGGACCACTGCGAAGAACAGCGTCATCATCCCGAGCCATGGATGGACCAGCCACAGGACGATGGTGAAGAATGGCGTCCAGGGCGCATCGAAAAGCGGCGCGATGAGCGGTCCGCCCACGAAGTTGCGGATTTGCGTGAGCTCCCGCAACGGCTGAGTACCGAGCGGTGTGGTGGTGGTCGCGCTGTCCACCGCCACCTTGACCAGTTCGGGCGCGATCTCGCGCTCGAAACGTGTCCCGACACGCGTCAGCAGGCATGTCCTCAGGCTATCGATGAGGCTCATGACCATAAAGGCAAAGCAGGCCGCAAATGTGAGATACAGCAGCGTATCCAGATGCGAGCTTGACAGGACCCGATCGAAAACCTGGTAGCTGTAGAGCGGAGAAACGAGGACAAGTATGTTTATACAAAAGCTGAAAAAAGCTGCAATGAACAACCACGATTTCAGAGAATTAAGTATCTGACCTGGCCTGTTACTTTCTGCCATATCACACTCACTAAACAGACGCTGGAGATCGTCCCATCAAAGGAGTCGTCGTGACCAGCCGGGTGAGCCTGATCGCCCCCGCGCTCCAATCCAACTTACCGCGGTCAATATAATAAATGGTGCATAAATGATATAAGCAATTTACACGTGTGTGAGGACCAAGCCGAACCGCCATCCGCCTGACATTTAGCGCCCAGGGAGAGGCCTGCGGTCCTGAAAAAAACGCTGCAGCAGCCTGCGCGCGCTCACTGCACGGATTCCCCCATAGACCTCGGGCCGATGGTGGCAGGTGGGCTGGGTGAACAGACGCGGACCGTGCTCGACCCCACCCATTCTTTCATCCTCCGCCCCGAAATAGAGCCGCCGGATTCTGGCGAATGAGATGGCGGCAGCGCACATGGCGCAGGGTTCGAGCGTCACGAACATGTCGCAGCCGACGAGGCGCTCGGAGCCGAGGATTCGGCAGGCTTCCCTGATGGCGAGCAGCTCTGCATGGGCCGTGGGATCTCTAAGCTCGATCGTCCGGTTGCGAGCGACCGCCAGCACCTGCCTTTCGGCGCCCACCACGACAGCGCCGACCGGCACCTCGCCGTTACGTGCTGCCTCCGCCGCAGCCTCGAGCGCAAGATCCATGAAGGGAAACTGTTCAATCATGCTTACCGGCAATCTGTCGCCGCCCGAATAGGGGCATCGGTCTAGCTTGTCACGATCACAATATCGTGGTCGAGAGTTGGAGACCCTGAACCGCCGGCATTTGCGCCGTCACTGCGCCGCCTCGCGGCAAGCTGCCCACCGCGATCCCGACTGGAGAGGCGGGGTGCTCGCAGCCAGGAGCAATGCTGGACGATCGGGGCTCGTTTCCGCTATTGAGATGTATATGTCCCTCCGTGGGACTATGCCCGTTTCCCCAAACCGTCCGGAGATCACAACATGCGGCTTCACGCCGGCGCCTCCCGGCATGAAAAGCTTCTCTCGCGCGCTGTGAGGAAAGATCTTCTGGATCATGCTTCTGAGCGTCAACTGCAACTCCCTTAGCGTGTGCATCCATCAGATTCTCCTGAAACTTGTACAAAATATGGAGATGCCTATGCGCATCGGTTCGAACATGTTGATGCGGGCGCAGTCTTGACCAGTGGGCCTGAGAACAAGGACGCGACGCCCCCCCAGGGCGAGCGCATCGCCAAGGTGATTGCGCGCGCAGGCGTCTGCTCGCGCCGTGATGCGGAGGCTCTGATCGCAGCGGGCCGGGTGACGCTGAATGGTAAGCGCCTTTCATCACCTGCCGTGAACGTTGTTCAGGACGACATTATCCTCGTGGATGGCAAGCCCCTGGCGGAGCCGGAGCGCGTTCGCCTTTGGCGCTATCACAAGCCAACAGGGCTCGTGACCACCCATCGCGACCCGCAAGGCCGGGCCACCGTGTTTGACCACCTGCCGGCAACTCTCCCGCGGGTGATCTCGGTCGGACGTCTCGATATTACCTCCGAGGGTCTATTGCTGCTGACCAATGACGGCGAGCTCGCCCGCCGCCTGGAACTGCCAGCCACCGCCTGGAGCCGGCGATACCGGGTACGCGCCTATGGCAAGATCGAGCAGGCAAGGCTCGACGAACTGGCGAATGGCGTTGAGGTGGACGGTGTCCGCTATGGCCGCATTGAGGCCAAGCTCGAGCGGGAACGCGGCGACAATGTCTGGCTCACGATGAGTCTTCGCGAGGGCAAGAATCGAGAGATCCGGAAGGTGCTCGACCATCTGGGGCTGACCGTCAATCGGCTGATCCGGATCTCTTACGGCCCCTTTCAGCTGGGCGATCTCGAGCGGGGCGCAGTGGAGGAGGTGCCGACCAAGGTTCTGCGCGATCAGCTCGGGCAGAAACTGGCCCAGGGCCTCACCGGATTGGAGCGCGGCAAGACAGCCCCGGCGGGCGAGGATAAGCGCAATGCGCATCATCGCCGGTAGAGCCAGGGGGCTCGCCCTTGCGGCTCCCAGCGACCAGCGGATCAGGCCGACAAGCGATCGCACCCGAGAAGCCATTTTCAACATTCTCGAACACGGCGTTGCCGATTTCGAGCTGGAGAATGCCCGCGTCCTTGACCTCTTTGCCGGAACCGGTGCGCTTGGTCTTGAGGCCCTGTCCCGCGGCGCGCGCTTCTGCATTTTTGTTGACGAAAGCACGGCGGCACGCGGCCTGATTCGCCGCAATGTGGAGGCGATGTCCGCGCAAGGAGCCTCAAAGATCTGGCGGCGCGATGCAACGAGGTTGGGCGATTGCGCCCCCATGCAGCCGTTTGATCTCATCTTCGCCGACCCGCCTTATGGGAAGGGCCTCGGTGAGGCTGCGCTGGCCTCAGCCCTTGCCGGAGGCTGGCTTGCGCCGCACGGGCTCATGATGCTGGAGGAGGCCGCGGGCGCCGAAATCGATCTGCCCGAGGGCTTGACGGTGATAGACAGGCGCGTCTATGGCGACACCCAGGTCCTCTTCATGAGGAAAGCCGCCAACTCCTGAGCGTTATCGCCGCGAGAACAGCTTCTCGATATCGCTGAGCTTGAGCTCGATATAGGTCGGCCGGCCATGGTTGCACTGGCCGGAATTGGGCGTGGCCTCCATTTCCCGCAACAGCGCGTTCATCTCTTCTGGGCGCAGTCGCCGGCCGGAGCGGACCGAGCCATGGCAAGCCATGGTGGCGAGCACATGCTCGATCCTATCCTGCAAAACGCTTGAGCCGCCGGCGTCCGTAAGCTCGTCCGCGAGCTCCTGCACGAGCTTGGCAATATTGCCCCCCGCGATGAGCGCGGGCACCTCGCGCACGCAAACGGCGCCTGGCCCGAAACTGTCGATGACAAGCCCGAGCGAGGCAAGGACCTCCTCCGCGTCGATAAGGCGGCCCACGGCCGCCTCGTCGAGCTCGACCACCTCCGGCACCAGCAGCGGCTGCCGCGCGATTCCCGTTTCGGCGAGCGAGGCCTTGAGGCGCTCATAAACCAGCCGCTCATGGGCGGCATGCTGGTCGACGATGACGATGCCGTCACTGGTCTGCGCAATGATGTAATTTTCATGCACCTGCGCGCGCGCCGCCCCGAGCGGTGCGCCCTCGACCTGAGCCTCGGGCTCCTCGATATCATTGACGGTCCAGGCGGCGGCACTGGGCTCAGCCAGCCCCGGCATCATCACCGCGGACCCGATCGCCGGCGCCTGAAAAGCAAAGGCGGCCTCAGCCTGTACTGGCAAGGGCCGCATTGCCGCGTAGGAGCGAGAGAGGCCGCCGGATCCAGATCGTCCATGAGACGGCGAGCCCATGGGCCTTGCCGCGGCCAAAGCTGCGGTCGCAATGGTTCCGGTTGCGCGTTTTGCCGCCTCATCGAGCCCTTGGCGAAGGGCGCCCACCACCAGGGCGCGAACCAGCCCCTGATCGCGAAACCGCACCTCGGCCTTGGCCGGATGCACATTCACATCGACCATTTCCGGCGGGCAGGTGATGAACAGGACCGCGAGCGGATGCCGGCCCCGCGGCACGAGATCCCCATAAGCGCCTCGCAGCGCACCCAAGAGCAGGCGGTCGCGCACCGGCCGGCCGTTCACGAACAGAAATTGCATGGTGGCATAGGCGCGGTTGAGCGTTGGCAGGCCGGCATAGCCGCGCAGTGTCACCCCTTCCCGCTCGCCTGAGACCACAACGGAATTATCCGTGAACTCGCGCCCCATGATCTCTGCCAGCCGGCGCTGGAACGCCTCCTCCGTCTCGGCAAGCGCAGCGAAATTGAGAACACGGCGTTCGGAGGTGGTGAAGGTGAATCCGATGCGGGGATGGGCCATGGCCAGCCGCCGCATCACCTCGATCGCCTCGGCCGTCTCCGCTCGCTCCGATTTGAGGAATTTGAGGCGGGCGGGGACCGCGAAGAAGAGATCGCGGACCTCGATGAGGCTGCCTGCCCCCAGCGCCGCGGGCCGAACCGGGTGCTTGGTGCCGCCTTCAACCCGCACACGATGCGCATCACCCCCCGATTGCGGCCGCGAGGTGATTGCAAGCCGTGAGACCGCGCCGATCGATGGTAAGGCCTCCCCGCGGAAGCCAAGCGTGTCGATCAACAGGAGGGCCTCATCCGCGAGCTTGGAGGTGGCATGGCGCTCGACCGCGAGGTCAAGCTCTTCCGCCGTCATGCCAATACCGTCATCGCGGACTTCGATCAGGCTGCGGCCACCATCATTGAACAGCACGTCGACATGGCGGGCGCCGGCATCGATCGCGTTCTCCACCAGTTCCTTGACGACGCTGGCGGGGCGCTCGATGACCTCGCCCGCAGCGATGCGGTTGACGACCCCCTCTGGCAGCCTGCGGATGCTCGGCATGCCCCCCTCTCCATATGATCAGCCGCCGGTGCTGGTGAGATTATCGGGTTGCCCGACGACTGTGAACAGCAACTGATCAGACCCGAGCAGCCGCTTGGCAGCCCGCCTCACATCCTCCAGGGTCACCGCCTCGATCAGCCCGTTACGCTCGTTAATGTAATCGATCCCGAGATTGTCGAGCTGAAGACCGAGCAGCTGCCGCGCGATCTTTGCATTGCTGTCGAACCGCAGCGCATAGGAGCCGACCAGATAGGTCTTGGCATCCTCGAGTTCCCTCTCGGTTGGGCCATTTTTGGCCATGCGCGCGATCTCAGCCTTGATGATCTCGACCGTTTCCGCCGCGCGGTCATTGCGCGTAGCCGCACCGCCGATCAGCAGGCCCACACGATCGAGGGGCCAGAGCGAGGTATAGACCGAATAGGTCAGGCCTCGTTTCTCCCGCACCTCCTCGACGAGGCGCGAGCCAAAACCGCCACCGCCCAGGATCGAGTTCATGACAAAGGCGGGGATGAAGTCCGGATCGCGCCGCTTGAGCCCCTGCGTGCCGAACACGATGACGCTCTGCGGCACGTCGAACTTGACCACCTCCAGGGCCGCGCTGCTGCGCACCTTGGCTTCCGGGATGGACGGCAGATCAGCCTTCTCCGGAAGGCGTCCGAACACCTCATCGAGCAGCGGCGCGAGGGTCTTCGCATCAATCGCCCCGACCACTGCGACCTTGAGGCCGGCCCTGTTCATCAGCCGGTTCCTGAAATTGCGGAGATCATCGGGCGTGATCGCCTGAAGGCCCGGAATGGTCCCTTGCGGATCATTCACATAAGGATGATCCCCCATGGCGAGCTTGAGCCAGCTATTCGTGGCGATCACCTGCGGATCGCTGGCATCGTTGCGCAAGGAAGCGAGCAGCCGCGCCCGCATGCGATCGACCGCATCCTTATCGAAGCGGGGCTCATTGAGCGCGAGCTTCAAAAGCCGGAACGCCTCATCGCGATTGGTGGCGAGGGCTTGAAAGCTGCCCATGAAATTGTCGCGATCCGCCTCGAAGGACAGCTTTGTCGCGGTATTCTCGAGGGCCTTCTGGAAGGCCTGCGAGTCCATGTCGCCCGCGCCTTCATCGAGCGTTGCCGACAGGAAATTGGACAATCCCTGCCGATCAGCCGGCTCGATCGAGCTGCCCCCGTGGAAGGCGAAATCCATGGCGATGATCGGCACGGTCTCATCTTGCACGAGCCAGGCGGTAATGCCGCCCGGGCTCTTGACCTCCTGAATTTCGACCGCCTCGGCTGTCTGCGCGTGACCTGCAAGGCTGAAGGCCAGGACGAGCACTGCGCCGAGCGCTGAAGCCTGGCGTTTGAACTGGTTGATCATGTTCACGGCTGGCCATCCTTCTGCTTGGCGGGTGCGCTGGCGGGCATATCCGTTTCCGGAGCCTCAGCCGGCGGCGCAGTCTCGCTATGAGCTGCAGGCTCGGCGGCACCGTCAACCGGCATCAGCCGCCCAGAGACCTGACGCTCCGGCTGCAGATATTTCTTCGCGACCGCCACCACCTGATCCTTCGTCACCCGGTGGACGCGCTGCGGCCAGCTGCGGACGTCCTCAACCGTCTGGCCGGTCGTCAGGGCAGTCCCAAACACCTGCGCAAGCCCCATCTGGCTGTCCAGCGCATAGATCGCCTGAGCGATGAGCGATGACTTGGCAGTCGCAAGATCCTCATCCGTGATCTCGCCGGCCTGAACCCGCACGATCACATCATCGATGGCCTTATCGACCGCGGCGAGATCGACACCCGGCAGCGGCGAGGCATAGATCCCGAACGTGCCATAATCGAGCTTGTCACCGTCGAACCAGGCGGAGGCTGAGCTGGCGAGCTTCTTCTCCATCACGAGATCGCGATAGATCATGCTGGTGGGACCACCGCCGAGAATCCCCGCGAGCACATCGAGGGCTGGCGCCTCTCCCGCTTCCGCGTGACGGGCGGCAACGGCAAGATAGTCCCGATAAAGCCTAGGATCAGGCACCTTGGCATCGCGTAAGATGACCTGCCGCAGCGCCTCGGGGGTAGGCTCCTTCAACCTTTCGCGCGGACCGGGCTCGGCGGTATTCTGGAGCTTGCCGAAATGGGTCTGAGCAAGCTTGCGCACCTCTTCCGGCGTCGTGTCGCCGGCCACGACCAGAATGGCATTGGCGGGCGTATAGAAGCGCTTGTAGAAATCGAGCGCGTCCTGCCGGCTGAGCTTCTCCATCTCATTCATCCAGCCGATGACCGGCTTGTGATAGGGATGGTTGAGGAACAGCGCCGCGTCCATCTGCTCCATCAGCCGCGCCGCGGGCTCGTTGTCGATCCGTGATCGCCTCTCCTCCAGGATGACATCGCGCTCGGTCTCCACATCCTGAGCCGTCAGCTTGAGATTGGCCATGCGATCAGCCTCCATCTCCATCACCATGGGCAGCTGCTCCTTGGCGATGCGCTGGAAATAGGCCGTATAGTCGGAGCTGGTGAAGGCGTTGTCCTCACCGCCATGCTGACGGATGATCTTCGAGAAATCGCCCGCCGGAATTTTGCTCGTGCCCTTGAACATCAGATGTTCGAGAAAATGAGCAATTCCTGATTTTCCCGGCGGCTCGTCCGCCGCGCCGACACGATACCAGACCATATGCGTGACCACTGGCGCGCGATGATCGGGGATAACCACCACGTCCATGCCATTGTCCAGCCTGAAGGTGGAGACATCGGCAAACAGCGGCGGCTCTTCCTGCGCATGCAGTGCGGACAGCAGGCTGATGGCGACGAGAAGCCCGGCGACGAGCGATGGCAGTGCCAATCGCCAAGCGAGGAAGGTCGGGCGCACGGATATCGTCATGCATGCCTCTTGAGGGTACGGATTAACGGCCAAAGTGAGGGGCCACTCCTCTGGCGTCCACTAAAAACTTGGTAAGATGGCCGAAGAGCCCTAAGGGGCCCTTCCCAGGGAAAACGCAATTTAAAGTTGAATGAGCAATCCGACTTAAATAAGTCAACCTAAACAATTTTGTCGTTCAAAGAGGGCCTATTAATCGGAAAACAGATTGCCGATATTCCAGATCGAACCGTAATTCGGGTTCTTGGCGCGCTCGCGCTCGAGACGCTTTTGCTTCAGTTCCTTCGACAGCTGCGCCTCGCTCTTCGGCGTGCCATCCGGATTGGTTTTTGAAATACCGTACTGCTGGTAGACGTCCTGCGCTGGGGCCGTGGCCGTCGCGGTCTGGACAGGCGCGCTGGGTTGAGCCGGCGTGATCGACGCGGTATGCCCGCTGGCCGCCTGCGCCCGTGGTGCGGCCGGGGCCTGTGGAGCCGCTGCGGCCTGTTGGAGAACCTCTTCCGGCGGCGTGTGTAGGGCTTGCGATCCGACCGCTGCGGCAGCGGCTTCGGCGGCCACGTTCGGCGTCCCGCTATCCGCACCCGCTGGTGCCGGCGGCTTGAGCGTCAAGTCCGGCGGCATCGACAGCACCTGGTGAGTGCGCACCTCTCTCTCATCCGGGACCGTTTTTCCCATGCCAAGCATGTCGGTCACGCCGGACCCGCCGGAGCAGCCGCCCATAAGCAGGCTGGCGGCGGTCAACAATCCTGCCGCTGCGGAGATTTTCAGCACTCTGATGCGCTCCATTCTAGCTTCCTGGAGGACGCAGCGCGCGAATGCACATCCGCGCAAGCCCCCGACTCTTCCCTCTTCGTGCCGCAGCCTCCTATGTCACTGCGGCGAAACCATGACCAGCGTTATTGGTCAGTTCCGTGTCCTTCTTGCCAGCAGTCATACAGAAGCGCGGCCACCCCCGCAACAATCGCGACATCCGCTATGTTGAACACGTACCAACTATAGCCGAAGGCGTGGAAGCTGAAAAAATCGGCAACCGCCCCATGCACGAGGCGATCAATGAGATTGCCGACCGCCCCGCCGACGATCATGCCGAGCGCCAAATTGGCGAGCGGGCGGCGATTGATGCTGAGCCAGATGCTAAGTCCGATGATCACCGCAAGGCTCAAGCCGACAAGCAACCATCGTCCGGCGGCGCTGTGCTGAGTGAACCAGCCATAGCTCACCCCTCGGTTCCACACGAGAACCAGATCGAAGAAGCTGGTGACCTGCACGACGCCGCGCGCCGCAATGTCATAAACCGCGAGCATCCACCACTTGAATGCCTGGTCAACCGCGAGGCAAAGCAAGGCGATTATCCAGCCGCGCCGCACTGAAACGTTCAAGCGATCAGAACGCTGCTCTGACAAGGAGCCTTCCGTCATGCGCTCGCCACCCCCTGCCTGCGTCCAAGCCATTCGCGAACCGCTTCCGCATCCCGTGGCGTGATATCCGGGAATTCGGGGTCGGAGCCGACCTCCGGCGTGATCTTCCAGGAGCGCGCACATTTGCGTCCTTCCGCGAGCGCCGGTACAACCGCAACCCCAGGCACCTCGCTCAGCCGATAGGCATCCTCTGGCCCCTCGCCGGCTTCGAGCCGCGCATCGCTGGTGATGGCGATTTCGGCAAGATCAACCCCATCGAGCGCGGCCATGAGCTTGGGATCCGACACATAGACCACCGGCGCAGCTTCGAGGCTGGAGCCGATCCGCTTCGCGGCCCGCTCAAGCTCGAGCGCCCCGGTCACCACGCGCCTCACCTCGCGCACGGCCTCCCATTTCGCATTGATCTCTTCCGAGCGCCAGCTCTCCGGCACCTCCGGGAATTTGCGCAAGTGCACCGAGCCGTCCTCAGACGGGAAGCGGGCAAGCCAGGCCTCTTCCGCCGTGAAGGCGATCATGGGCGCGAGCCAGGCGGTGAGGCACGAGAACAGCGCGTCCATCACCGTGCGACAGGCCCGCCGGCGTAGCGATGACAAGGGATCGCAATAGAGCGCATCCTTGCGGATGTCGAAATAGATGGCGGAGAGCTCGATCGTGCAGAAATTGAACAGCCGCGAATAGATGCGGCGATAATCATAAGCCCGATAGCCCTCACGCACCTGGCTGTCGAGCTCCCAGAGCTTGTGCAGGATATAGCGCTCGAGCTCGGGCATCTCCTCGACCGGCACCCGCTCGCTCTCATCAAACTCCGCAAGCGCGCCGAGCATGTAGCGCAGCGTATTGCGCAGCTTCCGATAGGCCTCGACATTGGCCTTGATGATTTCCGGCCCGATCTTGAGATCATCCTCATAATCGGCCGACATCACCCACAGCCTCAGGATATCCGCGCCGTGCTGCCGGATCACATCTTGCGGGGCGACAATATTGCCGAGCGACTTCGACATCTTGCGCCCGTCCTCGGCCATGACGAAGCCATGGGTCACCACCTCGTCATAAGGGGCGCGGCCACGGGTGCCGCAGGATTCGAGCAGAGAGGAGTGGAACCAGCCGCGATGCTGGTCCGACCCCTCGAGATAGATGACCCGATCCTCACCGCCCTCCATCCGGCGCTTGGGCTTGAGGTCATCCCGCTGCTCCAGCACGAAGGCGTGGGTGGAGCCGGAATCGAACCACACATCGAGAATGTCGGTCACCTGCTCCCAATCGGACAGCTTGTGTTCGCTGCCGAGAAAGCGGCTGGCAGCATCTTCATGGAACCAGGCGTCGGCGCCTTCCGCTTCGAAGGCCTGGACGATGCGCTCGTTGACCTTGGGATCGCGCAGGATCTCGCCCGTATTCCGGTTGACGAACACGCAGATCGGCACGCCCCAGGCGCGCTGTCGCGAGATCACCCAATCCGGCCGGTTCTCGATCATGCCGCGCAGCCGGTTTTGGCCTGTTTGCGGCGTGAACTCGGTCGCGGCGATCGCGTTGAGCGCCCGACGGCGAAGCGTGTCGCCAGGACCGCCGATGTCACGATCCATGGCAATGAACCATTGCGGCGTGTTGCGGAAGATGACTGGCTTTTTCGACCGCCAGGAATGGGGATACTGATGTTTGAGCCGCCCCCGGGCGATCAGCATGTCGGCCGCGGTCAGCGCCTTGATCACCGCATCATTGGCATCGCCCTTCTCGCCCTTGCTGGTGATGACCCGCCGCCCCTCGAAGCCTGGTGCCTCCCGGGTGTAGTAGCCATCCGCATCTACCGTAAACGGAATGGTAGGATCGATGCCGCGCTGCTCCAGTTCCCGCTGATGCTCGGTCCAGACCTCGAAATCTTCAGTGCCATGGCTCGGCGCCGTATGAACGAAGCCAGTCCCCGCTTCGTCGGTGACGTGCTCGCCATCGAGCAGCGGCACGTTGAACCCGTAGCCGAGATCCCTGAGCGGATGATGAGCAAGCGCCTGGGCCAGATCGGCGCTTGTAACCGTGCCGCGCCGCTCATAGGCCTCGACCTTCGCCTGCTTCAGCACCTCGTCGGCGAGCTTATCCGCCAGAACGAATGTGTCGCCGACCTTCGCCCAATTGCCTTCAGGCGCAGCCGTGACCTGATAGAGGCCATAAGCGACCTTCGATGAGAAGGAAATGGCGCGGTTGCCCGGGATGGTCCAGGGCGTGGTGGTCCAGATGACGACGAAAGCGCCCTTGAGGGGTCCCTCGCTCACCACCGGAAACTTCGCCCAGATCATATCGGACTGATAGTCCTGATACTCAACCTCCGCCTCGGCCAGCGCCGTGCGCTCCACCACCGACCACATCACCGGCTTGGAGCCGCGATAGAGCTGGCCAGTCTCGGCAAATTTCATAAGCTCACGCGCAATTTGCGCTTCCGCCTTGAAGCTCATCGTGAGGTAGGGATGATCCCAGTCCCCGGTCACACCCAGGCGCTGGAATTCTTCCGACTGAATGCCGACCCACTTCTCGGCAAATTCGCGGCATTCCTGGCGAAAATCGTTGATCGCAACCTGGTCTTTGTTGAGCCCCTTGGCGCGGTACTCCTCCTCGATCTTCCATTCGATCGGCAGCCCATGGCAGTCCCAGCCCGGCACATAATTCGAGTCATAGCCGAGCATCTGCAGTGACCGGGTGATCACATCCTTCAGGATCTTGTTGAGTGCATGCCCGATATGAAGATGGCCGTTGGCGTAAGGCGGCCCGTCATGGAGCAGATATTTCGGCCGTCCACGCGCCTCTTCCCGCAGTCGCTTGTACAAGCCGATCCGCTGCCAGCGCGCAAGGATCTCCGGCTCCTTCTGCGGCAGACCCGCGCGCATGGGGAAATCCGTCTTGGGCAGGAACAGCGTCTCGCGATAGTCGATCCCGGCACTGTTCGGGGCTTGGAGCGTCTCGTCGGTCATCAGAGCAGCGGTTCTCACGGTGACATGAACACCGGGCCTTTTAGCGCCGATGCGTCCAACAATCCAGCGAGGGTATGGGGTGAACGAAAATTAAGCTGACTGGCCCCTCATAAGCCTGTATCCACTACTCCAAGTTGTAAATCATGCTAAGCTATTTCATAGCGAGGATCCCACGATGATCCCTGGTGCTATTATTGATACTGCCCATCGCCTCAACGAAGTCGAGCTCGCCCATCATGAGACCGGCTGGTTGAGATATGTTCCAGTCTACACGGCGGGCCTGGGCACGGCGGCGCTCGGAATTGCAGCCGCGGACCTGGTACACGAGCTGAATGAAGGGCCGGAGGAGGTGGTGATCGTTGGCAAGGATGGCGACGATCACAAGGATGCAGGTCACCACGATACATTCTGCCTCAGCTAGAGCATTTTTAAGCGAGTCGGCAGCAGTTCGCGCGCGAATAAATGCCCCGCAAAGGCTAGAGCATTTTCGAGCGAAGTGGATGCCGGTTCGCGTGAAGAAAATGCGACCAAGCAAGACCTTGAGACGCGGTTTCGCGATTCAGAGAAAAGCGGAACGCTCTGGTATGGCCAGTGGCTGCTGCGAACGTCAGAGCAACTTCGCAGTTCATAAAGCTCAAGCGCTCGAGCGGCGAGCGCGCCCCTTTACGCCGGCAATGATGGACGAGTCCTGTCGATCGCTGCTGCTCGCGCACTGAACTCTAATCGGAGAGACTTTAAAATGTCGCTTTCAGGAATTCTCTCAACGTTCAAGAGCTTCCACGAAAAATACGAGCCGATCTATGCTCCTCTTGCGGGTATCGGCGCCGCTATTGGCACACCGATTCTTATCGCGAATGCCTTGTTCAACACCTACCTTGCCACCCACCCTCGCTCCTCAGCAGAGGACGGAGCGCCGCAATCGCACGACCAGGCAGATAGCCCAGCCGTGGAACACACGAAAGACTCTCTGCACGACCTGACGTATATCCATTAGCCGCTACTGGGCAGCGGCCGCCGGTTTTCCGCGCTTTACCCGCATGGTTACGAGTTCTTCGGCCGCCGTCGGATGAACCGCGACCGTCGCGTCGAAATCGGCCTTTGTCGCACCCATCTTGATCGCAATGCCGAGCACCTGCGCCAGCTCGCCCGCATCCGGTCCGAGAATGTGGCAGCCGACCACCCGATCGCTCCGGGGCTCGACAATGAGTTTCATCATCATCCTCTCCTCCCGGCCGGAAAGCGTATGCTTCATCGGCCGGAAGCTCGTCTCGTAAACGTCGACATCGCCGAACCGCTTGCAGGCTGCCGCTTCGGTCAACCCCACCGTACCGATCTCCGGCTGCGAGAACACGGCCGTGGGCACGTTCTCGTAGTCGACTGCGGTGGGATTGCCCTTGAACACGGTTTCAACGAAAGCGACGGCCTCCCGGATCGCAATCGGGGTTAAGGCCATTCTGTCCGTGACATCGCCAATGGCATAGATGCTGGGCACCTTTGTCCGCGAATGCGCGTCGACCGGGATCTCGCCTCGTTTGCCGAGCTCGACACCGAGATCCTCAAGCCCCAGCCCTTCCGTATTGGGGATACGGCCGATCGCCAGCATCACCTGCTCTGCCCGCAAGGTGTCGCCCTTGAGCGTGGTCGCAACCACATCCTTGCCCTGCCGCTCGAGACGAGTGAGCCAGTCGCCGCAAATGACCTTGATCCCCTTGCGCTCATATTCCGCCCGCAGCGCTTTTCTCAGGTCATCATCGAATCCGGAAAGGATTTCAGCCCCCCGGTAGAGGATCGTGGTCTCAACGCCGAGGCCCGAGAAAATACCGGCAAACTCGACGCTGATATAACCAGCCCCGCCGATGATGATGCTCTTTGGCAAACGCTCGAGATGAAAGGCTTCGTCAGAGGTAATCGCCAGCTCATGCCCGGGAAGATCATGGTGCCTGTTGGGCCGTGCGCCGGTTGCAATCAGGATGACCCTTGCCGAGACCTCCCTGCCCTCGCCCACCAGTTGGACTGTGTTGGGAGCTGCCAGCACAGCGCGACTGCGAATGACCTCGACGCCTGCCGCATCGAGATTGCGCAGATAAATCTGAGACAGCCGCTCGATCTCCCGATCCTTGTTGCGCACCAGCGTCGGCCAGTCGAATTCCGGCTCCGGAACATTCCAGCCGAACCCTGCCGCATCCTCGAAGGCTTCCGAGAACTGGCTGGCATAGACGAAGAGCTTCTTCGGCACGCAGCCCCGAATGACACAGGTGCCGCCAATGCGAAATTCCTCAGCGATGGCTACTTTCTTGCCGAGCTGTGCCGCAAGTCGCGCGGCGCGAACGCCCCCTGATCCGGCGCCAATGACGAACAGGTCATAATCGAAGCTCATGAACGGCTCCTCAGTCATCCTGCCCGGGCTCGGCCACGAGATGCACGAGTCCTGCAGGGTTCTTAATCCAAAAGCCGCGAAATCCGGTCGGTAAGGGCTCGACCGAATCGCAACGCTTCACATTGGCGGCCTTCAACGCCTCGGCCGCTCCATCCGCGTCATCGGTGGTGACCTCGAGCCACAGTTCCGCCTGCCGCTGTCCCTCTATTCGGTCAAGCCACAGCCGGATCTCGCCGAACTCGACCAGCACATTGGTGGGACTGCGGAAGTCGATCGGAAGCCCTAGCGTGTCCCGATAGAATTTCACCACATCCACGAAATCTTCCGGCGGCAGCTTCATCGCGATGTTGCGGCCGCCACTGAATTTGGCGCGCGTTTCGGTCATGGATGTCAGACAGGTTCTGGTTTGAGCGTCACCACACCATCGGCACCCGCCAGGAATGCGGCAGAGGCAAGGCCGATGAACAGACCATGCTCAACCACCCCGGGTATGGAATTGAGCGCCTCCGAAAGTGCCTCGGGATTGTTGATCCGGCCAAAGGCGCAGTCATAGATGTGATTGCCGCCATCAGTGACGAACACCGCACCATCGCACATCCGCAGGGTGATCTCCCCGGCAATCCCGAGCCGGCCTGCGGCTTCAGCAATATGCAGGCGGGTTGCCCCATGTCCGAACGGCGTCACCTCGATAGGCAATGGAAAGCGGCCGAGCTGGCCGACCTTCTTTGACTGATCCGCGATCACCACCATGCGCGTCGAGGCGAACGCGACGATCTTCTCCCGCAGCAGAGCCCCGCCGCCCCCCTTGATCAACCGCAAGGCCGGATCGACCTCGTCAGCGCCGTCGATCGTAAGATCAAGCCTTGGCGTCTCATCGAGAGTTGTGAGGGGAATTCCCAGCGTTTCGGCCTGCGCCCGGGTGGCTTCGGAGGTGGGCACGCAAATGACGTCGAGCCCCTCGGCAACCTTCCGCCCCAGCGCCTCGACCAGCAGCTTTGCCGTCGAGCCGGTGCCGAGTCCAAGCTTCATGCCCGGCTCGACCAAAGCGAGGGCGGCCAATGCGGCCGCCCGTTTCAGCTCGTCCTTTGAGCCTTTTGTGCTCACGCCTTGAGCCCGCCCATCAGCATATACTTGATCTCGACATATTCCTCGATACCGTGATGCGAGCCTTCGCGGCCGAGGCCCGATTCCTTGACACCGCCGAACGGGGCGAGCTCGGTCGAGATGATGCCCTCATTGATGCCGACGATCCCATACTCGAGCGCCTCGGCCACGCGCCAGCAGCGGCCGATGTCGCGCGAATAGAAATAGGCTGCAAGACCGAACTCCGTATCGTTCGCCATCCCGATCGCCTCTTCCTCCGTCTTGAACCGGAAGAGCGGGGCGACGGGGCCGAAGGTCTCCTCCTTCGTCACCAGCATGCGCGTGGTGACGTTCTTGAGGATGGTCGGCTCATAGAAGCTGCCGCCCAGCGTATGCGGCCTGCCGCCCACCACCACTTCGGCGCCATTGGCGACCGCATCACGCACATGTTCCTCGACCTTCTCGACGGCGGCCTTGTTGATAAGCGGGCCCGTGGTCACGCCCACTTCCATGCCATCGCCCACATTGAGCTTCATGACGGCCGAGGCCAGCTTCTCGGCGAAGGTGTCATAGACCCCATCCTGCACCAGGATGCGGTTGGCGCAGACGCAGGTCTGGCCGGCATTGCGGAATTTCGAGGCCATGGCACCCGCCACGGCCTGATCGAGATCGGCATCATCGAATACGATGAAGGGCGCATTGCCGCCGAGCTCGAGCGAGACGCGCTTCACGGTCGAGGCGGCTTGCTGCATGAGCACCTTGCCGATCTCGGTCGACCCCGTGAAGGTGATGGCGCGCACGATGGGGTTCGAGGTGAGCTCGCCCCCAATGAGCGAGGCCTTGCCGGTGAGCACGTTGAAGACGCCCTTCGGGATACCGGCCCGCTCGCCGAGCTCCGCCAGCGCCAGGGCGGTCAGGGGTGTATCGCCTGCCGGCTTGCAAACGACCGTGCAGCCGGCAGCGAGTGCCGGCGAGACCTTGCGGGTGATCATGGCCATTGGGAAGTTCCACGGCGTGATAGCACCCACCACGCCGATCGGCTGGCGAATGGTCACGATCCGGGCGTCATCCTTATGCGATGGCAGGGTTTCACCGGCAATGCGCTTGGCCTCTTCCGAATAGAATTCGGTAAAGCCTGCGCCATACGCAACCTCGCCACGCGCCTCGCTCAACGGCTTGCCCATTTCGGCGGTCATGATCCGCGCGAGATCCTCCTGGTTCTCCATCATGAGCTCGTACCAGCGGCGCAGGATCTTGGCGCGGTCCTTGGCCAGCGCCTTCGACCAGCTCGCAAAGGCCTTCTCGGCCGCCTCGATCGCCTGGCGCGTTTCTTCCGCCCCGAGGCTCGGCACTTTGGCGAGCACGGCACCGGTGGCGGGATTGGTCACGTCAATGGTGCTGGCACCGCCGACCCATTCGCCATTGATGTAGCAGCGGTCCTTCAGCAGCGACTTATCTTTCAGGAACTCCATCGCACTCTCCTTGTGCATCCCTTCTGCCTCGCGCGCCTTTTAGCCCCGCGCCGACTCTCGGTCATGACTTAATCGCTTAGCCCATCTTTGCGCAACCATGGCATTGGCGCTATGCGTCAGACGCAGGCAGATATTCAGGAGACCATATGCGCGATCTCACGGGCGTTTCGCTTATTTTCGATCTGGACGGCACCTTGGTCGACACTGCACCCGATCTCGCGGACGCCATGAATGCGGTGCTGCTGCGTCATGATCGCCGCACGATTCCGGCCGAGCGCGTGCGTCATATGGTGGGTCACGGTGCCCGTGCGCTGATGGCCCTGGGCTTCGCCGAGACAGGCAAGGCGGCGGATGACGCTCTGCTCGATCAGCTCTATGGTGAGTTCCTCGACCATTACCTCGACCATATCGCTGATGAAAGCGTGCTGTTTCCATCAGCCCGGCGGGCGCTGGTTTCCTTGCGCGAAGCGGGGGCGCAGCTCGGCATTTTGACGAACAAGCCAGAACAGGCCGCGCTCAAGCTTCTCCGCGCACTCGACTGTGCCGAGCCGTTTCGCGCTGTGATCGGCGGCGACAGCCTCAAGGTCAAGAAGCCCGACCCGGAATGCTATCGCGAGGTGCTCCGCCGTATGGGCGGTGATCTCGCGCGCTCCGTGATGATCGGCGACAGCGAGACCGACGTCCTGACCGCCAGAGCGGCAGGCGTACCCGTGATCGCCGTCAGCTTCGGCTATACGCCCGAGCCGGTCGCAAGCTTCGCGCCCGATCTGATCATCGACAGCTATGACGAGCTGGAGCAGGCGGTTCGCCACCTGCTGGAACGCGGGCTTGCCCATAGTGAGCCGCCAAAACTGTGACGGATCACCAAGAAGCTGTTGCCATCACCCATCTTGCCCGCTATATCGCAAGACCTCCGGCGAACTTCGGTTTCGCGGGCCAGAGCCAAGAGCTTAGGGCCAGATGGGGGCGTAGCTCAGGGGTAGAGCGCACCGTTCACATCGGTGAGGTCGGAGGTTCGAAGCCTCCCGCCCCCACCATCTCCCAAACGCATCTTTAGCCGTTGCGCCCTGCCGCTGCGGCAGGTTAGGGATCGAACCCGAAATAGCGGGTTTTCATCTCCTCGAGAACGCCATTCTCTCTCAGCGCAATGACACCCAGGGAAACAGGCTTGGTGAGGGCGCTGCCAGGCGGGAAGGCAAAGCCATATTTCTCCGGGTCGAACGTATCGCCCACCACGTCCAGCGGCAGATCCGGATGGGTATGGGCGAAATATTCCAAAGCCGGATTGTCAGCCACCACCGCATTGACCTCGCGGTTGAGCAGCGCATTCACCGCATCCTCGATATGAGGAAATGGCACTGTCCGGATCTGTTGCTGCTTCATGTGTTTTTCCGCGACGCTCCCCGCCCGCACGGCCACGGTTTTTCCGTGCAGATCGGTCACGCTGTTGATCCGGTTTGCGATATGCGATGCGGTCATCACGCTGGTGATCGAGGACGTCACATAGGCCACAACCGCAACGCTGACCAGCAGCCACAGGCCCTGCCAGATTCGGCCGACCCAGCCGAACAGGTTCTTCCGGGATGTCTCGCCCTGAGTGGCAAGCGAGATCATGTGATAGAAATTTTCGGCAAAGCCCTCGCGCCAACTCTGCGGAAACTCTTCATCGAATAG
The DNA here is from genome assembly GCF_038811545.1 of Rhodoligotrophos sp. CJ14. Lineage (GTDB taxonomy): Bacteria > Pseudomonadota > Alphaproteobacteria > Rhizobiales > Im1 > Rhodoligotrophos > Rhodoligotrophos ferricapiens. The sequence continues at coordinate 892,859 of NZ_CP133319.1, forward strand.
GCGGTCAATGATCGTCACGATGATCGTGCCGAGCATGATGCAGAGAGCGATCCATCCGAAATTTCGGAGATGCCCGGCCTCTCGGAGATCATCGATGATGGTCGATATGCTCGAATTCGGATCCGAGTGCACCATGACCCTCAGGCCCGAATCGAACCACGAATGCGAGAAATCGACGACCTTCGCTCTATCCTCGGTGATGCTGAGATCCGTTACGGCTGCATCGACTTGGCTGTTTTTGACCGCGTCGACCAGATCCGCATAGGTGGGATATTCCACGAATTCCGAAGCGATGGCACTGCCGGCAGCGACCTTCTGCCAAAGCTCGATCGCCATGCCGGAATAGCTATTGCCCTCCTTCATGACGAAGGGTGGACTGACGTAAACGCCGACTCTGACGAGCTGTGGTGCGGGCGTCGCCTGGGTGACGCCTTGCGCGACGCTTCTGTTCGCAAGCAGAAGGCAGGCCAAGACAGCCAGGAAGATGACGCTCCCTAACTGCCGATACGACTGAACATTCATCTGTAGCGGTCGCCTTACGGCTGCCTATGAGGTTAGCTGCTGTGGAGACGTTTGCAGACAACTCTTACGATTGTCTTGAATTCCGCCTCATCGCGAAGCCGCGCCGTCTGCACCGAATGAGGCGCTCGATCGCCTTGACAGGTCTTCCCCTAAGGCCTAGCCAAGATATCTCGATCCGGGCCCCTCTGGCGCGCGTGCTCGGCTCACGGCGCGATGTCGGATCTTTAACCGCCATTCAGCCCGTACGGATGTCGCCGATGCTCGGTGAACTGGTCGCGTTCCTCATTAATCTCTTCATCGTCGAGCCTATCCAGACCGAGTTTACAAGCCGCCTCGAAAGGCTCGGAGCCCCACCTCAAGTGATGCAGGAGCTCACAAGCTGCGCGAGAGCAGCCCAGCCCGTTCTGGTCGATACCTATAGCAATGATCCGGTGAGCGGCCTCTGGACCGTGCTCAGCCTATGGACGGGCATGACGAGCTTCGACACAGTCCTTCGTCAGGAGGTTCCTGCCTGCGCCGGAGCACTTGATCGCGCACGACCCTATCTTGAGGGCCTCGCAAACTGACAAGCAAATGATTGCATCCTGATCCGTCAGCTCTGGAACCAGAGTTCATCGGCATCATTATCCATATGACGGGTGCTCGACATACGGGCGTCATTGCTTCGGCATGCTGACCCACGACCGTGCGTCGATCCCCGTCACCTTCGGGGCCTAACCTGCTTTGGAGACCTGGATGCCGAAACTGCCGCTCGCCGTTGACATCGCCACATTGGTGGAGAAGAAGGCAAAGTCGCGCCAGGCCTTGGACGCCGATGCGAGCGCTGAGCGTCTTCTGGCGAAACATCCCGAAGCCTCCGGCATTTCTCAAGCCGACGTCGCCGACGTGCTCCAGGAGGAATATGAGCTCGCGGCAGACGAGAACCGCTCAGCCGCACCGGAGAGCGGCGGCACCACGTCCGAATCTATCCCCCAGGACTGAGTAGCCCACGACTAGGCGTTCTCTACACGTATTTCTCAACTTTAGATTGCATTATCCTTGGCATTCTCTGTTTTGATCAGCGCGACTAACCCGTGCTGGAGAGGGAGCCAAGCTGAGCGCATGTTGGATGAAGAAGGAGAGGACAGGACGCAAGCCGCAGATCTTCGGCTGGCGTGTCTGCTGGCGGGTGTTGCCGGAGCGTTGAATACCGCAGGTTTTCGGGCCGCAGGCTATTTCACGGCCAATATGACGGGAAACGTATCGCTCGTGTCCCATGAGTTTGCTTTGGGGAACATCCTCTTGGGTCTTTTTTATCTCACCATCGTCATCCTGTTCGTCGCCGGGGCCTTGGCCTCGAGCCTTCTCATCAATGCAGGCAGGCGCCGCCACGGTCGCTCTATCTACGCTTACAGCATATTGGCCGAGGCCCTCCTCCTCTTCATTCTCGGATGTGCGGATCTTTGGCTCGAGGCTGTTCATTCCGGCCCGATTTTCATCCTCGGCTTGAGCTTCGTGATGGGACTTCAGAACGCAATCGTAACCCGCATCTCGAATGCCCGCATCCGCACGACCCACATCTCCGGCATGGCCACCGACATCGGGATCGAGCTCGGCAAGCTGCTGGACATTCGCCTGGGCAAGTCGCCCCAATCTGACAAGGCCCCCAATCTCGCCAAGCTTTGGCTGCATTCCTGGACCGTGGCCGCGTTCCTTCTCGGCGGCATCATTGGCGTCGCCATTTACGATGAGATAGGCGGCTTGCTTTTGCTCTGCGCAGCCGCCCTCTTGTTCGCCATAGCGTTGCCGCCGATAGGCGAAGAACGAAGCGCCTAGGGCAATTTCGAGCGACCGGTCAGAGGTTCCACAAAGAAGATGCGTGAGAGGCGGAAGAATTTCAGGTGGCTCACGGACGGCGCACGTGATTGAGCCCCGTCCGTGATCTCTGTCAAGAAGGCTGGCTGGATGGCTCTCGCGCCTGTTCGTGTTGCCGTGATGCCCTGTGGCCATGCAGGAAAACCGCGAGCCCGACCGCAAGAACCACGAGCGCGCCCAAGGCCCAAGGGCTCTCCAATGTCGCGAGCACGGCCGTGATAAGCCCGCTCGCCGCAGTGGCAGCCCCCGTCCATATTTGCGGAATGCCGAATGGCGACTGAGCCGTTTGGGCATCCGGCGCCTGCGCTGCATGGATAGCCGCGAGAAACGCCTGGTGATAGCCGGCAATCAGCTCGGCCTTGTCATTGATATTGATGATTGCGCGTGCGCCGACCGGGTCGTCCCTTGAGGAGTTGAAATAGTCGGTCAGCTTCTTTCCGGTGAACAGCCCCCGCGTCATGCCTTGAAAGAGGATGCGCGTTGCGACATCCAGATTGAGCGCGAGATCGGGATTATCGACGAGATCGACCCCAATGAGGTCCCCGATCCTCTTGTAGTTGTCGCGCCAGGTGATCTGAACGAAGCCGCGGCCGTAATAGACATGTCCATTCGCATCCGGCTTGCCATAGGGCCGGTTCTCGACAATCTTGCGTGCCTCCGCATCCGAGCTCGCAAATCCTTCCCGCACCGGCATGAATCGGCGGCCGGTTTCGTGATAGACCGTGGCCAGCATGTAAGCGAGATGCCGCTCATCCAGGTTTTCCGGGAAGGTCTCCCAGTGGCTCAGGATCGCTTGTAGCCCGGACATCTGGTCCTCGGCGAGGTGCTCCGAAAATGGCGCAGCACTCGCGCTGGCAAAGAAAATTTCTCTGTTGATGCTCATAGCCCTGCTCCGACAATCCCCCGATGATAGTTCAATCCGGCGGAGGTCGGTGCGGTGCGCTGCGACCAGACTTAAGGAGCGGTGGAGCGTTCCACAGGCATTGATACGATCCGTTCAGCTAGCCTGCCCGAGTGCACAGTGGCTGCCAAAACCATCCATTCTCGACAGGACATAGCCAAGTCGGCTCTTCACACGATCAATCGCCGCTGCTGGAGCATTCGTAGAGCTTTGCTCCAGTTTCCGCGTCAATCCCGGTCATGCTGACATTATAACCCCAGAGATGGCGCACATGCCGCAGCGTGGCGTCGCGGTTGCCTTCTTCAAGCACGATCCCGTTCTTCACATTGTGCTGCAGGCGCAGATGACGATCACCCAACAGGTCCACGTCCACCACCTGGATATCGATCTGATTGGTGCCGATGTCATATCGGCGCGACAAGGCTTGCCGTATCCTCTCATAGCCTCGTTCGTTATGGATTGACGCGACCTCGAGATAATCATTCCGCGCCTGATCGGTCAGCAGGAACAGCCTGAATTTGCGCATCAGGTTTGGGCTGAGATACTGCAGGATGAAGGATTCATCGCGGTGATTGGCCCAGGCATCGAGCAGCGTCTCGCGCCAGTTGCCGCTGCCCGCAATCTGAGGAAACCAGTCGCGATCCTCCGAGGTCGGATCCTCGCAGATCCGCTGGATCTCCTGCATCAGCGCAAATCCCAGCGCATAAGGGTTGATGCCGGGAAAGCGCGGGTCATCGAAGGCCGGCTGGAAGACCACGTTGGAATGGCTTTGCAGGATCTCCAGCATCGCACCCTCCGTGATCATGTCCTGGTCATAGAGCCTGTTCATGATGAAATAGTGCACGAAGGTGGCGCAGCCCTCGTTCATCACCTTGGTCTGCCGCTGCGGATAGAAATACTGCGCGACCACGCGGACGATCCGGAGAATTTCCCGTTGCCACGGCTCCAGAATGAGGCTGTTCTTTTCCAGGAAATAGAGGAGGTTCTCCTCGGGCAGCTTCAATGAGCGCCGGCGCTCGGAGCTATCTTTGGGGTCATCCGCGTCCCGAGCGTGGTTGTCGTTATTGTCGTTGACCTGCGGCAGCGTCCGCCACAGATCGTTGAAGGTCTGCTCCTCATACTCCAACCGCTCGCGGGCCCGTTCGCGCTCCTTCTCGGTCGACAGCCGCGGCGGTCGGCGATAGCGGAAGACGCCCTGCTCCATCAGCGCATGCGCGGAGTCCAGAATAGCCTCGACCGCCGCTGTTCCGTACCGTTCCTCGCATTTGGCGATATACCTCTTGGCGAACTCCATATAGCCGAGAATGGCGCTCGCATCGGTCCACTGCCGGAACAGGTAGTTGTTCTTGAAAAAATGATTGTGGCCGAACGCAGCATGGGCGGTCACCAGGGCCTGCATGGCCATGGTGTTTTCTTCCATGAGATAGGTGATGCAGGGATTGGAGTTGATCACCAGCTCGTAAGCAAGCCCACGATGGCCCTTGCGGTAGGCATGCTCCTCGAACACGAAACGCTTGCCGAAGGACCAGTGCTGGTACATCAGTGGCATCCCGACCGAGGAATAAGCATCCAGCATTTGCTCAGACGAAATGATTTCCATCTGATTGGGATAGACATCGAGCTTCAGCTCATCGAGCGCGATCCTCTCTATCGCATCATAGGCGCGCGACAGCAGCGCGAAGTTCCAGTCGGAACCGCTAAATAGGAGCTTTGAGACCGCGCGTTTTCCCATTCCGATCCTGCTCAATTTCGCGCTTGCGCGTTTGGCTGCTTGGAGAAGAGCTTTCTGAAGACCGGATAGATGTCGGCCGGTCTCGCAATCCGGGTCATCTGAAAATTGGGCAGCTTGTCGCTGACTGTGCGATAGGCGCGCCAGAGCGAGGTCCCATTATCGGTCGCCCCGAAGATCTCCGTCTCGCGCTCGTCTATAATCTCGACATAGGCGTAATATTGGCAAAGTCGCATCACCTTGTTGTTGAGCAGCGCGGAACAACGCTCCGAATCCCCGGCGATATTGTCCCCGTCGGACGCCTGCGCGGCGTAGATGTTCCAATCCTGTGCCGGGTAGCGCTCCTCGATGATGCGCAGCATCTCTTCGAGCGCGGTGGACACCACCGTGCCGCCGCTCTGCTTGCTATAGAAGAAGGTGTTCTCATCCACCTCCCGTGCCTCATCCGTATGTCGGATGAACACGATGTCGATCCGGTCGTAGCGCCGCTTGAGAAAGAGATGCAGCAGCACGAAGAACCGCTTGGCGAGATCCTTCTCCCGCTCGCCCATGGAGCTTGAGACGTCCATGAGGCAGAACATCACCGCATTCGCATTGGGCAGTGGCTGTGCTTCGAACCGGTTGAACCGGATATCGAGGGGATCGACGAAAGGCACCAGCCGGCGTCGTCGTTCGAGCCTTTCGAGCTCCTGGCGCAGTGCCTCGATCTGCTGGCGTGTGGCGGCACTGCTCGGACCTTCTTCGAGCTTGGCGATTTCTTCGGCCACCCGTTCGATTTCGTGCAGCGACGGCCGCCTGAGCGCAACCCGCCGCCCGAAGCTGTTGCGCATGGTGCGGCCGACATTGATGTTGGTGGGCGAGCCCACGGTCGAGTAGCCGGCCCGACGCGGCTTGTAGGCGACTGTCTCCTTGAGGCTCAACTTCACCATGTCTGGCAGCTCGAGATCCTCGAAGAAAAGATCGAGAACCTCCTCGCGTGACAGCACGAACTGGAAATCGTCCTCGCTCTGCCCCGTGCCGCCGGCCTTGCCCGATGCGCCACCGCCCCCGGGCTTGGGGATGCGGTCGCCCGGCGCGAATTCGCGATTGCCGGGCAACACATATTGTCGCTCGCCGCTATTGGGCGATGGCTGGAAGGTCGGTTCGCTCGTGCCCTTGGCGGGCATCGGCACGCTCTGCTCAGCGTCAATGTCCGCGATCTTGCCGGACTTGACCTGCTCCTTCACTGCGCGCTTGAGCTCTTCCCGGGCTCGCCTCAGGAAACGTCGCCGGTTGCCGAGGCTCTTGTCCTTCGGATTAAGGCGGCGATCTATGAAATTTGGCATCGGCAAACCCGCTCGTCCGCATCATTAACCCGCCTTGTTTACACGCATGTACCAGTCGACGAGCCGTCTCACCTGCCGTTCCGTATACCCGCGCTCGACCATACGATGGACGAACTCAGCGTGTTGCTTCTCGGTGGCGCTATCCTTCTTCGAGCCGAAGCTGATCACCGGCAGAAGGTCTTCCACCTGGCCGAACATCCGCTTCTCGATCACGTCCCTCAGCTTCTCATAGCTGGTCCAGGACGGGTTCCGGCCATTGTTCTTGGCGCGGGCCCGCAAGGTGAACTTGACCACCTCGTTGCGGAAGTCCTTCGGGTTGGCGATGCCCGCGGGCTTCTCTATTTGCGACAGTTCGCTGTCGAGAACTTCGCGATTGAGAATCTGCCCGGTGTCCGGGTCCTTGAAGTCCTGATCCTCGAGCCACGCATCCGCATAGGCGATATAACGGTCGAACAGGTTCTGTCCGTATTCGCTATAGGATTCGAGATAGGCCTTCTGGATCTCGTGTCCGATGAACTCGGCATAGCGCGATGCCAGTTCCGACTTGATGAAATCGAGATAGGCCGCCTCGGTCTCCTTCGGATACTGCTCCCGCTTGATCGCCTGTTCCAGGATATACATGAGGTGGACCGGATCGGCCGCGACCTCCTTGGTGTCATAGTTGAACGTCTCCGAGAGCACTTTGAAGGCAAAGCGCGTGCTCACCCCGGTCATGCCCTCGTCCACGCCCGCGGCATCCCGGTACTCCTGCACCGGCTTGGCCTTGGGGTCGGTGTCCTTCAGGTTCTCGCCGTCATAGACCCGCATCTTGGTGTAAAGCGGCGAGTTCTCATGGGGCGTGAGCCGGGTTGAAACTGTAAACCGACTGAGGATCTCGAGCACTTCCGGTGCGCATGGATTGTGGACGAGCTCACTCTCGCGCAACAGCTTCTCGTAGATCTTCTTCTCTTCCGTCACCCGCAGGCAATAGGGCACCTTGACCACGAGGATGCGATCGAGAAAGGCCTCGTTGTTCTTGTTGTTCTTGAACTGCAGCCATTCCGATTCGTTTGAATGGGCCACGACGATGCCCTGATAAGGGAAGGCGCCGAAATTCTCGGTCCCGTTGTAATTGCCCTCCTGGGTTGCCGTGAGCAGAGGATGCAGCACCTTGATCGGCGCTTTGAACATCTCGACAAATTCCAAGAGACCTTGCGTGGTCCGGTTGAGCCCACCGCTATAGGAATAGGCATCAGGGTCCGCTTGGCTGAAATTCTCGAGCTGCCGGATATCGACCTTGCCCACCAGCGAGGAGACGTCCTGATTGTTCTCGTCGCCGGGTTCGGTCTTGGCGATGCCGATTTGCCGCAGCCGTGAAGGGGTCAACTTGACGACACTGAACTTGGAGATGTCGCCATTGATTTCGTCGAGCCGTTTGGTCGCCCAGGGTGAGATCAGCCCACTGAGCCGCCGCCGTGCGATGCCGTATTTGTCCTCCAGCAGATCCGCCATCCGATCCGGATGGAACAGGCCGAGCGGCGATTCGAAGATCGGGCTGATCTGTCCATTGATCATGAGGGTGTAGATGGGGCGCTGCTCCATCAGTTTCTTGAGCCGCTCAGCCAGCGACGACTTGCCGCCCCCAACCGGTCCGAGCAGATACAGGATTTGCTTGCGCTCCTCTAGACCCTGCGCGGCATATCGGAAATATCCCACGATCCGCTCGATCGTGTCTTCCATGCCGTAGAAATCCGCGAAGGCCGGATAGATCTTGATGGTTCGATTGGCAAAGATGCGGCCGAGACGCTCGTCCTTGCTCGTATCGACGAGGGTCGGTTCCCCAATGGCATCCACCATGCGTTCAGCCGCCGTGGCATACATCGAGGGGTCATCGCGGCAGGCCAGCAGATACTCCTGCAGGCTCATCTCCTCCCGCGTTGCGCTCGTGTAGATCTCCGAAAAGAGATCAAAGACGTCGGACTCTCTCCTTTGCATCATGCTCTCTCGTGACAGGCGGGGTTGGGTCATCGGGATCGCTGCCTGTCGGCTCCTGTTGGAGTGAACGGTTTCCCGCCGCCAAAGTTCCTCGCATGCCCGGCGCTCTGCCGCAGATGAAAAACAGCCAATCTGCGTCGTTTGCCTTCACGCCGGCCCCTTCAGCACGTCCACCAACTCGGCCCTTCGGCAGTGGTGAGAAAGCCGCCTTGGAGGTCAGTTCAAGACCTCCCGGCAGTTCGCTAGATGGTTCAGATAGGGCCCCAGCCAACATACTCTGCCTCGCCCCTACGAACGTCCACTTTTCTAGTCGAGCCATCTTCATCACAAGTACAGATCCGCAACACGCTGTTTTGCTCATCTGTATCCGTGGCCAGCAAGATTGCTGATGGCCTTTGGACCAGCTGCGCGACAGCGCAAAACTCACTTGCGTTTGAGACTACGACCTGATCTTGCCATCAAACCCCTTTCGAGGCTCTTACCGAAGTCTCCCTCGACACAATTCATGATGCCGGCATCCGCCGACGCAACGCGACCCTGGTCGACTGCATAATATTTGGGCTTAAATGGCTGCCCCGAGCACACGAGGGCCAAGAAGCGGCAATGGAATTTACCCAGCGAAAAGTCGCGCTTCACAGGATCCCCCGATCTCGAGGACCGTGCGCAACCGACACAGTCTAGATCAATTCTGAGCGATCAAGAATGCCGTCGATGCCAGATCACAGCCTGTTCACAGAAATTACTATACCGCAATGCAAGCACCCCACCAAGTTCGCTTTTCGCATCAATTATTTGAGAGCCGTTCCTGACTGAGGGCTGCGTAGGCAGCTTTCCGGAGGAGCCGAGCACGGCTTGCACCACGTCGCACAACAGTCACAAGACTGTTGCCGCCCTGCGGGCTGTGTTCTTGGAGACGATAATCGAGACAATCGGCGCATGACGACCATCTTGACCCTCGCCTTCCCAGTATTTCCTCTTGAAGCTTGGTTCCGCATCCGGAATAGGCCTGAAAAGACCGTACGGAGCGCCGTCCCTCCGGCCGTTTCGTTTAATGGTCCACAATCGGAACCCCCATTTTGCGCTGTTGTTCTCTTGGCATCATCGATAGGGAGAACCAGATGCGAAGCTTTTATTTACGTGCACCCCTGACGGCAGCGGCAATTCTCCTGGGCAGCACCACACTCTATGCCCAAGTGAGCTCGACCGGCGACACGACACCGGGAACGCCTCCGAGCGTCGCGGCAACCCCCGGGCAGACCGGCACCACCGGGGAGCAGGTCATTGGCCAGGCGACAACGCCGATGGGCAGCAATGCGGGCTCCTCCACAGAAGGATGCCAAGCCGGCCAACCCGGCTGCGAGGCGGATAACGAGCGCAGCGCGGAAGACAACGCTGGCGGCAGCAACAACACCGGCAACACGGGCGAGAACAACGGCAGCGCTGGCAATCCGGGCACTGGTGGCACTGGTGGAACCGGTGGTACGGGCGGGACTGGCGGAACCGGTGGCACGGGCGGTACCGGTGGCGGCTCTGGCAGCGGCAGTGCCGGCGGCGGCTCTGGCAGCGGCGGTGCCGGCGGCGGCTCCGGCAGCGGCAACTGACCGCTTTATCTCACACGCCAGGCAAGAGCGGACCAAGGTCCGGTCTTGCCTACCCTAAATCGTGATTTGCACAACTGCCCCCACCTCTTCATAGATGCCGGCCAGATCGTGATATCGAGCACTGGGGTAAGGCTGTCGTGGCGCACGATCCCGCCCATATTCGCACCCGGCACATTGTTGTTTCGGCATTGCTCCTCGCAGGGATTATGTCTGACGCCCGAGCGCAAGAGCGCGACCCTGGAAGTTGGGTGGTCCTCCGGGAGGAGGATGGTTTGGCCCAAGGTGCAGCGCCCTGCGAGTCGGCCCCCCCGCCAGATCCCGCGCAGCACACCGTAAGCCTCTGCCAGAGCGATGCGCCTCCTGTTTCCGGATTGAAATTCCGTGTCGACCTCCTGCCGGAGATCAATGCGAGCTTGGCTGAGCAGCGTCGGCGCGAGGCGATGTATGACGCACGTCGCCGCGCCGCGGCTGCCCGCATGATCCGCCAGCCGATCTTGAGCGCAAATGCGGATATGCCTTTCACATACAGCTTCTCCGCAAGCGAAGAGGGCTCGGACAATCGCTACTCCCGCGACCAGATAGAGGCGCGCGGGAACGTTTCCGTTGCGGGCTACATGGTGGAAGCAAGCCTTGCGGAAAGCTCCTATGCCACCATCTCGGGCTCGAACCGCTCCTCGAAGCTCCGCGTGGAGGCCCCCTTTACGCTCGGCCCGATCCGCCTGACGACTGGGGTTGGCACTTACTCCGTCCGCGACACAACGGCCGGCGCGGCAGCACGGCGTATTGGCCACGGGATTGATCTAAAGATGGCGGCGAGCATCGCCGACAATGTCGATGGCGAACTCAGCGGGAAAGTGGAACGGGTAAAGAACGGTGCCACGACCATCAACTCCATCGCCTCGGGCACCCTCCATTATCGCTTCGGTGTCGGCGAATGGCAGGGACGACTATCCCCAGGCGTGGATGTCAGCCAGTCGAGTGGCCCGAGCACCCCAGCCAGCATGGCCGTCCGGCTTGGTGTTGCCATGACCCGCGGCCCCCAGAATCTCGAGCTGAGCCAACGGCTCTATCGTCAGCAGATCGCCGGAACAGGCATTGTCGGCGAGGATCATCAGACCGCGGTCAATTACCGCTATACTTGGCCCCGCTCATCGATAGGCCTGCGCGGCTCCCATACCACCAATATCAATGATGAGAGCGGGCGCTCGGAGAACTGGCAGCTCGGAGCGGTATGGACCCTCAAGCTCGACGCGCTCGCTGATTACCTCCAGTAACGAATTGCACCGAAAGCTCAGCCGGCAGAGCAGAATTTCTGCTGATGATCATGCGCGCCGGGTGCCCCCCGTCCGAGCCCCCTCTCCTGCTCTATATAGTTGCACAGATCCCAATTTATACACTTTTTAATTGCAGAAAGGACACAAAAAGTTAAGGTTGAAGCACTGCGGAGCCGCGATTCGACTGCTGGCGCCTTGCGGTTGTTGGGTGACTGCGGAGGGAGTGGGACATGTCGATGACGATGAGGGCAACGACTTTGGCGGGAGCGAAGGACCTGGACGTGCTCAGTGAGCGTGGGTCGGATCGTTGGCAAGAACCGAAAGCTCCTCTGGATCAGCGAGGCTTTGCTGAACCCGGCCATCAGGAGGCACATGACGAGCCCTATCTCCAGCATCGCTTGAACGATATGCATCGCCCTGACTTTTCCGAAGCGGAGCCTGGGCTACGTGCCCAGGAACCAGACGAGACCGCGGAATGGGCCAGGACCGGCCAGTTGCATGGTCAGGAGAGCTTCGATCTGCGCCATGTCTCCCATGCGGCCGAGCGGGGCGCCATCATGGGCACCCGCCGCCTTGATAAGGTGCGAGCCGAATGGCGCGACTTCACCCGCCGGCTCGAGAACTCGACCTTGGCGATGACGGAATTGCGCCGGCTCCGGGCCGAACTGCGCCGGCGCGAGATGTTTCTGTTTGTGCTGGGCGGCCTTCTTTTGATCATGGGCGCCCTTTACGGCGCGCTCGTCTTCTCTTCACCTCAGCTCCTGGGCAACCCCCGCAGCGAATTCGGCTGCATGATGATTGGCGGTAGCTGGGCCGAAACGCCAAATGGCAAGCAATACTGCATTTTCTGGGCGCAGTGATGGAGGCCTAGCCCGCCGTTGTTCACCTGGTCCAGCGCTTGAGTTCTGCCCGGCAGCGTCCCGCGCTCGGCGGTGCACCCTCTCAGTGATCTGAGTGAATCACTCGGCCCCCGCCTCGGCCTGCTGTGACGGATGCGCCATGGCAAAGGCTGGCAGGCTGCCGCACAGATCAGCGACTTTGCACACCTTCGGAAAGTCATCGAGAGGAGTGCCGAGCCGTCGAGCGGTGACGACCTGCGGCACCAGGCAAACATCAGCCATCGTCGTCTGGCCGCCGAAGCAATGCCCATCATCTCCGATCATCTGCTCGAGCGCCGCAAAGCCGCTCTGAATCCAATGGCGCACCCACTGCTCTATCGCCGCCTCATCTGCCTGTAACTGGTCAGAAAGCTGGCGCGTGACCCTGATGGCGATCAAGGGATGGATGTCACTGACGATGATCTGCGACAGGGCTCGCACACGCGCGCGCGCTTCGGCGTTGCGTGGCAACAGAGGTGGCTCGGGAAAGCGCTCTTCCAGATATTCAAGAATGGCCAGGGATTGGGTGAGCGGCGTCTCTTGGCCAATGTCGAGAGCCGGCACCATCCCCTGCGGATTGAGAGCCCGATATTCCGGATCATGCTGCGCCCCAGCCATGAGGTCCACAGGGATCTGTTGGCGCTCGATGCCCTTCATATTGAGCGCGATACGGATGCGGTAAGCAGCTGAGCTGCGAAAATAATGGAACAATCTCATTTGGGCCAATCCAGCCGGCAATCTGCTTTCAATCCTATATGGCAGATAGCAGAAGCCGGCTGGTAACTAAAGCCCCGACCGGTGCTTCAGGGCCAACCGACGCACCGCCGGGCTTGACCGGTGATCCAGGGGCCACGGCGACAAACGCACCTTCCCTTGCTGAATGCCCCGCTCGAGGCGGGGCATGACGCTTTTGTGGGATGTCAGCTACGCTTTCAACGCCCGCTACGGCTTCGACTCGCCGGCATCCCCGCCGAGGCGCAGTCCCAAAAAGCGCGGCTCGCCTTGCGCATTGGAAACCAGCAGCAGCACTGATTTACGGCCACTCTTGGCAATCTCCGCCACCTGCTCGGCCACATCATCAGGAGTTTGCACCTCCCGCTGACCGACCTCGACAATGACATCACCGGGCTGCAGACGCTTTTCGGCAGCCGGCCCGCCCGGCGTCACCTCGGTGACCACAACGCCGCTCACGCTTTCCTTGATCTGATACTGCTCACGCAGCGCATCCGTGAGGATGCCGAGCTTCAGCCCGAGCTGATCGACGGTCTTGGCTTCCGGCACCGGCGTCTCTTCAGGCTCGGCCGTCTCCGGCTCATCGACGGACGTGTCCTCCTCGCCCACCTTGAGGTCGCCCACCACCACCGAAAGCGATTTCTTTTCGCCATTGCGCATGACGATGACCGGCACCTGCTTGTTGATCGGCGTATTGGCAACGATCCTTGGCAGGTTCCGCATGGCCGTCACAGGCTTGCCGTCGAACTCGAGAATGACGTCGCCCGCTTCAATTCCAGCCGCAGCCGCAGGACCGCCCGGCGTGACTTCGGCCACCAGCGCCCCGTGGCTGTCTGCCAGGCCAAGGCTCTCGGCAATCTCGTCCGTGATGTTCTGGATGCGCACCCCGAGCCAGCCGCGGCGCACCTCTCCATGTTCGCGCAACTGGGAGATGACCGCCTGCGCAGTGGTGGAGGGAATGGCAAAGCCGATGCCGATCGACCCCCCCGTCGGCGAGATGATCGCGCTGTTGATGCCGATGACCTTGCCGTTCATGTCGAACAGCGGCCCACCCGAATTGCCCCGGTTGATCGCCGCATCGGTCTGGATGAAATCATCGTAAGGCCCGGCATTGATGTCGCGATTGCGGGCCGAGACGATGCCCAGCGTCACCGAGCCGCCCAGACCGAACGGATTGCCGATCGCCATCACCCAGTCGCCGACGCGCAATTGGTCGGAATTGCCGAACTCAACCGCCTGCAGCGGGCTCGTCGGCTTGATCCGCAGCAAGGCGAGGTCAGTCTTCGCGTCCCGACCGACAACCTCCGCATCGAGATTGCGCCCATCGGCGAAATTGACCTGAATCTTATCGGCCCCCGTGATCACGTGATTGTTGGTCACCACGAGACCCGAGGGATCAATCACGAATCCCGAGCCGAGGGAGTTGGCCTGCTGCTCGCGCTCGGGCATTCCATTCTGGCCGCGCTGCTGCCGGTTGAAGAATTCCTCGAAGAACTCGCGGAACGGCGAATTCGGCGGCAGATCGGGCATGGGCACGGCCTCACGCCCTTCGAGCTTCTGGGTGGTCGAAATATTGACAACCGCACCAGACAGACGCTCAGCGAGATCGGCCACCGATTGTGGTCCTGCGGCGTCAGCGGGCATTCCACCCACGGCAAGAACCACGAAGACCGCCGCGACCACCGATCGGAATGTCCGCCGATGAGCATTTCCGATCTCGGCTAAGAACGTTCGTCCCATCGGCATTCTATCTACCTCGTTCCAGAAAAGGGAAATTTAGCCCATTTGTCTTGTCAGGAAGTTCTTGAGTGCGCTGAGCCTTGCTCGGGCGCCTGTCTCCTGAGCTCACGACCAGAAGACCCGCCGCGAGCGGAAAAGACACAATGCGCGGCATGGTCCCGTCATGAGAGAATCTCCGGTTTTCTGCCGGCGCGCGCGAGCCGGACAAGCCAGCACGGCAACCGCGGCGTCGCTGATCGGCAGGCGGCAAGGCCTGCCGATCTAAATTATGCCAATTGCAGCAATGATGCACTCGACAAATGCGTCATCACTCCGCCTGTGCCGGCTGCGGTGCCGCTGGGGCGCCTCCCGGCGCGGCCGAGGCGCCCGGCGATATTGCCTGAGCGCCGGCCGGGCCAGGCCCTGGCTGAGGCGCACCATTCGGGGCCGGCGAGGCTTCTCCTTGTGCATTGTTGAAGAACGAGAAGAACTCCGAATCCGGCTTCAGCACCAGGGTCGTATTGTTGCCCTGCATGCTCTTGCGATAGGCCTCGAGCGACCGCCAGAACGCGAAGAACTCGGGCGAGCGGCTATAGGCCTCCGCATAGATGCGGCTGCGCTCCGCATCGCCATCACCCCGGGTGATCTCGCCATCCCGCTCGGCCTCCGAGACCAGCAGTACCGCGGTACGGTCTGCTTGCGCCCTTATCTGCAGGCTGCGCTCCGTACCAACCGCCCGGATCTGCTCGGCCTCAGCCAAGCGTTCCGCGCTCATGCGGTCATAAGTACTCTGCATGACCTCTGGCAAAAGATCCGTGCGCCTGATGCGGACATCCACGATCTGGATCCCGATCTCGCGCGCGCTCGGAATCAAGGCATCGCGGATTTCTCGCATCATCTGCTCGCGCTCTTGGCTCAAGGCCGCATCGAAGGACCGCTTGCCGTAGGTTGCGCGCAAGGCCGCATCGAGCGAGGTCTCGAGCCTGTCCTCGGCATCCTGCTGATTGGCCTCTACCGATTCTCGGAACCGGCGAGCATTATCGATGCGATACATGGTGATGGTGTCGACGAGATACCTGCGCCCGTCCACCACCTGCACCCGCTTGTCATTGCTCTCGAAGAACTGCAGCGGACGGGGGATATAGACCACGCTCTCGATGACCGGGATCTTGAAGTAGAGCCCGGGCTCGTCGATCTCGCGCTTGATCTCGCCGAACTGCACCACCAAAGCGCGCTGACGCTCATCCACGATGAAGGTGGCCATATAGGCAAGCAGCGCGATCACCGCCAGGATGATCAGCAGCCCGTTACGAATGCTTGGATTCATTGGCCGGCTCCCGTGCTGCTAGATGTCGCGGGAGGGGTTCGCCTCTGCTCGATCTGGGGAAGGGGCAGATAGGGCACCACGCCCTGGCCGGCCGACTGGTCCAGGATCACCTTGTTCGAGTCTCCAAGCACCGCCTCCATGGTTTCGAGATAGAGCCGGCGGCGCGTCACGTCCTGAGCCTTGGCATATTCATTATAGATCTGCACGAAGCGCTCCGATGAACCCTCGGCTTCCGCGATGACCCGGCCCTTGTAGCCTTCTGCTTCCTCGCGGATGCGGGCAGCCTCACCGCGTGCCTCACCCAGGCGGCGATTGGCGTATTTCTGCGCGTCTTCGATGAAGCGCTCCTGATCCTGCTTGGCCCGTTGCACCTCTTCGAAGGCATCCGAGACAGCCGCCGGGGGGTCGGCCCGCTCGATATTCACGCTGAGCAGTTGAATGCCTGCATTGTAATTGTCGAGTGTCGATTGCATCAGCTTCAGCACCGACTCCTGCACTTCGCCGCGGCCAGTGGTGCGCACGACCTCAGCCGTTGTCTGCCCCACCACGTCGCGCATGGCGCTTTCCGCCACGACGCGCACGAGCAGCTCAGGCCGAGAAATATCGAACAGATATTCGCGGGGATTGCTGATCCGCCACAACACGGTAAAGCCGATATCGACGATGTTCTGATCGCCCGTCAGCATCAGGCCTGCATCATCGTTGCGGCCGCCTTGCAGGGAGCCGATGCGCATCTGGTTCGTGCGCAGCGCCGGCACGGTCTCGACCGTTTCGAAAGGCCAGAAGATGAAATGAAGGCCGGGTGTCGTTTCGCCTGGCTTGGCCTTGCCGAACAGGAGCTCGACGCCGACCTGATCCGGCTGCACGCGATAGGCTGCGTTCCAGAGATAGACGCCGATCAGCGCGGCGATGACGGCGAAGACCACCAGCTTGTTGGAGCCGCCACCCGCGCCACCCCCGCCAGGAAAGATCGTTCTCAGCCGGTCCTGGCCTCGCTTCAGGATCTCTTCCAGGTCCGGTGGAGAATTGCGGGGTCCGCCACCCTGAGGCCCCTGGCCCCACGGTCCACGGCCGCCGCCTTGCCAACCACCGCCTTGACTACTCCAAGGCATCCGCTTTCAACCTTCCTCGCTAGAGATGAACGTCCTGAAAATACATGCAGATCGCGAGTGTTGGTATAGGGGAACGGCTTATGCAAGTCTATGCCGCTGACCGCGCTCCACTCTTTGCGATCAAACGTCTTCGTGAGCAGGATCGATCTGACTGTGCCAGTCCGGCTGCAGACCCGCAAGCTCACTGGCGGGCCAAGCACCCTGCCGGCTGATCACCGAGATCGTGAATATGGCAGGTTAGGCCAGCGCCTGATCGAGATCACGGATGAGATCATCCGGATCCTCGATCCCCACCGACAGCCTGACGAGCCCGTCCAGGATTCCAAGCTGCTGGCGGATCTCCGCCGGGATGGAGGCATGCGTCATGATGGCCGGATGCTCGATGAGGCTCTCAACCCCGCCGAGGCTTTCGGCCAGCGCGAAGAGCTGTGTGCGCTCTAGGAACCGGCGCGCATCCGCGAGGTCGCCCTTGAGCACTGCCGTCACCATTCCCCCATAGGCGCGCATCTGGCGCGTGGCGATGTCATGGCCTGCATGGTGCTTGAGACCGGGATAATAGACGTGGCTGATCCTCGGATGCTGGTCGAGATAATGCGCGATGATCATGGCATTCTCGCAATGGCGCTCCATTCTGACCGGCAAGGTCTTGAGCGAGCGCAGCACCAGGAAGGCATCGAACGGCGACATGACGCCCCCGACGGCATTCTGGAGATAGCCGAGCCGTTGCTTGAGATCGCCGTGCGCCGTCGTGCCCGACACCACCGCAACCCCGCCCACCACGTCGGAATGGCCATTGAGATATTTCGTGGCGGAGTGCACCACGACATCGATCCCGTGCTCGATCGGCCGCTGCAGATAGGGGGATGCGAAAGTATTGTCCGCAACCGAGATGAGGCCGTGCTTGCGGGCAAGCTGAGCGATTGCGACGAGATCGACGATCCGCAGCAGCGGATTGGTGGGCGTCTCGACCCAGATCATCCTTGTCTTCGGGGTGATCGCCGCTTCGACGGCCTCGATATTGGAAACATCAACGAAGCTCGTCGTGATCCCGGCACTGCGCTTGCGCACGTTTTCGAGGAGCCTGTAGCTGCCCCCATAGAGATCATCGCCCGCAATGACATGATCCCCCGCATTCAAGAGTTCGAGAATCGTGCCCGATGCCGCAAGGCCTGAGGCGAAGGCGAAGCCAGCCGCGCCATTCTCGAGATCGGCAATGCAGTCTTCCAGCGCCTTGCGGGTCGGGTTGCCCGAGCGCGAATATTCGTAGCCCTTGTGAACCCCAGGGCTCTGCTGAACGAAGGTTGAGCTTGCGAAGATCGGCGTCATGATCGCGCCGGTCGAGGGGTCTGGCGCCTGGCCGGCATGGATGGCGCGCGTCGCAAAGCCCTGGCGGTTGGATGGGGTAGACACCGATGGCCCTCTTTGGAGAGTGGTTCTGCTTTAAGCCTCATAAGCTGCGAACAGCAAAGCCGCAAGCATTCGCCCACGACGTCATGGCTCGGCCATCCACCTCCGCCCACCGTCATGCTCGGCCTTGAGCCGAGCATCCCGAGCAATATGGATAAGCGCTTTCCCCTCGCGCTCCTGGATCATCGGGTCGAGCCCGATGATGAAATGCGCTGGATTGTCATGCCCTGGCTTGACCAGAGCATCCAGGGCCAGATGACAGCAATCGAGTGTATTGGCTCGGGGCCGTGCTCAGCTCTGCGCGTTGAGCCGCAGATGATTGAGTATATCGATCTTGGTGATCAGCCCCTGGAATGCGCCATCGCGCATGACCGGCGCCACCATGCCGCGGCCGACGATATCGAGCACCTGTTCCAGGCTGTCGGTCGCATTCACCTTGATGAGGTCGGAGGTCATGGCGTCCTTGGCCTCGCCGGTGAAGGCACCGCCATTGCGCCAAACATGGCTCAGGAGGTCTTCCTCGTCGAGAATGCCGACCAGCCCCCCATTGTCAATCACCGGCAGCTGCGAGATCTCATGCAGCTTCATCTGCCGATAGGCCTGGATCAGCGGCGTTTTCGGCGTGATGGTCACGGTCTGCTGCTCCGCATGCTTGCGCGCGATGATATCGGTCAGGTCACCATGCTGCGGCATGTCGAGCAGCCCGTTGTCCAGCATCCAAAAATCGTTGAACATTTTGGACAGATACTTATTGCCGCTGTCACAGACCAAGGTCACCACGGTCTTGGGCTCGCTCTGCTCCAGGCAATAGCGTAGCGCCGCGGCGAGCAGTGTGCCGGTGGACGAGCCGGCGAGAATGCCTTCGACGCGCAGCAATTCCCGCGCCGTCCGGAAGGCTTCAGCATCGGAGATGGAATAGGCCTTGCTCACCCTGGAAAGGTCGACGATTGGCGGAATGAAATCCTCACCGATGCCCTCCACCAACCATGACCCAAGCTCGGTGCTGACCTCACCCGTCTCCACATAATCGGCAAGGATCGAGCCCACCGGATCGGCGAGCACGAATGCCGTGGTCGGACTGTGCTTGGCGAAATAGCGCGACACCCCGGTGATGGTGCCACCGGAGCCCACGCCGCAGACGATCGCATCGGGCATGACGCCTGCCGCCTGGCATTGCGCGAGGATCTCAGGCCCGGTGGTTGCCTCATGCGCTGCCGGATTGGCGGGATTTTCGAACTGGTTGACATAGAACCAGCCATTCTCCTCAGCCAATCGTGCGGCCATGTCCTGGTAATATTCCGGATGTCCCTTGCCCACATCCGAGCGGGTATTGATGACCTCCGCCCCCATGGCGCGCAGGTGGAACACCTTTTCCTGCGCCATCTTGTCGGGAACGACCAGCACCAGCTTATAGCCCTTCTGCGCCGCAACCAGCGCAAGGCCGAGCCCCGTATTGCCTGCGGTTGCCTCGATGATTGTGCCGCCCGGCTTGAGGGCGCCCGAGCGCTCCGCCGCCTCTATCATGGAGCGGCCGATCCGGTCCTTGATCGAGCCACCGGGATTCTGGTTCTCGAGCTTGAGGAACAGCCGGCATTTGCCGGTATCGAGCCGGGTCACCTCATGCAGCGGCGTATTGCCGATTTCCTCCAGCACTGACCGGTAGACCGCAGCTTGCATCGTCATCTCATCCCTTCCATTGCTCGTGCCCGTTCCGCTGGAGTAAGCCCCGAAGAGCTGAGGGCCCCCGGAGCAAGCCACAGCGGATCGGGGGCCAATCCTGCACGGCCGAGCGTTTCCGCTACCCGCTGGGCCGCATCAATGCCGGAAATATAAGCGCCATGGCAGGTGGCAAAGCCATGCTCACTCTGATATTCGCCCGCCAGGAAAACGCGCTCATTGACCGGCCGGCTGAATTGCCGGCGCTGGTCGGCCTCTCCCGGAAGTGCACAGGAATAGCCGCCCAGAGTAAAGGGGCTTTTTCCCCAATCCGTCACCACAGCTTTGCGGACATGGCCGCGAATGCCCTCGCCGAAAGCCCGCGCGAGCGTGTTGATGGTGAAGGCGATCATCTCTTCTTCGCCGGCCGCAGCCATGTCTCGTGCCTGATCTCCGGCGAGATGCGCGATCGCGATCGGGCGCCCGAACGGAGAGATCTCGAAATTGAGGGGCGAGGTTTGGGACGAGACCGGATCGAAAATGTCGAGATAGCGGACAGGTTGGGGCGCGGCGATCGGCTTATCGAACAACAGCGCCACCTTTTCGTAATGCCCCATCGGCACGGCCGTGAGCGCCCGCTCGAGCCAATCGGGCAGCGAAGGCTCGAGCCGCAGCCGCTTCTCCGCCAAGATCCGCGATGGCACCGCGATGATACAGGCCTTGGCTTTTACGGTGCCTTGGTCCGTGTCCACCACGACGGGATCATCGCCCGTGCCGATGCTGACCCTGTGCGCAACCACCCCGAGCGCGATCGGCAGATTTGCGGCGATCCGCGCGATCAGCGCGCCATAGCCGCCACTGACCGGCAGGTTCACATGGCTTTCGTCATAGCGGCTGAAATCCGCAGCCGAGATCTGCTCAGGCTCCCGCGAGGTCATCAGGGCGAACCAGTGCCGGATGAGCGGCCCGAGCGGATCTGAACGATCGAGCAGATCTGCCGCCGCAACATCGCGGCCCTTTGCGCCTTCCGCGCTGACATGATCCAGCGCGTTCCAGACGGCCTCGCGCACCGCGCCACCGAACGACCAGCGCCCGTCCATGAATGTGGCGATCGCCGGTGGCCTGCCGGTTTCGCGCTCATAAGCATGACCCAGCCGATCGGCGAGAACGCGCAAGGGATTGCGATCTGCGGTGTGGAACCAGTGGCAGCCCCGGTCCCAGGCAACACCGAGACTGTCCAAATCCGTATGAGCGCGCCCGCCAACGCGCGCCCGTGCTTCCAGAATAGCCGTGCTGAGCCCCAGCCTCGCAAGGGCGTGGCCAGCCCCGATGCCGGCAGCACCGGCCCCAATGACGACCACATCCAGAGTGCTGGGGAGATCGCGCATCGATCGCCTATCGGCCCCGCACCTGCTGGCGCTCGAAAATGATGAGCGTCGCATCCGCGCTGTCAGTCTCCTCGGCCGCATAGCTGTGGCGCTCGACCTCCCGCCACTCATCGCGCGGCAAGTCCGGGAAATAGACATCGCCGGGCGGTGAGGCGTGGATGCGGGTGAAATAGATGCGATGCGCCATGGGCAGCATCTCCCGGAAGATGGCGGATCCCCCGATCACGGCGATTTCATCAGCATTGCGCTCGACGGCCCTGGCGGCGGCGAGCCGCAAAGCCGCCTCGGTCGAGCGCACCACGAACACGCCCTCCGGCGCGAAGGTCAAGGACCGGGTGATCACGATATTGTCCCGGCCGGGCAAGGGACGCCCGATCGAATCATAGGTCTTTCGGCCCATGATGATCGGTTTGCCCATCGTGAGCTGGCGAAAGCGCTTGAGATCAGAGGGAAGATGCCATGGCATCCCCCCTTCCCGGCCAATGACGCCATTCTCCGCGACAGCGACGACAAAACTGATCTTCATGATGCTTGCCTCGCGCGCCAATGCATGCGGTAAGGGACGAGATTGATTTAAGGGTCTCGGAGAGGTCTGTCCATGAAGTCGGCACTTGTCTTTATCCATGGCCTTGGTGGATCAGGCCAGATTTGGCAGGATCAGATGGCGCATTTTTCGGCTGACCGCCCCGTCCTGGCCTGGGATGCGCCGGGCTACGAGGGCAAGCCCCTGCTCTCGCCCCTGACCTTCGAAACCCTCAGCGATGTGCTTCTCGCCGACATGGACGCGGCGGGCATCGATCGTGCGGTGCTGGTCGGCCACTCCTTGGGCGGCATGCTGGCGCAAGTGGTGGTCGCGCAAGCGCCCGAGCGTGTGGCAGGGCTCGCGCTGGTCTCGACGAGCCCCGCCTTTGGCGATCCCAAGGGCGAGTTTCAGCAGCGCTTCTTGCGCGAACGTCTCGACCCCCTGGATAAGGGCCTCAGCATGGCCGAGCTCGCGGGGCCCGCAACCTCCGCCATGCTGGGCGCCAACCCGGATGAGCAGGGTGTGGCACGCGCCGAACGGGCCTTGGCGGCCACGCGGCCTGAGACCTATCGGGCCTATCTCGACCTCATCACCCGCTTCGATGCCCGCGCCACCCTGGCCACGATCGCCTGCCCGGCCCTGGTGATCGTCGGCGAGCACGATAAGGCTTCGCCCCCGATCGTATCGGAGAAGATGGCCCAGAGGATCCCGCAAGGCCGCTACGTGATGGTGCCCGCGGCCGGCCATATGCTGCCTTTCGAGCAGCCGGCTATCTTCAATGCCGCGCTCCAGGCTTTTCTCGACGAGAATGGCCTGTGAGCGTCTTGCCGGGTTAGAGCTGAGAGGCGTTGAACGTATCGCACTGGCGGGGATCACCGGTCTCCAGGCCTTTGGTGAACCACCGGACCCGCTGGGCCGATGTGCCATGCGTGAAGGATTCCGGCACGACATAGCCCTGGGTCTCCCGCTGCAGGCGATCATCGCCCACTGCCGCCGCTGCATTTAGGCCGGATTCCACGTCACCTTGCTCCAACAGGTGGGTGTTCTTGTTGGCATTGTTCGCCCACACGCCGGCAAAGCAGTCCGCCTGCAGCTCGACCATGATCGACAGCTGGTTCTGCTGCTCCGGCGACAGCTGGTCCCGCATCGAATCGACCTTCTGGGTGATCCCGAGGAGGGTTTGCACATGGTGCCCCACCTCATGCGCGATCACATAGGCCTGGGCGAAGTCGCCGGGAGCGCCGAGCCTGTCCCGCAGCTCCTTGTAGAAGGCGAGATCGATATAGACCTTCTGATCGGCCGGACAGTAGAACGGCCCCATGGCCGTCTGTGCAAAGCCACAGGCCGACTGGATGCCGCCACTGAAAAGAACCAGGGTCGGATCGGTATATTGGGTCCCAAGCTGCGGCATGAGCTTCTGCCAGGTATCCTCGGTACTGCCGAGCACCGCCGAGACAAAATCCTTCATCTGGTCGGTGACGGCCGCATTCTGCTGGCCGGCGCCCATGTTTGCTCCGGCACCGCCGGCATTTGGCCCGGTTTGATAAGACCCTTGCTGCTGGGTGATCGCGACATTGCCACCCGAGCCATCAAGCAATGTGGTGGGATCGATTCCGAGGAAATAAGAAAGGCCCAGGATCACCACCAGGCCGACAATGCCGATGCCACCGCGTCCACCGATCGGCAGGCGCATGCCGCCGCCGCCCAAACCACCGGGACCACCGAACCCACCGCCGGCGCCTCTTTGATCCTCGACATTTGTGCTGCGACGTTGATCTTGCCAGCGCATGCTCAGCTCCTCGGGCTCGCACTTTTTATAGCTTAGCGGGACTCTGCGTATGATTTCCTAACGTCCGGTTGCAGTTTTGTTCCGATCGACACCCCGGATGATTGCCCGTACCTGCGACCGGCGCTAAGAGGATGCCATGTCCGATGAACTCGCGATAGCGCTTGCGCAGCTGAACCCGACAATGGGCGCAATCGAAGCCAATCTGGGCCTGGCGCGTGAAGCCCGCATGACGGCGGCGGCCGCCGGAGCGGACCTGGTCGTCTTCAGCGAGCTGTTCATTTCCGGTTATCCTCCCGAAGACCTGGTCTTGAGGCCAAGCCTGGTCGAAAGCGCACAGCGAGCGATTAAGACGCTTGCGGATGACACCGCCGATGGCGGCCCTGGCGTGGTGATCGGAACGCCTTGGGCGGAGAACGGCCAAACCTATAATGCGGTTGCGCTTCTGGATGGTGGTGCGATCTCCACCCTCCGCTTCAAGCACAACTTGCCCAATTACGGCGTCTTCGACGAGAAGCGTGTCTTTGCAGCGGGACCTGTGCCGGGCCCTGTCAATTTCCGCGGTATCCGGATCGGGCTGGCCATCTGCGAGGACATCTGGACGGAAGATGTCTGCGAATGTCTCCAGGAGGCCGGCGCCGAGCTGCTGATCATCGCGAACGGATCTCCTTTCGAGGCTGGCAAGCACGATATCCGCATGCAGCAGGCCATTGCCCGCGTGATCGAGACCGGCTTGCCGCTAGCCTATGTCAATCAGATCGGCGGCCAGGATGAACTTGTCTTTGATGGTGCGTCCTTCATCCTGAACGCGGATGGCAGCCTGGCTGTGCAATTGCAGGCATGGGAGGAGCAGCTCGCGCTCACCCGCTGGCAGCGCACCGACGGCGGCTGGGCGTGTTCGACCGGCACGCGCGCCATTCTCGAGGAAGGTCTCGAGGCGGTCTATCGCGCCTGTGTGACCGGCCTGCGCGACTATGTCCTCAAGAACGGATTTTCCAGCGTCCTGCTCGGCCTCTCCGGCGGGATCGACAGCGCGCTCTGCGCATCGATCGCGGTGGATGCGCTGGGCCCGGAGCAGGTTCGCGGCCTGATGCTGCCCTATCGCCACACCAGTCCCGCAAGCCTGGTCGATGCCAAGGCCTGCGCTGATCTTCTGGGCATCGACCATCAGGTCATTTCGATCATCGAGCCCGTCGAAGCGGTGAACGCCGCTCTCGCGCCCCTATTTCACGCCCGTGCGATCGATACCGCCGAGGAAAATATACAGTCGCGTATGCGTGGCCTCATGCTGATGGCGATCTCGAACAAGCTCGGGCCGATGCTGGTGACGACCGGCAACAAGTCGGAAATCTCCGTGGGCTATGCCACGCTCTATGGCGATATGAATGGTGGCTTCAACCCGATTAAGGACCTCTACAAGACCGAGGTTTTTGCGCTGGCACGGCTGCGGAACGGGCATCGGCCACGCGGCTGCAAGGGTCCGGAAGGCCCGGTGATCCCTGAGACCATCCTGATGAAACCTCCTTCCGCGGAACTGCGCCCCGACCAGAAGGATGAGGACAGCCTTCCCCCTTACGAGACGCTTGATCCCATCCTGCGCGCACTGATCGAGGAGGATTTATCGATCGCCGCCATCGCCGACCGCGGCTTTGACCGCGCGACGGTGGAGCGGGTCGAGCAACTGGTCTATCATGCGGAATATAAGCGGCGCCAGGCACCTCCCGGGGTAAAGCTCGGCTGCCGCACGTTCGATCGCGACCGACGCTATCCCATCACCAATCATTTTCGAGACCGAGGCTGATCGCCATGGCAACAAGGGTGCGCTTTGCGCCAAGCCCGACCGGCAGAATTCACATTGGCAATACCCGCACAGCGGTGCTGAACTGGCTTTTTGCCCGCAAGACGGGCGGTGAGTTCCTGCTGCGCCTGGATGACACGGACACGGCTCGCTCCACCGAAGCCTTCGCCCGCGGTATCGTGGAAGACTTGGAATGGCTTGGCCTCAGGCCAGATTTCATGTTCCGCCAATCAGACAGGCTCGACCGCTATGACGCGGCAACCGAGCGTCTGAAGGCAGCTGGCCGCCTCTATGCTTGCTACGAGACCCCTGACGAGTTGGACCGGAAGCGCAAACGCCAGCTCGCCCGGGGCCTGCCGCCTGTTTACGACCGCAGCGCGCTTAAGCTCACCCCCGAGGAGAAGGCGCGATTTGAAGCCGAGGGCCGCCGCCCGCACTGGCGCTTTCTGCTGGAGCAGCGGCGGGTTGCCTGGAATGACCATATTCGCGGGCCCCAGTCCTTTGACTTCGACAGCCTGTCCGACCCGGTGCTGATCCGCAATGACGGCAGCTATCTCTACACCTTGCCGAGCGTGGTCGACGATATCGACGAAAAGATCACCCACGTGATCCGCGGCGAGGATCACGTCACCAACACGGCCGTACAGATCCAGCTGTTCGAGGCCTTGGGCGCGACCGCACCCGATTTTGCCCATCATAGCTTATTGCTTGGGGCGGACGGCCAGGGCCTTTCCAAACGGACAGGCGCCCTCTCCATCGAGAGCCTGCGCGAGAGTGGCATCGAGCCCCTGGCGGTGGTCACCCTTGCCGCAACGCTTGGCACCTCCGAGACGGTGCATCTGCCTGAGAATGTCGCCGAGCTTATCGCGCATTTCGACCTTGCCCGGCTCTCGCGGGCTCCGGTGCGGTTCGACGAGGCGGAGCTGCGCGCACTCAGCGCACGGCTCATCCACTCCCTGCCCTACACGGCTGTTGCTGAACGCCTTACCGCATTGGGCGTCGGGGGTGGCGAGCCCTTTTGGCTGGCTGTGCGCGGCAATCTTGAGCGCGTGGCCGAGGCGGCGGTGTGGTGGCACGTCGTGAATGACCCCGTGGAGGCTGAGGCGGATGATCCGGCCTTTCTGGCGCAAGCGCGCACTTTGCTGCCCGACGAGCCCTGGGGAGCCGAGACCTGGCGCGACTGGACCAATCGCCTTAAAGAGGCCACCGGCCGCAAGGGCAAAGCCCTGTTCATGCCCTTGCGCAAGGCGCTGACCGGGCTCGATCACGGTCCGGAGATGTCGGGTTTGTTGCCCTTGATCGGGCGCGAGCGGGTGATCGAGCGGCTCAGGTCGTGACCTGAACCTCCATGGCGCTGATTCGGGCGACGCTCAGTTTGCCCGAAGCGCTCCAGCTATAGCGGTAATGATCGCCCTGCATCACAGGAAGCTGAACCAGTGACGGCCGGTATATGCAAAGGCACGTCCCCCCTTCCCGCCTGACGCTGTCATAGATGATGCCGTTCTTGCCCGCGCGCCGCTTGCTGTTATGCGCCATGCTATAGGCCTGATCTCCATCGGCAGGCGGCGGCCAGCGCAGCCTCACCCCAAAAGCCTGTGATATCGAATAATCTGCGGCGTCATAGAGATCGGGACGCGTGTGCCTCTGCCCGCGCAGATCGATGACCAGCCCATTCATTTGGGCAATCAGCTCGCGCATCTCAATCACATTGGGAAATCCGCCCTCCGACAGACGCAGCCGACGTTCCGCATGATAGACGGTCTCGGCAATGGCAGTCTCAATCTCGAGAGCGGCATACCAGGCGCCGAGCCTGCCATCGGTAAAGCGCCCGCCCTTCTGGTCCGCATGCAGGAAGGCCGCCATCACGAGGCTCGCCGTTGGTCCGGAGATGATTTCGCCCGGCTCGAATAGTGTGATCCGGCTTGCGAGCGTGGTCATCCGGTCATTGGTCAGCGCTTCCAGGATGAAGGCTGCCCGCAGATCCTCTTCACTATCGGCGATTTCGTCGAACACCCCCACCGTCGGATAGCGGCTGGCGATGAGCCTATGGCCGGTGGCATTGATCGTGACCGTCGCAAGTCCGTCCGTCATTTGAGACCGCGCCAGGCGTCGAGATAGCGGCGCACCGCGTAGAGATCATCCATGCCGCCCCGAAGCATATGCGCGAGCGGCGAGCGCCCGGCGAAGGGAACGTCATGGTTCGGGCTTTTCAGCCAGCGCATGGCGCCGTCATCCTCCGCGAACACGAGCTTGAGCGCCTTGTAGATGCCGAGCACCAGCGAGATCCGTTCGAGCTGATCGCGGGAGAGAACCGAAATCCGGCCATTCTGCCAATTATGGTACGTCTGCCGGGCAATGCCGCCCAAGAGGATCTGGCGCTCCCCGACAGACAGCTGCCAGCGCTGCGCGAGATTGAAAAAGAGTCGGACCGCAGGCGCTGAAAGAGCCTCGCGCTGCTTTTTGGCCCCGAGGTCGATATCCTGTTCTGGGGCCACTGCTGCTGCGGAGGCTCCGGTGTGACGAGCCATGTTCACCTCCAACCTTTGTCTATATGTACAACGTTGGACTTAAACGTCAAGAGTGACCATGTGCTATTTGTGGTTTCCGTCTATAGTTGCTGGCGAACTCGGCTCTATACACCCGACTCGGCGATGAATAGCCGTCAACCTAGACGAAACGCTGATGAGCAACCGGGAATAAACTGTCGACAATTGGAGCGTGTGCGGCCATTTTCAGGTCTGCAGACGAAGAACATGGGGAAGGCTGATGAAGTTCATCGCTAGATCTGGTCGCCTCTTAGGCTTGGCCATCGCAACCGCGGTTTTGGGTGCGACACTTGCTATCGCGCAGACACCGGCATTCTTCCGAATTGGCACCGGCGGTACTGCCGGCACCTACTACCCGATCGGCGGATTGATTGCGAATGCGATCTCCGCCACCAGCGGCCACGGCGTCGAGGGTCTTGTGGCAACGGCGGTCTCGTCCAACGGCTCCGTTGCGAATATCAACGCGATCCAGGCCGGCAGCATGGAATCGGGCTTCACCCAGTCCGACGTCGCTTATTGGGCGCATACCGGCACCGGTCTTTATGAAGGCAAGCCCAAGGTCGAGGATCTCCGCCTCATCGCGACGCTCTATCCCGAAACCATTCACATCGTCGCGCGCAAGGATGCCAACATCAAATCCGTTGCCGACCTCAAGGGCAAGCGGGTCTCGATCGACGAGCCCGGCTCGGGCACCATCGTCGATGCGCGGATCGTGCTGGCAGCTTACGGCCTGACCGAGAAGGATATTCAACCTGAATATCTGAAGCCCGGCCCTGCTGGCGACCGGCTGCGGGACAATTCGCTGGATGCCTACTTCTTCGTCGGTGGATATCCCACGGGTGCCATTTCCGAGCTGGCCACATCCTCAGGCATCAGCCTCGTCCCCATTGACGGCGAGGGCGCCAAGAAGCTGCTGGAGCAATACAGCTTCTTCAGCGAAGACACTGTGCCTGCGAACACTTATACGGGCGTGGGCGAGACCAAGACGCTCGCGGTGGCGGCTCAATGGGTCACCAGCGCCAAGCAGCCCGAGGAGCTCGTCTACAACATCACCAAGGCGCTGTGGAGCGATGCGACCCGCAAGGAGCTCGATGCGGGTCACGCCAAAGGCAAGATGATCACCTTGCAGAATGCCACCACCAGCCTTGGCATACCTTTGCACCCCGGCGCTGAGCGCTTTTACAAGGAAGCGGGCATCCTGAAATAAATGCGGCCGGGCCACGGACCCCATTGACGGAATTCAACGCCTCCTAAGCCGCATGCAGGCCCAGCATGCGGCTATTTCTGAAGCACTTTACGGGGCTCGGCGGGTATCAATCCGGCCCTTCGCGCTTTGTGGGCACATTCTCAAAACCAAGGTTGTCTGATGACGGACTCGAAGCAAGACGACGTGCACCTTGCTCCACTCGAACTCGACGAAGAGAAAGCGCGCGAGCTCGAAGAGAAATTCGATTCCGAAATCCGCTTCCGCCCCCTATCGCCCGTGCCCGGCCTGATTGTCGGGACGGCATTGGTCGCGCTGTCAATCTTTCACTATTACACCGCCGGCTTCGGGCTTCTGCCTGAGATGCTTCACCGCGGCATCCACTTGTCCTTTGTCCTGGCGCTGGTCTTTCTGGTCTTTCCCTTATCGAAGCGCGGCTATACCGAACCCGCCCCGAGCAGCCTGATTAGGCCTTTCGGCATTTCCCTCCTGGATTGGGCACTCGCGATCCTTGCGGTGTTTGCTGTGATGCATGTGCCGCTGATCCCGCTGGACGAGCTGGCATTCCGGGTCGGCAATCCCACGGCGGCCGATGTCTTCTTCGGCGGCGCGCTCATTCTTCTGCTGCTCGAGGCGACCCGCCGCTCGGTGGGCTGGCCTCTCCCGATCATTTCACTGCTGTTCATGGCCTATGCGCTCTATGGCCCTGCCATGCCGGGCATTCTCGTCCATCCCGGATCGAGCCTCTCGCAGCTGATCGATCATCTCTATATGACCACCCAAGGCATCTACGGCATCGCCCTGGGCGTGGTCGCGACCTATGTCTTTCACTTCGTGCTGTTTGGCGTCTTTGCGACGCGTATCGGGCTGGGCCAGCTCTTCCTGGATTGCGCCGCCTGGGTGGCCGGCCGCTTTGCAGGCGGCCCCGCCAAGGTATCGATCTTTGGCTCGGCCCTGTTCGGCATGATTTCAGGCTCGTCCGTGGCGAACACGGTCACCGTCGGCTCGCTCACCATCCCGGCGATGATCAAGCTGGGCTACAAGCGGCATTTCGCGGCGGCGGTTGAATCGGCGGCCTCCACCGGGGGCCAGATCACGCCGCCCATCATGGGCGCTGCAGCCTTCCTGATGATCGAATTTCTGGGCCTCCCCTATACGACCATCATTCTGGCTGCGATCGTGCCGGCCTTCATGCATTTCTTCGGCGTGCTCATGCAGGTGCATTTCGAGGCCAAGCGCAACGGCCTGCGCGGCTTGCGGCCCGATGAAATGCCAGACGTGGCGGCCGCCCTGAAGCGCGACTGGCCGACCGTCATTCCCCTCATTGCGCTGATCACCATTCTGCTTATGGGCTACACGCCCTATCTCGCAGCCTTCTGGGGCATCACCCTCTGTATTGCCGTCGGGCTGCTCAATCCGCGCAACCGCATGAGCATCGGCGAGATCTTCGTGGGCCTGCGCGATGGCGCGAAATACGCGCTCGCCGTTGGCGCTGCCGCCGCCACCGTAGGGATTATCGTGGGCGTCGTCACCCTGACCGGCGTCGGTTTCAAGATCTCCTATATCGTCACCACCACTGCCGCCGATATCGCCACCTGGTTTGGCGGCATCATTCCCCCCGAGATCTTCAGCCCGAAGGGCTTGACCCTGCTGTTCACGCTGATCATGACCGGCGTGGTCTGCATCCTCATGGGCTGCGGCATTCCCACCACCGCCAATTACATCATCATGGCGACCATCGCTGCGCCGGCCCTGGGCCTGCTCGGTGTCGAGCCGATCGTCGCCCATTTCTTCGTCTTCTATTACGGCGTGCTCGCTGACATCACGCCCCCCGTCGCGCTCGCGGCCTATGCGGCGGCCGGCATGGCCGGTGCCGATCCGTTCAAGACGGGCAACACCGCCTTCCGGCTCGGGCTTGGCAAGGTGCTCGTGCCCTTTGTCTTTGTCTTTTCGCCCTCGCTTCTGCTTGTGACCAAGGACTTCAGCTGGGGATCCTTCATCCTCGCCTTCCTGGGCTGCGCGGCCGGCATCACCTGCCTCGGTGCGGCCCTCTCCGGCTACCTTCTGACCCACCTGAAGGCCTGGGAGCGTCTATTGCTCGTGCTCGCCTCGATCCTGCTGATCGCCCCGGAGCTTTATTCGACCTTGCTCGGTGCCGCCTTGGTCTTGCCGGTCGCCATCCGCCAGTTCGGCGCCTATCAGACTGGTCCAGCGAAGGTCGGGCCGTAAGATGCGTCCTTGAAAAGGCGAAAACGCTCTATTGGGCAGCAGCCCGCCAATGGGTCAGCGCATAGATGGCACCGCCCGCCACCAGCCCCCAGAAGGCGCCGCTGATGCCAAGCAGTCCGATGCCTGACGCGGTGACGAGAAAGGTTACCACACCCGCTTCGCGATTGGTTTGGTCCGCCATAGCCCCCATCAAGGCGGCGCCGAATGCCCCAAGTAAGGCGAGACCGGCAACCGCCTGGATGAGGATCGGTGGCGAGGCCGCAAGCAGGGCAGTCGCAGCAGCCGCACTCAAGCCGAGCACCACATAGCTGATCCCCGCGATCACCGCTGCCCAGTAGCGCCGCTTGGGATCGGGATCGGCCTCATCCCCCGCGCAGATGGCGGCCGTGATGGCGGCGAGATTGAGCGCATGTCCCCCGAAGGGCGCCGCAATCAGACTGCACAAGCCTGTCCAGGTGAACAGCGCCCCCGGATCAGGACGATAATTGTTGGCGTTGAGCACCGCCATACCCGGAATGTTCTGTGAAGCCATGGTGACGATGAACAATGGCAAGGCGATCCCGATGATGGCGGACAGCGAGAAGCTTGGCGTGACCGGCACCAATATTGGCCAGAGCGAGCCAATCTCCTGGCCGGCAAGGTCGGTGCTGATGATCAGGAGGACGACCGTCATGAGCACCGCTGCCGGCACCGCATAGAGCCTTTTGAACCGGGCGACGATCGCCCAGGTCACGATGATCGTCAGCGCAAAGGCGGGCAGCTCGGCAACCGCCTTGACCGGAGCAAGGCACAAGCCGAGCAGCACGCCCGCGAGCATGGCATTGGCCAGAGGGGCGGGAATGGCGGCGACGGCTCGGCCCAAAGGCCGCCAAAGGCCGGCGAACACAATCAACAGGCCTGAGACAAGGAAAGCGCCCACGGCTGCGGAAAAGCCCCCTTCGACCGCACCGGAGCTCGCAAGCAACGCTGCTCCTGGCGTTGACCAGGCGAGGCTGATCGGCATGCGGTGCTTGAAGCTGAGATAGATGGCACAGACGCCCTTCACCACCGCCAGCGCCATCAGCCCCGATGCGGCTTGGGCGGGGGAAGCCCCAACCGCCTGCAGCCCGGCGATCACCACCGCAAACGAACTGGCAAATCCGACGCTCGCGGCGAGCACGCCGGCCGCGACCGCGGCGATTGAGGGCCCGCGCTGGACCGCCGGTTGCATCGCTTCGCTGCCGCTCATCCCGCACTCCCAGTCGATGCGGCAACTCGCTCCATCAGATACATGGCCGTGAACAGATCCAGATGAGCGCCGCCGCCATTCTTGAACAGCGTGATCTCCTCAGCCATTTGCCGCCCGGGTACCTCCCCGCGACAAAGCTCGAACAAATCGCCGATGATGTCGCTCCGTCGGATGATGCCGCGGCGCAAAGGATCACCGAGATCGCCGGGCTGATCGATGCCGTAGCGGCGTGAATCACAATAGAGCCGCGCCCGCAGCACCGCCTCGTCATCGCACTCGCGCATCTCGGGCGTGAAGCTTCCGACGAGATCGAGATGGCAGCCGGGCTTAAGCCAGCGCCCCTGAATCACCGGCGCAACCGCTGCCGTCGCGCAGGTGATGATGTCGGCCGATTGCGCGGCGCCCGCAAGATCATCGCTTATCTCCGCCGCAAAGCCCTCGACCGCAAGCGCCTCCGCAAGCTTGGCGGCCTTACCACCCGACCTGTTCCAGACGATGAACCGGCGCAGACCCGGCCTTATCGCGGCATGCGCCCGGACGAGATAGGGCGCAAGCGCTCCCGCCCCGCAGATGAGCAGGGTCGAGACATCCGGGCGGGCCAGCAGTCTGGCGCCAAGGGCTGAATCGGCTGCCGTCTTGTAATAGGTGAGCACCGTCCCATCGATGAGGGCCTTTGGCGTTCCCGTCTCCCCATCCAAGAGCACATAGACCCCCTGCACCGCCGGCAGCGCGCCGGGTTTTGCAGGATTGAGCGGCATCACAGTGACGAGCTTGGCGCCGAACGCATGACCCGGCGCCCAGGCAGGCAGGACAAAGAACGTATCGGGCGTTTCACCGCCCCCGCTGTGATGGAGTTCGGAGCGATCATCCAATGGCGGCGGCAGCCGATGTGCCACCGCCAATGCCTCGACGAGCCCCTGAAAATCCAGGAGCCTGTGCACGCTTTCCGCGTCGATGAATTGCATGGGGCGCCCTCACTCGGAGCGCGATCATACCCGGTAATGCGAACGATACGGAGCCCGATTTACGGACGCCACCTCAGGCGCAAGCCTGCCCGCCCGAGGTAACCAGGCTCAATTGTCCGACGATCCGGAGCGGGTGACGGATCGATCCAAGACGCCCGGCTTGTCCCACTGCCCTTCCGGTCGAATGAGCACATAAGGGTCGGTCTTGAGCGACAGCGCTTCTGGATGCGGCTCCACCTCGATGACGATTTCGGTATAGCGATAGTCAGAGAAGATCAGCTCGCGCCGTGGCTCAACCGGCTTGCCGCCGAACCGGGCCCAAAAGCTTACCAGCGGATCCTGGGCATGGCCATAGATCTTGGTATAGCCCTTCATCCGGCACAGTTCGATCGCCGCCTTGGCCATGGTCATGGCCATGCGCGACTTTCGATAGGCTTGGCGGACCGCGAACCGCTCGAGCTTGGCAAAATCGGCGAAATACCGGATCCGCATACAGGCGACAGGTTCATCCCCGATATAGCCGAGGAGGTGGGACGCGGAAAAATCGTTCCCGTCGAACTCTTCCTCGTATGGGCAGTCCTGCTCGCTTAGATAGACCGCGGATCGTATAGCGAAGACCTTCATCATGTCTTCGATACAGTCGACGATCTTTATACCGATTTCCTTCCTATTGGTGAAAGGCGATCTCTGTTCGCCCTTCTTATAGGTATTGAAGGAATAGCTGGCATTGAGCCTGCTCATACCCTGCTCCATTTACCCCGTCGCCTGACCACGCATGTCATACTACACAACGAGCCCCGTTACGATTGATCAATCGTCTGTATCGATAGAGCGGTTTCTCGCCGGGAGATGCCCCCGCGAAGATCCGCTCGAACTGGAGTGCCTGCATAAGCTGCAATCCGGACTTCGAGGCTGGTCTCGCATAGATATCCGCGTGGCAATATGGCTCCTTTTTGAGAACTTCCATCATCTTCAACAACCCGACAATCGCCTTGCCTGGCGCGACCACGCCCCAGACATAGATCCCGGCCGGTTCCTCGTCGGGCCGGCACAGTAGCGACAGATCGGGATCAGCCGCATTGAGCTGGCCGTTCCGTAAACGGCTCACCCCCGCGCGGTTGAGCAGCAAGAGCGCCACATAGCCAAGTGGCTTGAACGTCCTCGACCTGCCGTAGCGCCCTATAGCAAAAGCAGATTCCGGGTGATGCCCGATGATCCGCTTGACGACATCGAAGCTGGCAATCTCATTTCCGAAGTGCCGGATAGCAAGCTGATAAAGAACATCGACTTCGTCGGTCCGGACAGGTCGGATATGGACGCCTTTCGGCAAGCTGTTTAGAACTAGATAGTCAAGCTCACGTGGTCTATTAACACTCATTACCTGCTTCCCGGGCTCGAAGCCGCTCTTGCGAACCACCCGTTTCGAATTCCCTGGATAGCCATTGACGGATTGTTATGGATATCTAGGAAATGTCAGCGCGTTCATAAGAGCGAAATCATAGACTGCGCATAAGCCCAGGAAGTGGTTGAGATTTACCCATACTTCGGAGCGGGGCCTTGCTTAAAAATTCGGAGCGGCGTGCTGCAGAACTGAGCCACCTCGCCGATCCAGCTACACAGCCGGATTGGGACGACCTCCGGCTGTTCATCGCGGCGGCAGATTGCGGCTCCCTGAGACAGGCTGCGGATCGACTTAAGATCAGTTCGTCCACCATTGTCCGTCGGATTGATAAGCTCGAGGCAACCTTGCAGGTGCGCCTGTTCGACCGCCTGCCCGACGGCGTCGAGCTGACCCCGGCGGGCGCGGCGATCCTTTCCCATGCCAAGCGCATGGAGATGACCAGCTACGAGCTTTTGCGCGCGGTCCAGGGCGCCGACACCAACCCTTCCGGTCTGGTCCGCGTCTCCATCACCGAGGGCCTGGGCACCTACTGGCTGGCACCCCGCCTGGTCGAGCTGCAGCGCACCAACCCGAAGCTGATCATCGAGCTGAAATGCGCCATGGAGAGCGCCGACGTCCTGCGCATGGAGGCAGATGTCGCGATCCAGTTCACAAGACCCACCAATCCCGACCTGAAGGTCACCAAGCTTGGCCGGCTGCATATCTATCCCTTTGCCTCGAGCGACTATATCGCTGCCTATGGAATGCCGCGGTCGCGCGAGGATATCATGCGCCACCGGCTGGTCGATCAGAGTGCGCCGCAGCTGGAAGATGGCGTTGCGGCGCGCTTCCTTGGAATCGACAACCCCGAAGGTATCGTTGCGATCCGAACCAATGCCAGCACCGCCCATTATCACGCGGTGGAAAAGGGCGCCGGCATTGGCGGCCTGGCCACTTATGCCGCTGTGCTCTCCGATGATCTTCAACCGATTGACGTCGGCTTCCACCACTCCGTCGACATCTGGATGACCTATCATCCCGATGTGCGCAGCTCTACCCGCGTGTCCATTGTCATCGACTGGATCAAGGAGACGTTCTCGCCCCAGCGCTTCCCCTGGTTTAGGGATGAGTTCATCCATCCCCGCGACTTGCGCCGGCTGAAGCCGGATGGATGGAAGGTGAACCTGGTGCAGAACACCCCGACGATTTTCGAGATAAAGTCACCTTGATCTGCCCGCCCCTGGCGACATCCGGTTCAACTTGCTTATATAGAGCCCTATAGGCGGAGGATTGTCCCCGCGAGACGGCTTGGGCAGTGGCAGGTCCGCTGGGCGAGATGGGGCGCGACGGCAAGAGATCATGAATATTCATCACAAGCAGATGCATGCGCAAATGATCGATCCCTTCGGGCGTCACGTCACCTATTTGCGCGTCTCCGTCACTGACCGCTGCGATTTCCGCTGTGTCTACTGCATGGCGGAGAACATGACCTTTCTGCCGAAGCGGGACATTCTCACCCTCGAGGAGTTGGATCGCGTCTGCTCGGCCTTCATCAGCAAAGGGGTCCGCAAGCTGCGCATCACCGGCGGTGAACCGCTGGTGCGCAAGGACATCATGACCCTGTTTCGCGGCCTCTCGCGCCACCTCGAGAGCGGCGCGCTGGATGAGCTGACCGTGACCACCAATGGCAGCCAGCTCGGCCGTTATGCCCAGGGGCTCTATGACTGCGGCATCCGGCGCATCAATGTGTCCCTCGACACCCTGAATCCTGACCGCTTCCGCCAGATCACCCGCTGGGGCGACCCGGACAAGGTGATGGCCGGCATTGCCGCAGCACAGGCAGCAGGCCTCAAGGTCAAGATCAACATGGTGGCGCTCAAGGGCGTCAATGAGCATGAGATCGAGGACATGCTGCTCTGGTGTCACGGGCAAGGCATGGACTTGACCCTCATCGAGACCATGCCCTTGGGCGATATCGATGGTGACCGCACCGATCAGTACCTGCCCTTGTCCCTGGTGCGGGCCCGCTTGCGAGAGCGCTTCACACTGGAGGAATCGCCCTACCGGACCGGCGGCCCCGCCCGCTATGTGACGGTGCGCGAGACGGGTGGCCGCCTCGGCTTTATCACGCCCATGACCCACAATTTCTGCGAAAGCTGCAACCGGGTGCGGCTCACCTGCACCGGCACCCTGTTCATGTGCCTTGGGCAGGAAGATGCGGTTGACCTGCGTGCGCCCATGCGCGCCTCGGAAAGCGATGAGCTGCTCTGTCAGGCGATCGATACGGCGATCGCCCGCAAGCCTAAGGGCCATGACTTCATCATCGATCGTCGGCACAAGAAGCCCGCGCTGGGCCGCCATATGTCCGTGACCGGCGGCTAGAGCATTTTCGACCGAAGTGGATACCCGTTCGAAGAAAATGCGACCGGGCCAGCTTCAGCGCCGGCCAAGCCCCACCCAGCGGCCGACCCGTCCGAAATAGGTCATCAGGGTGGGCTTTGGATCGGTTCTCGACCAGGTCACATGCATATCCGCCTTCACCGCAGCCCGGACAGCCTCAACGAGCCAGCCGATCGCGCCCTTGAGCCCAATCTCCCGATTGGCGAGCTCATGAACAAGCCCGGCCAGGTCCCCATAGGTCCACACGAAATGGACCCGCTTCTTGTCGAGCCTTGGCGCAAGTCTCGGCTCGACCGGATCGGACCCGGCAAGCAGCATGCAAAGCCTCGTCAGCTGCATGCCGGCCGCTTCGATGAAGGCGTAGTTCGCACCAAACCGCGGGTTGATCTCGAGAAAGCAGCGCTTGCCCGTGGCCTCGTCGAAGAGGAACTGAGCGCAGCCCACGCCCGTATAGCCCAAGGCGCCGGCCAGCGCATGAACATCTCCCGACAGCTCGGGCACGTCCGGGATGGTCTTGCCCTCAACCGTGAGCCCGCTGCCATCGGCCCGGTCTGACCGGAAGATCTTGGCATGCTGCTCATCGATGATCCGCCCGTTGAGCGCGGCGAAATAGACATTATACCGACGCCCTGAGAAATAACGCTGCAGCAGCATGGGCCCTGCCGCCTCGAATGTTTCCGCGGGATAGGCGATAAGCGCCTCCCGGCTTTCGAGCGTGATCGCCTTGAGCTTGCCGAAACGGGTGCCCGGAGTGAGCGGCCGGATGACCAGGGGGAAGCCCACCTTGTCCGCCGTGGCCAGCAGGAGGTCCGCGTTCGGTGCAACGGCATAGGGCGGGCAGTCCAACCCGGCGGCGCTGGCGATATCCAGCATGCCGGTCTTGTCGTGGCACTGCCTTACGATCGCAGCCGGCGGCATGGCGAGCCTGACGCCGCGGTCGGTCAGGGCCGTCCAATTCGCAGCGAGAATATCGAGCATCGCCTCGCTCACCGGCATCAGGGCGACGATGTCATCATGGCCGTCGATGAATGAGAGAAGCGCTGCCACAAAGCCCTTGTCTTTGGGCGAAGGCGCGTCCCAGACCTGAGTGACAGCCTGCGAATATTCGGCGAAGGGCTGCTCAGCGCTGCCCGTCACCGCCACCCGGTAACCGAGCCGCGCAAGCACGCGCGCAGCGGTGAGCGCCGGACGGTAATTGCCGAGGATGAGCACCGTGCCGCCGCGCCCCTCGCGCCAGGGCAAGCCATGCCGGCCGACACGCGCGCCCGTTGCACCCGCCGCACCGGCCATATCGGCACCGCCAGCGGATGCTCCACCAGCGCCTGTGATCACGCGGAAGCTCCTTGATGCGGATAGATTCTGCATGGTTCCCCTCCCCCTCACGCGGCACGATGGATAAGGCCATTCGGCACAGGCGCTGTAACCGCCTCCATCACCTGCCGCGGCACGTAGACGAACCCGTCGAAAATCCGCCTTGCGGTGCGCACCAGCGACGCGCTGGAGATCGGCGAATGGTTTGCGCCTTTCCGGCTGAGCGCGATCTCGATCTCGAGCATGCCCACCGGATGCTCGATGCCGGTCACCCCGGTGCCCTGCACCCGGCGAGATGTGATCTCACTCACCACCGTGCCAGGAAGGCATGAGGCGACCGCCAGGCACAGCCCCCCGGTGACCGGATAGCTTTCATGCGCGGTGGTCGGGGTGAAATAGCGCGAGCGCACACTGCCCTCATGATCGGGCTTCGAGACGACGGCCACCTTCGGCAGAACCGAGCCTGAGACATCCCCCAGCCCTGCCCGCCGCCCTGCTTCAAGGCGCAACCCCTCGAGCCTTTCAAACAGCGGCCGGTTCGCGTTCAGCAATGCCGGCGTCTCATCGCCGGCCAGTCCCACATCCTCTGCCCGCACGAACATCACCGGAACCGCATAGTCGATCACCGAGACCTCGATCCCGTCGATAATGTCCTTGGCGCGGCCGGTCGGCAGCAGCATGCCCGTGACAGCGCCTTCCGATGCGGTGAAATTGAGCCGCACCGGCGAGCCGGTCCCGTTCACACCATCGATCCGGCAGTCGCCGGCATAAGTCGGCACGCCGCCAGGCGTTTCGACGGTCGCCTCGATCACCGCATCGGTATTCACATTATAGATGCGCAGCGTGGTGCGCGGTGCCCGCGCCTCGATGAGGCCGGCCTCGAGCGCATAGGGTCCGACTGCGGCAAGCATGTTGCCGCAATTGGGCTTGGTGTCCACATAGGCCCGCTCGACATTGACCTGCGCGAAGAGATAGTCGAGATCCGCATCCGGCCGTTTTGAAGTCGAGACGATTGCAACCTTGCTGGTGAGCGGATTGCCACCGCCGATGCCGTCAACCTGCAGGGGATTGCCGCTGCCCATGGCCGCAACCAGCACCG